>CAYUIJ010000042.1:10412-19813 GCA_964444735.1 uncultured Bacteroides sp. | reverse complement strand
GTAGGGTCCTCGTAGAGTAACTTCCATTACAATAAGGATTAAGACCAGAGTCTGCCCGAAGAGACCTTCGCCAGCGGCTGCCTCGTAGAGTAACTTCCATTACAATAAGGATTAAGACACCGCCTAAACCAAGTGGACCACAGTTAGATATAATCTCGTAGAGTAACTTCCATTACAATAAGGATTAAGACGTGTTCGCGAAATAATTTTTGAATATGTCCGCATAGCTCGTAGAGTAACTTCCATTTACAATAAGGATTAAGACATTAGCGGGATATATGGTGTGCGTTATTAGTATTGATGAAATTGCTTGGATCAGATCCAATGCGGGATTATCATATAGTTTATTAAAAAAGAAAAAGATGAATTAAAGTAATACGTTTTGATCATTTTTCGCTATTACGTTTTCCGGTTGGCAATGGTTGGTAACATTTGGAACGGTAATGCCTGCTATTGCATGGCTGTTATTGAAGAAATAACCGGGATAAGTATTAAAGACAATGATTTGTGAAATATCATAAAAAAAAGCAAGCATCCAATAAATAAAACGCTTGATTGAAATGATTACGTAACAAAGCTATTGCAATGTATTTCTGTTTGACTATAAAAACATGGCGTAGGCGGAACATTCGGGACAGTTATTGTCAACCTTTTGACTTTTCGTCTTATTATGGCACAAACAAAAAAGTTCGAGGGCATTCCGCCTTCGAACTTCACTTGTATTATCATTTTTTTGCGTTTCTTACAAATTATTATTCGAGCAATTCTTTCAGAAAACTATCCAGCTCTTCATCCAATCCTTTCAAGAGTCCGTCATCATTCAGCATCAGCGTATCATCGTCTACCAGAAAAAGTTCTACTATTGTCTCCATGTCTTCATTGATCAATGTGAACGAATACGGCTTCATGAGTGAGATCTTGTCGAATATCTCTTTTTCTTTCATTCTCTTCAATACATTGCGTAAAGGAAACTCTGCCTCTTTATACAAATCATCGTCATCATATCCGTCCCATTCAGGCACCATTGCAGTAGCCCGCTTGTTGTCATCGTCATCCCATACAATAAGCCTGCCTCCGTTTTCTGTTTGCGGCTGCAAATGAATATCCGTAATGACTTGCTGGTCTGAAGCGGCATTGAAAGATGCCAAAGCTTTTTTAATGGCCTCTTCTATATTGCTTTGTGATTGCGGGCTAAGCTTCATGATTGTATCCTGCTATTAAATAGTTGATAAGTCAACTCAAAAATACAAAAAATGTCAGTTACAACAAAAGAAAAATCACTCGTTAAAACGATCCAACTGGAGATTGAGCTTTTGTAGAAGCAATTCTTTCTGCTGCAAAGCGTTCAGATAACGGTCTATGAATATCCATTCATCGGGCAGTCTCATCAATGTACTATCTTCTTTCGGACGAACATTGCCAACAGCTATCTTACGTGCTTCCTGCACGTATTTTATGGCGGACTGCATATCGCCTTCCATTTCATAATACAAACCTATATTATAGGCAGCCCGCATTTTCTTTTTTCCGCTCTTGCTCTTGTAGTCCAGCATCCAGCTGTCAAATGCCGAGCCCCAGTCATTTTCACGCATGGAAACGGCGCCATCGCGCATGTTAATGCTTCCGCCACTAAAACAGTATCGGCCTTCTTCTTTCCAATGCGGAGAAACATGCTCCATGGCCATCTCTCCCATATACTCGGAAGCTTCCGTTATGACAGTCTTATCAGTGAGATCTGCCATAGGCCAATAAAGCGTGTCGCAGTCAATGAAATTCTGGAAAGGTTTTGTACGTTCCGGCATATACAAACGTGTTTGTGCGGTTACTATACCGGATATGTATGACAATTCATCTCTATAATCAGTATATGCAAAACGGGTTTTTATCTTGGCTTTATCTACTGTAAGAAGCATGTCTACTCCCAGTTTTTTCAAAAGAATCATCACCGTATCCGGATGCAACACGCGGGTATCAGGGTTATCATTGCCTGCGTTCGTGGAGGAAATAACTACTTTGTCAAAATAATTGGCATTGGCAATACTTGTTGCCAGTTTTTCTGCCACAATACCTCCATCTGCCTGAAGAGTGGTTTTCACCGTTACTCCGTTAAGAGCAGGAATGCTTGCAGGAACCGTATTGTCAATGATGGCAATCGTTTTCACAGTCGGTGCAAAGGTAATATCGGCAGGGAGCAATGATTCTACTGACAGGTCTTCGACTGTTGTGAATGAGACACAAGAGGTTATGCCTGTTATACACCCTAATAATATGAGCAAGGATTGTTTCATAATGCAGACACTTAAAATCAATTTTTACGAGAATACAGAAATTAACCTTATATACATATAAGATAAAGTAAAATGGTAAAAAAGGAAATCCGGTACACTGACAAAAATGACAGATGCCGAATTTCCGTTATGAGGTTTTTCTCAGAAAAGTTTACGTCCGTGACAATTCTTATATTTCTTTCCGCTTCCGCAAGGACAGGGATCATTGCGTCCGACTGTACGTTCTACACGTATCGGTTCACGTTTTACTTCACGAGTATCACGTCTGGCAGCTGCACGTTGGTTCGGATCGTTCAAGTCGGTCTTGGTCTCCTGATAGCGCGGACGTTGCGGCAACCGGTTTGGAACTGCTTCACGTACTTGCTGGGGATCGCGGACAGGTATCTGTGCGCGCATCAGTACGGAAATAGTCTGATCATTGACTTTCTTCACCATATTGTCAAACAGAGTTACTGATTCAAGCTTGAATATCAAAAGCGGATCTTTCTGCTCATAACTTGCGTTTTGTACAGAATGTTTCAGTTCATCAAGGTCACGCAAGTTTTCTTTCCATGCTTCATCAATGGTGTGAAGAAGAATTGTTTTCTCAAATGATTTTACAATTTCACGACATTCACTTTCATAAGCAGCTTTCAGATTGCATGAGATATTGTTGTATATACGCTTGCCATCGGTTATAGGGATCAGAATATTCTCATATACACTGCCTTGATTTTCATAAACCTCTTTTATAACCGGCATGGCAATCTGTGCCATACGATCTGTCTTACGCTTGAAGTTGGCCATAGCCGCATCAAACAGTCTGGTCTCTATCACATCTTCATTTTCCTTGTTGAATTCTTCTTCGGTTACAGGCATTTCAATGGCAAAGTTCTGCAATACTTCCATCTTGACTTCTTCATAGCTTTTTCCTTCAACGGCAGCAATACAGCAGGATTCAATCATATTGACAATATCCATACCGATACGTTCGCCCATCAATGCGTGACGACGCTTGGTATACACAACCACACGCTGCTTGTTCATTACGTCATCGTATTCAAGCAAACGTTTACGGATACCGAAGTTGTTTTCTTCAACTTTCTTTTGGGCGCGCTCAATAGAATTGGATATCATTCTGGCCTCGATCATCTCGCCTTCCTTGAATCCGAGTTTGTCCATTACTTTGGCAATACGCTCAGAAGCAAACAAACGCATCAAATCGTCTTCAAGTGAAACGAAGAATACAGAAGATCCTGGATCTCCCTGGCGTCCGGCACGACCACGCAACTGACGGTCTACACGGCGTGACTCATGGCGCTCTGTACCAATAATGGCAAGACCTCCGGCAGCCTTCACTTCCGGACTCAGCTTGATATCGGTACCACGGCCTGCCATGTTGGTTGCAATGGTTACCGTTCCGCTCATACCGGCTTTTGCTACGATTTCAGCTTCTTTCTGGTGCAATTTGGCATTCAATACATTATGCTCAATCTTACGCATGCTAAGCATCTTGCTAAGCATCTCAGAGATTTCAACTGAAGTTGTACCCACCAATACCGGTCTGCCGATATTAATCATCTTTTCTATTTCTTCAATGACGGCTTTATATTTTTCACGTTTGGTCTTATAAACACGGTCGTTCATATCAATGCGTGCAATAGGACAGTTTGTAGGGATAACCACTACATCAAGTTTATAGATATCCCAGAACTCGCCTGCTTCAGTTTCGGCAGTACCGGTCATACCCGAAAGTTTATGATACATACGGAAATAGTTCTGCAAAGTAATGGTAGCAAAGGTCTGGGTTGCAGCTTCAATTTTTACGCGCTCTTTTGCTTCAATAGCCTGATGCAATCCGTCAGAATAACGACGGCCTTCCATAATACGTCCGGTCTGCTCGTCTACAATCTTCACCTGCCCGTCAATCACTACATACTCGTCATCTTTCTCAAACATGGTATATGCCTTGAGCAACTGGTTAATGGTATGCACACGTTCTGACTTAATAGCATAATCGGTAAGCAACTCGTCTTTTTTTGCCAGTTTTTCTTCGTCTGTCAGGTTTTTCTCATTCTCCAGTTCTGACAATATGGAAGCAATGTCGGGCAATACAAACAAGTTTGGATCAGCAGAATTTCCGGTGATAAGGTCAATACCTTTATCTGTCAAATCTACACTGTTGAGTTTCTCATCAATGACAAAGTACAACGGCTCAACAGCCTCGGGCATACGTTTGTTGTTCTGCTCCATGTAAATTTCTTCCGTCGCCTGCATACCGGCTTTGATACCCGGTTCACTCAGGAACTTGATAAGCGGTTTGTTTTTAGGGAGTGCCTTATGACTACGGAATAAGGCCAGGAAACCGGATTCACGGTCTTTTTTGTCTTCTGACGCAATCAGTCTTTTGGCATCTGTCAGGAACTGAGTGGCCAGCTTGCGTTGAGCCTCAACCAAACGTTCTACCAACGGACAAAGCTGTTCAAAGAGCTGATCTTCGCCTTTAGGTACAGGTCCGGAAATAATCAACGGTGTACGTGCATCGTCAATCAATACGGAATCAACCTCATCGACAATGGCATAGTTATGCGTACGTTGTACCAAGTCTTTCGGACTGTTGGCCATATTGTCACGCAAGTAGTCAAAACCGAACTCATTGTTGGTACCAAAAGTAATGTCAGCCATATACGCTTTACGACGCGCGTCAGAATTAGGCTGGTGCTTGTCAATACAGTCTACGCTCAATCCGTGAAACTCATACAATGGTCCCATCCATTCAGAGTCACGTTTTGACAGATAATCGTTCACGGTTACGACATGTACACCATTACCGGTCAAGGCATTCAGGAATACAGGCAAGGTAGCTACCAGCGTCTTGCCTTCACCGGTTGCCATTTCAGCAATCTTCCCCTTGTGAAGAACCACGCCACCAAAAAGCTGTACATCATAATGAACCATGTTCCATTGTATTTCAGAACCTCCGGCCATCCAGTGATTTTGATAAACAGCCTTATCACCTTCTATATGAACAAAATCTTTGGTCGCGGCCAACTCGCGGTCAAAGTCTGTAGCCGTAACTTCAATGAATTCATTTTCTGAAAAACGGCGGGCTGTATCTTTTACAATAGCAAATGCCTGCGGCAAGATTTCATCAAGTGCTTTTTCATAACAATCAAGCACATCTTTTTCCAACTGGTCAATCTGTGCAAACAAAGCCTCGCGTTGTTCCAGTTCTGTCTCCTCTACTTTTGTCTTAAGTCCGGCAATCTTTTCACGCTGAGTCTGCGCTGAATTACGCACGTACTGCCGCAACTCTTTGGTCTTGGTACGAAGTTCGTCATTTGTGAGCTGACTTATAGCCGGATATGCTGCTTTTACTTTCTCAACCCACGGCGCTATCTCTTTCATATCACGAGTAGCCTTGTTTCCGAACAGCTTACTTAAAAAATCATTGAATCCCATATTATATTTTATTTTTATTATTTACGAAATGAATTGCTACACACGTTAATTAAATACGGTGAAAAGTTAAATAAAAATACTGATTATTCAGCAAAAAACAAAAGAGCATGTCAGCGGATGCTGCTGATAACAGAAGCGCGGCACGCATTGGGAGCACGTATACGCATAAAATGTGCTACTGTGGGAGCTATGCAGTCAACAGTCAAAGGCGCATGTACGACTTGAGGTTTTAAAGTATAACCAAAAAAGATTACCGGGAAATTGATTACAGCCTCTGAAATATAATGGCTGTCGGCCAATGGCTCCTCATTGATATACTTCCATCCCGGATGTAACTCCAGCACGATGTCTCCCGAAACATTCATATTGAACGCATTATGAAGCATTTCTCTCTCCGGTGTATTGGCATTCAAAATCAGCTCATGAGCCGTATAGGCAGCTTTCACTCCACTAACCTGGACCAGGAATTCAGCCGACTTATTCAGTACTTCCGGCAAATTCAGTTGTTTCTGTTCTATCAGACTATGGTTGAAATAAATATGAAGGCCGTCATATGCTTCTACATATTTTCCCTGTCCATAAGCAGCCATCAGATACATGTTGAGCAATGCCGTACAGCGTTCCATATAAAAATCTCCTGTAGGAATGCGATAAGCAGTAAGATCCGCCACTTCAGGGTCATTGTAACCTGTAGAAGTTATAAAGAAAAGCGTGTTATGAATGCCTGCTTTCTTGTCTATCATATCAATCAGTTGTCCTAATTGCTGATCAAGGCGGACATAGGTATCTTGAATTTCAACGGGATATTCTGTTACTGACTTATGTTCATAGTTCCCGGCATAGTATGTTACAGACAGCATATCAGGAACATCGTCCATTCCTATCGTAGTGCCTTGCAAACAACGATCTACCATATGGTTCACCTCCTCATTCACCAATCCGGAAGTCTTAAACTGACGAAACTTCTTGTAGTCAGAAAATGAATGACGGAACCCACGCGGCTGTTCTGAAGAAAAATATGTATATAAAGCCTTATTTTGTAAAGGCTCCCATGCAATATCGCCAATTCGGGTATCAAGTGCCTGACGATCATTATATGTAGTTATCCATGAAGGAAAAGCGCCATAAAAAGTAGAACCAGACCATTTGCCGGTATAATCATTTATCCACAATGCCGCATTGGCTGCATGTCCGGCAGAGAATACGGCAGCATCACGGAACGGAGCAATCGCATACACCAAAGCTTGTCCTTGTGTTGCAACTTTCAGCTCATCAGTTATCGTAGAGACCAACAGCTTGCACGGAGAAGTATTTTCGGCAGAATAAATACCCATAAAATCCTTGTCATCTACAGATGACACAATTTTCAGTGTATTACGATCAAGCCATCTGTTGGAAATAATCCCGTTATAATAAGGTGTAGTACCTGAGTAAATGCCCGCAACTGCAGAAGAACGGTCTACCGGCTTGAAAGTATATGATGCGTTAGCATACACATGTCCTTCCTTGAACAGACGTTTAAAGCCCTTTTCACCGTATAAAGCAGAAAAAGCTTCCATATAGTCGGTCCGGAACTGGTCTATTGTTAT
The DNA here is from genome assembly GCA_964444735.1 of uncultured Bacteroides sp. Taxonomy (GTDB): domain Bacteria; phylum Bacteroidota; class Bacteroidia; order Bacteroidales; family Bacteroidaceae; genus Phocaeicola_A. The sequence goes on along the minus strand of CAYUIJ010000042.1, from coordinate 12,495 downwards.
ACCGACAACAAGCTTCGGCGAAGATGCTACAGATTGTGCCTGTATACTTGCAAGAGCCAAAGCGGCTACTAAAGATGTTAAAAGGCATCCTTTCATGAAAGTCTTTTTCGTGTTACAATTATTCTTGTTATGGAACGTATTGACAAGCCAAGTGTCAAAGGTAACATAACTGGCGTTATTTTTTGCGGTATCAGCCACCAGAATACTATAAAAAGTGTTAATACAACAACATTTCCTATATGGTATAAGTCTTTTTTATGCTTTAACGCTTTATAGAGCATCCATGGCGAATATACCAACGGAATAGGATTAAGAATTATAAGAAGATAATTTGAACCTACCGTGGGATGAACCGAGAAGAAAAACAAAAAAGCAATAACGCAACCGGCTATGCCTTGTGCGCCAAACAAAATCAAATCAAACCACCATGTCGCAAATTTATAACGCAATTCAAGCAATGATATGCATAAAGACAATGCCAATACAATCAAGGCACAAGTCATGGGTGAAAGGGGAAATTCCTTTGTACGCGGATAAGAAACCGGATCTACAATACGGGAACTGTGTTTTACCAACGGATGTAAAGAACCGTCGGATGTACGGATTACAGCACTGTCCATTGCGTACATCGTAACAAAAGGAGAAAACATCTGTGCTCTGAGATCTATGGCTTTATCGGCCTCACTGCCCAAACATAAGTCTGTTCCAAACTCAGACCAGGGAAAATCCTTTGTAAAGCGATGTACGATTTTACGAAAAGTCAACGGTTCGCAATCAACCTGATAAATGACTTTTCCATCAATACTTTCTTCTATTTTATCACGGGCACGGGTCGTACAATTATCATAAAAGTAATTGTATCTGTATGTTCTGTTCTGAGGAAGGTAATTCTCCTCCAAAATAGCTATCAGACGTTCTTTTTCTTCCGGAAAAAGATTCAGTTCCTGTTGGACTACATAAGAGCCTCGCCCGGCATACTCCATTTCAAAATATGAATACGGAACAATTCCTAATTGATAATCGGTTTCTCCTTTAACAAAACGATAAATAAAATCAGGAGTCTGGAAACTGAATATTCCATAATTATATACCAAATCCATTTTACGGGAAGGAACTTCCACGCGTATGGCTGTATGTCCAAAAAGAGAATATATTTCAGGACCCGGAGCACAAGTCAACAGGCTAATACGTATTGAATCGCTTATTTGCGCATGCACTTTTGTTGAAAAAAATCCGGTAAGTATTATTGTAATAAGAAGCAACTTCTTCATTAATATCACAGGCTGTCTGTTTTTTTTATATTCCAAATCGGTGCAAAGGTAAGCTTTATATAGTTCTCTTAATGCTATATGCCAGACTTTTTTATTTTAAAGGCAAACAAAAAACGTATTTTAACGTGATTCCTATATGACTCAAAACATATTTAGTTGTCCGGTCATTATGAGACAGGCATCAATGACGGGTTCTTCTCAAAGAAACAATAAGCGGCAATAGCAGAAAATATGTCATCCGGCAAGACATGTCAGTGCCGTATCCTCATGCCCGCATTGATGGTAAGCCGTTCTTCCGCATGGTACTGGCACTCAGGAAGATCACCGTATGGACCCAGACAGAATGCCGGAAGTCTGCAGCTGTGAGGAAGACAATCAATGTAACATCTTTTTAAAAAAGACGCGGATCATGCGTCATGCGGCTGCTTTTCGCTATCGGTTTTTCAGTTACGGCTTACGTAACGCATGCCGATTCTTTACAGCCGCCCGGCAACAGCGGGTGTTCAGGGGAAATTCCTTGCCGCAAGCATGGGAATCTTAAGCCACCTTCGGATCATAGATTTCCCTGTTTCCTGCCTTTGCGTTTGATCATTCACCGGGAATCCCGTTTTCTTTTCCAGGTAAACTACTGTTTCCGTATTGTTTCCCTTCACATCTGAAATGACGGAATAGTCCAATCTTTTTTCAGGAAGAAAGAGGAGGGAACCGTTGGATTTCATAATTGCCGCCGATTGATTCCAGGGAAAAGTACGATTTATCGGATTTTTGTGTCGGACATTCTATTGTCTGTCTCTTTTTAGAGGCTTATTTAA
>CAYUIJ010000042.1:0-10312 GCA_964444735.1 uncultured Bacteroides sp. | reverse complement strand
TCGGATTTTTGTGTCGGACATTCTATTGTCTGTCTCTTTTTAGAGGCTTATTTAACTTTTCCACCCGAAAGCCATGAATTCCTCCAGTAGGATCTGTTTAAATTATCAACAACAACGCCACGGCTGGAACTTGTATGAATAAATTTGTTTTCTTTCAGATAAATTCCTACATGATTTGCGGTCTTATACGAGTGCTTGCCATGAAAAAACACCAAGTCGCCTTCACGAAGATTGCTTTTGCTGATTTTTTTGCAATTTTTTTTAAGTTGTCCGTCTGCACTTCGCTGAAGTTTCTTTCTATAGACCTTTTGATATATTGCGGATGTCAAACCGGAACAGTCTGTCCCTTGTTTGGAATTTCCCCCGTTCTTGTATGGAGTTCCTATCCATCGTGACGCTTCCATATATAATTTATGATTGTCTGTCTTATCAATGTCTATGCCAAGAACAATTCCTGCATGGGCTAATTCCTTATAATTGCAGGCAGGGATGACGCTTCGGCATGAACACATTAATAACAGGCTGCATAGGAATATACTGGAAAATGAAATTCTCGTTTTTCTGCCCATAACATTTTATACAAAAAAGCACAGAAAAACAACTCTCTCTGTGCCATTAATTTATAGCCAATCAAAATTGTGTTCACATTATAGATTGTGCTCATTCAAATATCTTTCGGCTTCGATGGCAGCCTTACATCCACTGGCTGCTGCTGTAATTGCCTGGCGGTAATGCGGGTCGGCAACATCTCCTGCAGCGAATACTCCTGGTACCTTTGTGCGTGGTGTTGCTCCTTCTGTTATTATGTAACCAGCTTCATCAGTATCTACGTATGGCTTGAAGATATCAGAGTTTGGTTTGTGGCCGATAGCCAGGAAGAAACCGTCTATAGCGATATCATAACGTTTCTCATCCAGTTCACCTTTTCTGTAAACTACATGCGCTCCCTCCACGCCGTTTTCTCCGAATAAGCCTACTGTATTGTGTTCAAATAACACTTCAATTTTAGGATTGTTCAATACGCGATTTTGCATAATTTGTGAAGCACGCAGGTACGGTTTACGTACAATCAGGTAAACTTTTGATGCCAGGCTTGCCAAGTATGTGGCTTCTTCACAGGCTGTATCTCCGCCACCTACTACAGCTACTACTTTCTTACGATAAAAAAATCCATCGCATGTAGCACATGCGCTTACGCCCATTCCGGCATATTTCCTTTCATCTTCCAAACCAAGATATTTGGCAGTAGCTCCCGTACTAATAATGATTGCAGATGCTTCTATAACTTTACCGTCATCAAATGTTACTTTGTATGGAGCCTTGCTCAAATCGGCAGAGACGGCAATACCGCTTCGTATTTCAACACCAAAACGCCCGGCTTGTTTACGTAAATTTTCCATCAACTGAGTCCCCGTAACACTTTCTGGATATCCAGGAAAATTTTCTACTTCCGTTGTGATTGTCAATTGTCCTCCAGGCTGGATGCCTTCATATAAAACCGGAGAAATATTCGCACGGCCTGTATAAATTGCCGCAGTATATCCTGCCGGGCCTGAACCTATAATCAGGCATCTGACTTTTTCTGTTTCCATGAATTTATGTTTTTATTATCTTAAGTCAATAATTTCAGCATTTGGATATAAATTCTTATTAAAGATAAACTGGCTGTCGTGTAAAATTATATCTTTTTTTATTGATAGCACATTAATAATATCACAATTTTTATTTTTATCTTTTATTTTTATAAGAATTGGCTGATTATTGTAATTATTGACATATAAGACAACCGTCTGAATATCCTTATTAGGAGATTGTGCTGTCAATTTGATTTCCGAAGTGTTTTCTCCATTATACTTTTTAGAGCCTACATATTGGTAATCATATCCATTTTTGTATAAATATATAAATGAGTATGGATTGATGCTTTGCAATTCTTCCGGAGTTGGGTTACTGAGATTGACTTCTTCATTTTCCGGGAGATATGTCCATTGTGTTTTTCCGTCAAACCATGTAATGCTTGATGGTAATTGAAGGAAGAATTTGTTTTTCTTGATTGAAATGCGTCCTTGTATCTTATTTTGTTGCTGTTTGTTTACACTGCCCGTAATATCAAATTTGATTTCCACTCCTTTCCCATTGTCAATAATGGCCGCGGTTTTGTCCAGAATCTGGCGTGCTTTTGCATCTTTCTGCGCTTTTGCGTAAGAAGAGAAAATGCATAGGATTATAATAAAAATAAAATTCCCTTTCATAATTGTTGCTGATAATATTGATAATTTTCATTGTAACAGATTCTTCAGTTTCATTTCCAAATCCGTTTCATCCATGCAAAGAACTTGGCGGGCTTTGCTTCCTTCGCTTGGGCCGACAATCCCTGCGTGCTCCAGCTGATCCATAATGCGTCCGGCACGGGCATATCCGATTGAGAATCTTCTTTGGATTAATGAGGTTGATCCTTGCTGATTAGAAACGATCAGACGTGCCGCTTCTTCAAACATTGGATCCAGCCGGTTCATCTCGACTTCACCAATGCCGCTGTCGCTTTCTTCACTGACATATTCTGGTAAATAGAATGCTGTAGGATAACCTTGCTGCTTGTTGATGTATTCTGTAATGCGCTCTACTTCGAGAGTGTCCACAAATGCACACTGTATTCTTGTCAATTCGTTGGATTGTGAAATTAGCATGTCTCCACGTCCGATCAATTGATCTGCTCCGGGCGTATCCAATATGATTCTGGATTCCGTCATAGTGGAGACTTTGAATGCTATTCTTGCCGGGAAATTCGCACGGATAACACCTGTGATGATATTGGCGGAAGGACGCTGGGTGGCAATAATCATATGAATGCCAACCGCTCTTGCTTTCTGGGCAATACGCGCAATAGGTGTTTCTATTTCTTTTCCGGCAGTCATGATCAAATCTCCAAATTCGTCAATGACAACCACTATATAGGGCAGATATTTGTGTCCTTTTTCCGGGTTCAGCTGCCGGTTGATGAATTTTTGATTGTATTCTGTTATCTGCCTGACATTGGCTGCCTTAAGCAACTCATAGCGGCTGTCCATTTCAATACATAAAGACTGCAGTGTTTGTATTACTTTGGCCGGATCGGTAATGACTGCTTCATTTCCATCGGGCAATTTGGCAAGGAAATGCTTTTCTATCGGGTTATACATACTGAATTCAACCATTTTGGGGTCTACCATTACAAACTTTAATTCTGCCGGATGCTTCTTATACAATAATGAAGTAATGATGGCATTCAAGCCGACGGATTTGCCTTGTCCGGTTGCGCCGGCAACCAACACATGGGGCATTTTGCACAAGTCTGCGACAAAGACTTCATTGGTGATTGTCTTTCCCAATGCGACAGGCAGTTCGTATTTGGATTCCTGAAATTCTTTGCTGGCGATAATGTCACGCATAGGAACAATCTTGGCTTCTGAGTTCGGCACTTCAATACCGATGGTTCCTTTTCCAGGAATTGGAGCTATAATACGAATACCTTTGGCAGACAAGCTTAATGCCATATCAATACCCAAATTACGTATTTTTGCAATACGCACCCCTTGTGCGGGTGTGATTTCATACAAGGTAACGGTAGGTCCGACCGTGGCTGTGATTGACGATATTTTAACTCCAAAGCTTCCAAGGACTTCAATAATGCGGTCTTTGTTGGCACTTAGCTCTTCCATGTTTATGGATGGAGAATTATCTTCATATTTTTTTAGCAGGCCGATTGTCGGATAATGATAATTTTCCAAATCAAGTTTAGGATTGTATGGAGACAAAGGATTTACTTCCTTATCTTGTTCTGTTCCCCCTATGTTAATTTCCATATTGGGTGGTCCTTCTACAGGCTTTTCTTCTATAAGTTCATTTTTTTTTTCTTCTTCGGCCTTTTTTGCAGCATGTTCCTCCGAGGTGTCTTTTTTGACTTCCGCAGGTTTAGAAGATTGGGTGTTTAAATCAAATGTCAAAGTCTGAGTTGTTTCCGGTTCTTCCTGTTCTTGTTGTATATTGTCTGTTTTTTCAGTTTTTTGTTTGGCTACATTGTCTCCTTCTTTGTAAGTGTCTTCAGCTTGTATGGAGGTTTCTTCCTTTTTCTTAAAAGAAGGATGCAGGGCTTTTCTTATTATGTTGATGGTTTTTCTGCTTACGTATAATATGTATAGAATAGCAGTGCACAACAGGAAAAGAATCAGTCCGGTATTTCCTATTTGTGCGCATAACCACTGACTGACATTATGCCCATGCATACCGCCAGGATATATAAAGCTGTTCCCAAACGAGTCTTCAAATAAGAAACTGAAAAATATAGAAAGCCATAACATGGGGATGGTACATCCAAAAAACCATTTCCATATGCGGAAGTGATATGCTTTCATTAGCTTCAGTCCTGCAACTGCAAGGAATAATGCAATAAGATACGCAGAAAATCCGAAACATTGGTTGATTAGGAATTCTGCCATGTGTGCTCCTCGTGCTCCGGTGGAATTTTGTATATTATCATTTGCCGATAATAAACTGCTGGCCGAAGTGTCATTCACAATACTTTGGTCGGCATTCCCTGTAATGAAGAAAGAGGTAAATGACAAAAGCATGTATACAGAAAAAACCATGAGAATTAGTCCTGTTGCAAATTGTAACATTTCGCTCTTGAAAGCATTTATTGTTTTTTTTAGTATAGAATCTGAATTGGAATTGTTGATAGATGTATTTTCTTTTTTTTTCTTTTCCATTGTTCATTGATAAGTTTATATTCTTATATTTATATGCAAATTTACATGATAATTTTTTAATATTCGTGCTTTCAGCTTAAAACTTATTTGATCAACAATGCCATCGTAATGTTTGGATTTTATAGGATAGTATCAAATTTTGATGTCTGATATGAACAATATAGAAAGTCATTTGGCACTTCCTATGCTCGTTTATTTAGTATATATAGGTATAGCATAATAGAAGTTGTGACATAATGGTATTAATTAGACGATTATTAAGCAATATAGTACTGGAAAAATATTGATTAAACTTTTGAATTATGTTTTTTTAATAGAAAGATGATTGATATTTCCTCTTGAGTATTTGATTGAAAATGAAAGAAACTATAATTTTGTGATATCATGAAAAACATTGAGAATTATGAATAATAAACATCTTCTTTTAGGAGACGAGGCTGTGGCGTTGGGTGCCATTCATGCCGGGCTCTCAGGAGTATATGCATATCCGGGTACTCCTTCAACAGAAATAACAGAGTTCATTCAAGCTCATCCGTTAGCAGAGGAAAGGAATATTCATCGTCATTGGTCTGCCAACGAAAAGACTGCAATGGAAGCGGCTTTGGGTATGTCATACATGGGAAAACGCGCAATGGTTTGTATGAAGCACGTAGGAATGAATGTTGCTGCTGACGCGTTTGTCAATTCTGCAATGACTGGAACAAACGGAGGCTTGGTTGTTGTTGCAGCTGATGATCCATCGATGCACTCGTCACAGAATGAGCAAGATTCTCGTTTTTATGGAAAATTTGCAATGGTTCCCGTATTTGAACCTTCTTCTCAGCAAGAAGCTTATACCATGATGAATGATGTCTTTAGTTTTTCTGAACATTATAAAGTTCCGGTATTGATGCGCCTGGTTACGCGTATGGCTCATTCACGTGCTGTTGTTGAAACCGGTGTCGTGCATGAAATGAATGAAATGTCTTTTCCGGTCAACCCGGGAGAATGGGTTCTGATGCCATCAGTAGCCCGTAAGCGGAATGTAAAATTGATAGCTCGGCAAGCAGACTTTTTGAATGAATCTGAAAAATCCGTATATAATAAATATACAGACGGTAAAGATCATTCATTGGGTATTATCGCATGCGGTATAGCATATAATTATGTAATGGAACATTTCAAGGACGGATGTCCTTATCCACTGCTGAAGATTTCTCAGTATCCTCTCCCTATAGGTTTGATTCATCGTTTGACTAATGAATGTGACTCTTTATTGGTGTTGGAAGACGGACAACCTGTGGTTGAAGAAATGGTTCGTGGTGTGCTTGACAGTGGAAAAGTGATTAAAGGACGCTTGACTGGTGAAGTGCCCCGTACAGGTGAACTTACCCCTGACAATATCGTTTCGGCCTTAGGCTTGAAAAATGAAGGGGTATATCCTCCTTGTGAGTTGGTTGTTCCTCGTCCGCCTGCATTGTGTCAGGGATGTGGTCATAGAGATATGTATGCGGCACTGAATGAAGTTGTTTGTGAATATGAAAACAGCCGTGTGTTCAGTGATATAGGTTGCTATACTTTAGGATTCCTTCCACCGTATCGTGCCATTCATTCTGTTGTAGACATGGGGGCATCCATTACAATGGCCAAAGGTGCTGCTGATGCGGGCCAATTCCCATCTATAGCGGTTATAGGTGATTCTACATTTACTCATTCTGGCATGACAGGCTTGCTGGATGCTGTTAATGAGAATTCTAATATAACGATTCTTATATCAGATAACCTGACAACCGGTATGACCGGAGGACAGGATTCTGCAGGGACTGGCCGTTTGGAACAGATTTGTCAGGGCATAGGAGTTGATCCCGGACATATTCGGGTTGTTGTGCCACTTCCAAAGAATATGGGAGAAATGAAACAGATTATTCGTGAAGAGATAGAATATGAAGGTGTAAGTGTTATTATACCTCGCAGAGAATGCATACAGACGGCACGTCGTCATAACAAGCAAAAATAAGAATTTATGCGTACAGATATTATACTTTCAGGCGTTGGAGGACAAGGTATCCTTTCTATTGCCACAATTATTGGATCAGCAGCAATTAACGAAGGTCTGTATATTAAGCAGGCTGAAGTGCATGGAATGAGCCAGCGCGGTGGTGATGTGCAATCAAATTTGCGTATCAGTTCAGAACCTATAGCGTCAGATTTAATACCTTTGGGAAAAGCAGACATTATCATTTCGTTGGAACCGATGGAGGCTTTGCGTTATCTTCCTTATTTGAACAAAGAAGGATGGATAATCACAAATACAGTTCCGTTTGTCAATATTCCGGATTATCCAGATCAGAAGAGACTTATGGATCAGATAAAGAAGCTGAAACATTCGGTTGTCATTGATGTGGATGCAATGGCAAAAACAGTGGCATCGCCGCGTGCAGCCAACATCGTATTGTTGGGAGCTGCTTCTCCGTTACTTGGAATAGGAACAGACAAGATTGAAGAAGGAATACGCTGTGTGTTCGAGCGTAAGGGAGAAGCTGTGAGAGAAATGAATCTGAGAGCTTTCCGTGCCGGATTAAAATGTGCACAAGAATCTTTAAATAAGTAGTCTATGGCAGTTCCGTTTCAATCAGACATGGTGAATGAAGTTTTGCGCAATATGCATATCGCGCGTGTTGGTGATGCAACCATTCGCCAGACTGTCGCGCTTTCAGAAGAAATCGAAAAGCGTACGGGTGAGAAGTTTATTCATTTGGAAATGGGTTCTCCGGGATTGCCGTCCAGCAGAGAGGGAATTGAAGCTCAGAAAAAGGCTTTGGACAGCGGAGTGCCTTCGGCTTATCCTAATATTTCGGGTATAACTCCGTTAAAGCAGGAAGCTTCCCGTTTTATTAAGGCCTTTTTGAATATCGAGGTGAATCCTGAAGGATGCGTTCCTACCGTAGGTTCAATGATGGGAACTTTTGCATCGTTTATATTGACAACTCATTTGAATTCTGAAAAAGATACGATCTTGTTTATTAATCCCGGATTTTCTGTTCAGCCTTTGCAGGCAAAGGTATTGGGGTATAGGCGTGAGTCGTTTGATATATACGACTGCAGAGGGAAAAAATTACACGATAAATTGGAGGAAATCCTTTCAGAAAAACGTATTGCGGCAATGATTTATTCTAATCCCAACAATCCTTCGTGGGTATGTCTGACTGAAGAAGAGTTACAATATATAGGAGTGCTTGCCACCAAATATGACGCTATTGTTATAGAAGATCTGGCCTATCTGGATATGGATTTCCGTAAAGACCTGGGACATCCGTATAAGCCTCCGTATCAGGCAACAGTGGCACGTTATACTTCCAACTATATTTTAATGCTTTCGGCCTCGAAGATATTCAGTTATGCAGGCGAACGTATTGCGATGGTAGCCATATCAAATGAACTGTATAACAGAAGTTACCCGGCTTTAAGAGAAGAATTCGGAATTGATACATTGGGGCGTGTTTTTATTTATGTCATCATATACACGCTTTCTTCTGGAGTCGCTCATTCTGCACAATATGCGTTGGCTGCCATGTATAAGGCTGCTTGTGAAGGAAAACTGAATTTTGTGGAAAATACCCGTGAATATGCGTGTCGTGCAGCCCGTTTGAAAGAAATATTCAAACGTCATGGATTCCACATAGTATATGACAAGGATTTGGATGAAGATGTAAGTGATGGTTTCTTTTTCACTATTGGTCGTAAAGGATATACCGGTGATGATTTGCTGGCAGATCTTATATATTATGGCATTTCTGCTATTTCCTTAAGGACTACGGGTAGTAAACAACAAGGCATGCGTGTATGCACCTCAATGATAAAAGGAGATGATTATGCATTGCTTGACGAAAGATTGCGTATATTTAATAAAAACCATCCTCTTAATTGAAGTAGGAAGTTGATATGAGAGCAAATTTTATGACAGCGGCCGAAGCCGTAAAATTAATAAAGTCATATGACAAAGTTTATATACAGGGAAGTACATCTATTCCTGAGATCTTGCTCGATGCATTGACTGCCCGCGGGCATGAGCTTAAAGGTGTGGAGATGTATTCAGCCTTTGCGGTAGGCCGTCGTGATGCGCCTTATGCAGTGACTGAGTTGCGTGATTCTTTTATACCGCGTAGTTTGTTTATTGCCAATTGTCTTCGTAAGGCGATTGATAGAGGAGAAGCACAGGCAATACCTGGATTCTTGGGACAGATTCCGAGCTTTTTCCGCGAAAAAACAATTCCTTTGGATGTGGCGTTGCTGAACGTGTCTCTTCCTGATGAAGAGGGATATTGCAGCTTTGGCATTTCTGCCGATTTGGCTGTTTCTGCAGTAGAAAGTTCCAAGGTTATCATTGCGCAGGTTAACAAGCAGGTACCTTTCTCTTATGGTGATGCTGTGATTCATATATCACGGTTTGATGCTTGTGTAGAGGTTGATGATCCGTTGGTAACATTGCCTATTGCGCAGCCTGACGAAAAGGAACAGAAGATTGGACGTTATATTGCAGAACAGATTCCCGACGGAGCTGCTTTACAGATTGGAGTAGGAGGTATTCCGAACGCTGTACTTGATGCCTTGTATGACCATAAGGATTTAGGATTGCATACAGAGGCCATGACAGACGGAGTCGTGCCTTTGATTCAGAAAGGAATTATCAATAATTCCAAGAAAGTGATAATGCCCTATAAGAGTGTAGCTTCACTGGCATTGGGATCAAATCGTCTATATAAATACATGGATAAGAATCCAGATATTATAGTGAAAGACGTGGCATGGACCAATGATCCTTTCATTATACGTCAGAATCCGAAAGTAATGGCTATCAATTCTGCTATTGAAGTTGACCTTACGGGACAGATTTGTGCCGATTCCATTGGAACGAGAATGTTTTCCGGTGTAGGTGGCCAGCATGATTTCATGTATGGAGGCTGGCTTTCAGAAGGAGGTAAAACTTTTATCGCCATGACAGCGACTTCAAAAAAAGGCGAATCAAAAATAAAACCTGTTCTTACATTAGGATCCGGAGTCGTAACTACACGCGCACAGGCACAGTACATAGTTACAGAATATGGAATTGCTTTCCTGAAAGGAAAAGATATGGCACAGCGTGCGCATGCATTAATAAAGATAGCAGATCCTTCGGCAAGAGAAGAATTGGAGAAAGCTGCATGCAAACGGTTCGGATATCGTTTCTTGCATACGCATTAATGCATGTGCATTGAAGCATAAAACAAAGAAAGTGTCTTTTTTGGGCATCTATACTCAGATACGGTTCCGGATTCTTCGGAAAACAACAGCCGATTTTGGCATGGGACAACAGATAGTCAAGGCAGTCAGGCATTTCTCCAAGCAATCCTTAAAGGATGCGGATTCTTTGGAATGATGCGTTTTCTGATCAGTAGGTTCAAAAGTTACAGATTGATAGAGTGTTTCCTTTATCGGGCTTATTTTTAGATGCCGTACATAGTTTGTCATGGCGGTCACGGATTAGGAAAGTCCCGAATACATACTGTAGGAAGAAAGCCTTTGGACTCTGAAGAAATGTCATTGGTGAG
>CAYUIJ010000041.1:7819-20066 GCA_964444735.1 uncultured Bacteroides sp. | reverse complement strand
CTGTTCCATAAATGAGAATTTATCCGCTGGTTTGATTTGAAACGCACAGGCAATCTGGTACGTTATATAAAGGAACTTAATTATAATCCTGATGTGGCGCCTTATGTAAATGAATATTGCGATCTGCGTCCTATTCCTAATGGATTTTTGACTACTATATCAAATCCGGATGAATTTGGGCAGAATCCCGGATGGAACTAAGAGCTGCGGTAATCAGTCTTTAAGACCATAAGCCGCCGGCATGGGGTTGTGTCAAAAAAACCGGCACAACCCCTTTTTTGATACCGTTCGGATTACGGGCTATCTGATGAACAACAGCTCGCGATATTTGGGCAGAGTCCACATCTGGTCGTCAACAATTAGTTCCAATTTGTCTATGTGATATCGTATACGTTCCAACATAGGAGAGATAGTATCGTGATAGGCTATTGCCTTTTCACGTTCAGACGTTATTTTATTTGCGACCTTACGGGCCTCCACCATAGCATCTACATGCTCTTTGATGTAATTTGTATGTTCCGCTATCTTGCGTATTATGGCTATATTCTCGGAAGATAGCCGGCCGGCCTCATCGGCCGGGAAAAGCTTTTTCATCTTATATGCATTGTCTATCAGTTTTGTCTGATATTCAATGGCGACAGGAACGATATGATTCATTACAAGATCTCCTAAGACACGCGCCTCAATCTGGATTTTCTTCGTGTAAGTTTCCCATTTTACTTCATTACGGGCTTCCAGTTCCTTTTTGTTCATGACACCTGTAGATTCAAACATCTGAACGCTTTCGTCCGTAAGGTAGCGGTCAAATATCAGAGGACAGCTTGTCTCGCAGTCCAGTCCGCGCCGGGCGGCCTCTTCTTTCCATTCGTCACTGTAGCCGTTTCCGTCGAAACGAATGGGCTTGCTTAAAATGATATATTTGCGTATAACCTGTATTATGGCCTCAATTTTTGATTCTCCTTGCCGGATTAGAGCATCTACATCTTTCTTAAATTGGATGAGCTGTTCGGCTACGGCAGTATTCAGCGCGATCATGGCACTTGCACAGTTTGCTTCGGAGCCTACCGCACGGAATTCAAAGCGGTTTCCGGTGAATGCAAAAGGAGAGGTACGGTTACGATCCGTGTTGTCTATCAGAAGTTCCGGAATTTGCGGTATATCCAGTTTCATACCATGTTTCCCGCTTAATGTGACGAGTTCGTTGGCAGAACTGTTCTCCATATGGTCCAATACCCTGCTTAATTGTTTTCCAAGGAAAGACGATATGATTGCGGGAGGGGCTTCGTTGGCTCCCAGGCGATGAGCGTTTGTCGCACTCATTATGGAAGCTTTCAAAAGTCCGTTATGACGGTACACGGCCATGAGCGTATTGACGACAAAGGTAATGAACCGCAGATTCTCTTCCGCCGTTTTTCCAGGCGCCATTAGTAAAATACCGGTATCCGTTCCCAAAGACCAGTTGTTATGCTTGCCGGAACCGTTTACGCCCTTGAAAGGCTTTTCGTGCAATAAAACCCGGAAACCATGCCTACGGGCAACTTTTCTCATAAGTGACATGATAAGCATGTTATGATCTACCGCGAGGTTGCATTCTTCGAATATAGGCGCCAGCTCGAACTGGTTAGGAGCAACTTCATTATGGCGGGTCTTAACCGGAATGCCCAGTTCTAATGCCTGTATCTCCAGGTCTTTCATAAAGGTTGCGACCCTGGTTGGAATGGCTCCGAAATAATGGTCCTCGAGCTGCTGGTTCTTTGAGGCCTCATGCCCCATCAAAGTACGGCCTGTCAGTAATAAATCGGGGCGTGCCGCATAAAGGCCTTCGTCTACTAAGAAGTATTCTTGCTCCCATCCCAGGTATGCGACTACTTTCCTTACATCAGGATTAAAGTATCGGCAAACGTCTACCGCAGCTTTGTTTACGGCACGGAGGGCTTTTAACAGGGGGGCCTTATAGTCTAGTGACTCGCCGGTATAAGCGATGAATACCGTAGGAATGCATAGGGTGTCGTCTACAACGAATACAGGCGAGGACGGATCCCAGGCGCTGTATCCTCGCGCTTCGAATGTGTTTCTGATACCTCCATTGGGAAACGAAGATGCATCCGGCTCTTGCTGTACCAGCAACTTTCCGGAAAATTCTTCCATCATACCTCCTTTCCCGTCATGTTCTACAAAGGCGTCATGCTTTTCGGCCGTACTTTCAGTCAATGGCTGGAACCAGTGGGTATAGTGTGTGGCTCCCAACTCCATAGCCCAGCGTTTCATACCTTCTGCCACCTTATCGGCTATGTCACGGTCCAATGCCACGCCATTGTCCATAACGTCTGCCATTTGATTGTAAACACGGGTCGGCAGGTACTTGAACATTCTTTCACGCGTGAATACGTATTTCGCAAAGTATTCACCCGGACGTTCTGACGGGACATGCACTTCCAAAGGCTTGGTCTGGAAGGCCTTTTCTACAACTCTAAATCTTAACTTTGACATAATGTTTTTTTGATTTGCCTGTTTATAAAATATTTGATTGATTCATCCGGTGATTGCAGGCTGATTCTCCGTGCGTGCAGACATTGAGCCCTTGGACTATGTTAGCAAAGACGCTTTTATCTTTAAGGCAGTTTTTGTATCCAGTCCTGAATGCGCCGCATGGCTTCTATACATTCTTCATGCTGTCCAAAAGCCGTAAGGCGTAAATATCCTTCGCCGCAAGGGCCGAAGCCTGCACCCGGAGTACTTGCAATATTCACTTCGTACAGCATCCGGTCGAAAAACTTCCACGATGAAATGCCGCCGGGGGTTTTAAGCCATAAATAAGGGGCGTTTATTCCGCCATAGACTTTAAATCCCGCTTTTTTTAATCCTTCACGCATTACGCGCGCGTTTTCCATATAATAGCTGACTGTGTCTCTGACTTGTTTTTTCCCTTCCGGGGTGTATATGGCCTCCGCTCCACGCTGGGTGATATAGCCGGCACCATTGAACTTTGTACATTGTCTTCTGTTCCATAACGGGTTAAGCGGTATACGCTCTCCTTTGATATTGGCGGCTGTAACTTCTTTGGGGACAATGGTATATCCGCACCTTACTCCTGTGAATCCTGCGGTTTTAGAAAAACTCCGGATCTCAACGGCTACATTCTTTGCATTTTGTATTTCATATATCGAATGCGGGACACCGGGTTCTTGAATAAAAGCCTCGTATGCCGCATCAAAAACAATTAATGTATCGTTTTCCAACGCATAATCCACCCATTTTTTTAATTGCCCGTGTGTTAATGTGGTTCCCGTAGGATTGTTAGGATAACATAAATAAATCAGGCTGACTCTGTGATCAGGGAGTTCCGGAATAAAATTGTTTTCTTCTGTACATGGAAGATAAGTTACATTGCTCCATGTTCCGTCTTCATTTAATACTCCAGAACGTCCACACATTATGTTACTGTCCACATAAACCGGATATACAGGGTCAGTAATTCCCATACTGTTGTCCCAGCGCAATAATTCTCCAATATTTCCGGTATCGCTTTTCGCACCGTCACTGACAAAGACTTCTGAAGGGCTGAGATTTATCCCTCTTGGCGCATAATCATGTCTGATGATTGCCTCTATTAAAAAATCGTAACCTTGTTCAGGCCCGTATCCGTGAAATGTATCGGCATTGCTCATTTCATCAACGGCGCGGTGCATCGCCTCAATGCAAACCGGAGGGAGAGGACGGGTAACGTCACCTATTCCCAGTCTGATTAATTTCTTTTCAGGGTGAGTGGTCCTGAATGCATTTATTTTTTTTGCCATATCAGAGAACAGGTAGTTTCCATGGAGCTTGAGGAAATGTTCGTTTACTATTGCCATAAATTAAAAATTTTTATATTGAGATTTCACCATCAAAGACTTTTGTAGCAGTTCCTGTCATATAGATATGTCTATCTGCACTCCATTCGATATCAAGACTGCCTCCGTCCATGATGACAGATATGCTTTTTTCACACAGGCCGGTATGGATTGCAGCCACGGCGGCGGCACAGGCTCCGGTTCCGCACGCCTGGGTTATGCCGGAGCCACGTTCCCATACCCGCATTCTGATTTTATTTTTAGAGAGTATCTGAGCAAACTCGGCGTTTACCCTGTCGGGGAACAATGGATGGCTTTCCAAAGCAGGACCTGCTTCGTTCAGGTTTATGCCATCAATGCTATCAACAAATATGACTAAGTGAGGGTTGCCCATTGATACGGAAATTCCTTTTTGTGAAATATATCCCTCTCCTAAAGATACGCTATGAATGTCTGAAGGGATTCCCATGTCTACGGTTACCGTTTCCACCATATCTTTATCGTTTACATGCAGGTGCAATATCTTGATACCGGACAAGGTCTCCAAGCTGATATCCTTTTTACCGGCAAGTCCTTCTTCATACAGATACTTACCGACGCACCGGCTTGCATTACCGCACATATATGCCTCCGAGCCGTCGGCATTAAAAATGCGCATCTTGAAATCGCCTTTGTCTGACGGACAAATGAGTACGAGCCCGTCTGAACCTATCCCTGTATGACGACGGCTCCATTCTCTGGCCAAACGTTCAGGATTTTCTATAGGATAACGCTGTGCATTGACATATATATAGTCATTACCGGCGCCATGCATTTTTGTGAATTTAATTTTCATAGGATATTGTCGTTCATGTATAACCTTTAGTAAGCATTCTTATGTATTTTCTCAATTCAGGCGTTTGCCGTTTAAATATTGAATATACGCGCGGTTCCGCACGTAAAACCTGAATATGATTCTTTGACAAAACGCAATCTTTTCCCTCATTTAGCCTTTTTATTTGCATATAGGTATTATCAATGTCTAATTGTCTGCAAATATATAAATATGCTTTCAAAAAAGCAATCCAAATAAAAGCATATTGGAAAAATTTTCTTAATGATATGTTTTCAGACTGTTGCTGTTTTGTCTTTAAACTGCGATTATTTTAGTCATTGCATAGGCATTTACAGTTTGCCTTATCAGAAAAATCTTTGTTTTTCACTTTTTCTTTTTTTACAGACATTAATTTTCCAGCATGCGATTTTTGAAGCGTTTTCTTTTGAATGCCGATTGAATTTCATATCTTTGCAGAGCACTTGAGACGGGTGCGAGACATTGCGGAATAGATTTTTACAGAAAACGTTTAACTGATTCTCACCGGTAAAGTCTGGAAAACTAAAAGGTGAACGAGAATGAGTTGGCATCTCTCTTACGTCATGCAATATGGCGTGAGAGACTGTTGCTTGTTTTAGTTCACGGCACTTCCAGACGCCTATCGGTTGAAATAAGTTGGCAGTCCTCACGCTTTCACCATTATAACCCCCACACTCCGGCCCCCGGGGGGGCCAAAAAATAAAAGCGACCATACGATGAAGAGGTTTTTATTAATGCTCGGTGCGGCGGCTTTGATGACCGCATGTAGTGAAGACAACGAAGGCACTGGCGGTAACGGTGATATAGACTATGAAGAAGGCTACAGATACCTTTCGAGCCTGAATGTCAGCGATGCCAAGTTTATTTATCAAAAAGGCGAGGAAGGTGATTATTTCAAGCTGGATGTCAACGGAAACGAATCCAGGCTGGTCATCAAAGGCGAGGACGGGCAGGACCACAATATCGGATTTGTTCTGGAAAAATTGAGTGACCGTGTTTTGCGGGTAGTATCGCGTTTCTCTGATGTGTCTGATTTGCTGCCGAAACCAGACCCAGACATGGGCCACGTGGCATTTTCCGATTATTGTTCTTTTGTAGATATGCAGACGGGAAAGATGTACAAATGTAAACTGGATCTATATCCAAAAGAAGACAATCAAGGAAATCTTTATTTTTATACATCGGTCGGCGATGGGCCGGCAGGGTTCTACAAATTAAATGTTACCGACTTCACCATGGAGCTGATATCGTCATACGATTTTAATTTTATGCGGCAGGATTTTGAGGTAATAGGCGACGGTTTTATTTTCATATACGAACCCCTTGGGTTCAATGATAATATTTATATTTATAGACAGGAAGAAATAGTGTGTCCGGATGTTTCGGTTCAAGATGTCATGTGTTTCATTCTTGACGGCAATCTTTATTCCGTGCGGGGAGATTCGATAATCAAATATGAGACATCCGGCAAAGGCAGTGTTGTGGAAAAAGTAATTTGCCAGATACAGATACCCGAACATTGCTATCCCAAAGTGATGGCAGTGAATCACGTGCATAACGCCGTGCTCTTATATCTATACCGTTATGGGGTGAGTTATGATATATATGTTGCAGCATTTGAGTTCAACGGTGAGAAATGCACCATGGTGGATATTCCTCCCTATCTGCAGGACTATGTGCAGGAATATCCTGACGATGATGTCTTCTATATTAATCCCGATTTTTATGATCTCCATAATAATAGAATTACAAGCAAGGCATGGTATTTTTATAGGTGGTCGGATCGCACCTTCATCAAGACGGCAATGAAAGATTACCAAAGGTCTGAATTCCGCGTGGAGGATTATAAGATACAGACACTTTCCATGAGTCCTGAAAGTCCTGACATCTCGTTCACGGGTACCAGAGATTCTGACGGTGCGGATGTTATCGGCATCATCAACGAGAATGACGAGGTTAAAATCGTCAAAGTGGCCGAAAACGGCGAAAGGATAACCGGCCTGATAGTGATAAACTGACAGATAATTGCATATAGCAGGAATCCTCTTGTGGTAACTTGTTTACAACAAGGGGATTTTTCCGTCTCTGAACTGTCGGTGCAGACTCGTATGCAGGCGCCTGTTATTTATTGTGAAAAAGGCAATGGCAGTAATTTTTTTTCATATTGTGTCGTTAATTTGATTTTCGCTACTTTTGCAATAAGTATTTTATTTATTTAAATGTGCAGCTATGGGATTTTTTAGTTTTTTCTCTAAAGAAAAGAGAGAGACTTTGGATAAAGGTTTGTCAAAGACAAAAGAAAGCGTGATTTCAAAGATAGCACGCATTGTGGCAGGCAAGTCGAGAGTGGATGAAGAAGTCCTTGACAATCTTGAAGAAGTTTTAGTCACTTCGGATGTTGGTGTGGAAACCACTCTGAAAATAATCAGGCGCATAGAAGAACGGGTGGCAAAAGATAAATACGTCACCACAGAAGAACTGAACAGGCTGTTGAAAGAAGAAATCGCATCTCTGCTGATTGAAAACAATGCGGTTGACGCTTCAAACTTTGATGTCCCCGAGAATAAGAAACCCTATGTCATAATGGTTGTGGGGGTAAACGGTACAGGTAAAACTACCACTATAGGGAAATTGGCCTATCAATTTAAGAAAGGCGGCAAAAGTGTCTGCTTAGGAGCAGCTGATACCTTTCGTGCCGCCGCTGCGGATCAGCTGGCGGTTTGGGGGGAGCGTGTCGGAGTTCCTGTAATAAAGCAAAAGACGGGCGCAGATCCCGCGTCTGTCGCTTTTGATACTTTAAGTTCGGCTGTCGCGAACAATGCCGATGTGGTCCTAATTGATACAGCCGGCAGGCTGCATAATAAAGCAGGTCTGATGAATGAGCTGACTAAAATAAAGAGAGTGATGAAAAAGGTGGTTTCTCATGCTCCCGATGAGATATTGCTGGTGCTTGATGGCTCTACAGGCCAGAATGCGTTTGAGCAGGCCAGGCAGTTTACTTTGTCCACAGAAGTGACTTCTCTGGCTATAACAAAGCTTGACGGAACAGCTAAAGGCGGAGTTGTAATCGGAATATCAGACCAGTTTAAGATTCCTGTGAAATATATCGGACTGGGCGAAGGCCTGGAAGACTTGCAACTGTTTAACAGAATGGAGTTCGTTGATTCTTTATTCGGAGAAAATAAATGAAAAAAAATACAGTTGACGTTATAACTTTAGGCTGCTCTAAAAATCTGGTCGACTCAGAAAAATTGTTAAGGCAGTTGAAGGCTAACGGCTATAAAGTAACTCATGATGCCGTGAACCCGAAAGGCGAGATTGCCGTAATTAATACATGCGGCTTTATAGGAAAAGCAAAAGAAGAGTCAATCAATACAATTCTTGAATTTTGTGAAGCTAAGGAAAAAGGGCATCTGCGTAAATTGTACGTGATGGGATGCCTTTCTGAACGCTATCTGAAAGAACTTCAGATTGAAATTCCTCAGGTTGACAAGTTTTACGGTAAGTTCAATTGGAAAGAGCTGTTGGCTGATTTAGGAAAAGATTTCCGTTCGGAGTATGAACAGGATCGGTATCTTACCACACCTTCTCATTATGCATATATAAAAATATCGGAAGGATGTGATCGTAAATGTGCTTATTGCGCTATTCCGATCATAACAGGATCGCATGTGTCACGGCCTGTTGAGGATATAGTTTCTGAAGTGAAAAGGCTGGTAAGCCGAGGGGTGAAAGAATTTCAGATTATTGCCCAGGAGTTGACCTATTATGGTATTGATTTGTATAAAGAACGGAAAATAGCCGATTTAATAGAACAGATAGCAGAAATAAAAGGCGTGGAATGGATTCGTCTTCATTATGCCTATCCTTCTCATTTCCCGGAAGCTTTATTCAAGGTGATGCGGGAGAATGACAATGTATGCAAGTATATGGACATTGCATTGCAGCATATCAGTACAGGCGTGTTGGCAAAGATGCGTCGTTCTGTGACTAAAGAACAGATATATGCGCTGATTGAGAAATTTAGAAAGGAAGTCCCGGGAATCCATTTGCGTACAACCTTAATGGTCGGTTTCCCTGGTGAGACGGAACAGGATTTTGAAGAATTGAAAGAGTTTGTCCGCACCGTGAAATTCGACAGGATGGGAGCGTTTATGTATTCTGAAGAAGAGGGGACATATGCAGCGGAACATTACAGGGATGACATTCCGGAAGCTGTCAAACAAAATCGTCTGGATGAGCTGATGGCCATACAGGAAGACATTTCTGCCGAATTGGGCGCCGCTAAAGTAGGCAAGACGATGAAAGTCATAATTGACAGAGTGGAAGGTGACTATTATGTAGGAAGAACGGAATTTGACTCTCCGGAGGTAGATCCTGAAGTCTTAATTTCATGTGCCGAGAAAGAATTGGAGACAGGTTTTTTTTATCAGGTACGAGTCACTTCTGCCGATGACTATGATTTATATGCCTCTGTAGTGTAGAAAGTTCTTGAAAAATATGGCAATGACAGGTGATTGTCTTATTGCTTTATGTTTATTGAGAGAGAATTGCATGAATACTGACAATGGACAATCTATACAAATTGGCACGCTTTCAGGATCTAAAATGCGTTTTTTTGACTGAATTTACATGATTCTGATGACGGATTCCGGTTTTGGATATTATAAGCTGCGCTTTACACTAAATTATGTAAAAGTATGGATATTATTGACGAGATGGATTATTTGCCGCTCTCTTATGACTCTGCTTTAATAAAGGCATAATAGTTGCAGACGAGATTCTGATATAAATAGATAAACAGATTGTTCTTGATATTCCCAATAAGACAGCAACTGCTTTCTTGCTATATGGCAATGTTATTGTAAATACATTTAAAATATAATATTTAGAATCTTTTTTAGTAAAATTTAGTTGTTACTGTTAATTATAAATTTTACTTTTGACAATCAAAATGAGAAAACAATACAGATTGTAAAAAATAAACGTTAAAAAGCTATGACAGAAGCAATTGATATTCGTGAACTGAATGAACGGATAGAAAAACAAAGTGCGTTTGTAACGAACTTGATTGCAGGAATGAATCAGGTTATTGTGGGGCAAAAACATTTGATAGAGTCATTGTTAATTGGTTTATTGTCAGACGGACATATATTGCTGGAAGGAGTTCCCGGATTAGCTAAAACATTGGCGATTAAAACATTGGCATCGTTGATTGAAGCCCGGTATAGCCGCATACAGTTTACCCCGGATTTACTGCCTGCCGATGTGGTAGGCACCATGATTTACAGCCAGAAAGAGGAACGTTTTTTAGTCAATAAAGGCCCGATATTTGCCAATTTTGTATTGGCAGATGAGATTAACCGTGCTCCTGCAAAGGTTCAGAGCGCATTGTTGGAGGCTATGCAGGAATGTCAGGTAACATTGGGAAAAGATACATTTAAGCTTCCCGAGCCATTCTTGGTGCTTGCAACCCAAAACCCGATAGAGCAGGAAGGAACATATTCATTGCCAGAGGCACAGGTCGACCGTTTTATGTTGAAGGTAATCATTGACTATCCGAAGTTGGAAGAGGAAAAGAAAATCATCCGTCAAAACATATCTGGCGAGGAAAAAGACGTTCGCCCTATATTGCGCAGTGAGGATATACTTGAAGCACGCAAGGTGGTACGTCAAGTCTATATGGATGAAAAAATCGAGCAGTACATAACGGATATTGTCTTTGCGACTCGTTATCCGGATAAATATGATTTGAAAGAATTAAAAGATTTAATTGAATTCGGAGGATCCCCCCGTGCGTCTATTAACATGGCCTTGGCGGCGCGCACTTATGCCTTTATCAAACGCAGGGGCTATGTTATACCTGAAGATGTTCGCGCCGTGGCTCATGACGTATTGCGTCATCGTATCGGATTGACTTATGAGGCAGAAGCAGGCAATGTTACCTCTGATGAGATCGTTAGTAAGGTATTGAACCGGGTAGAAGTGCCCTAAGCTGGAATATATGGAAACAAGCGAGCTTTTGAAAAAGGTCCGCCAGATTGAAATAAAAACGCGCGGACTTTCCAGTAATATTTTCGCAGGGCAGTATCATTCGGCATTCAAGGGCAGGGGTATGGCTTTCTCGGAAGTTCGCGAGTATCAATATGGCGATGATGTACGTGATATAGACTGGAATGTAACCGCTCGTTTTCATAAGCCGTTTATAAAGGTTTTTGAGGAAGAGCGTGAGTTGACAGCAATGTTATTGGTTGATGTCTCTGGAAGCCTGGATTTTGGTACGGTTAGACAACTGAAACGTGAAATGGTGACGGAGATTGCGGCAACTTTGGCGTTTTCGGCCATTCAGAACAACGATAAGATTGGAGTGATATTTTTTTCAGATAAGATTGAGAAATTTATACCTCCTAAAAAAGGACGTAAACATATTCTTTATATTATCCGGGAATTGATTGACTTCCGTCCGAAAAGCACGAAAACAGATATAGAGATGGCTATTGAGTATCTGACCCATGTATTGAAAAAACGTTGCGCCGCGTTTATTATGAGTGACTTTATAACGCAGAGTGATTTTCGTAATGCACTGACTATTGCCAATAGGAAGCACGATATTGCGGCTATTCAAGTATATGACCGGCGTATAGAAGAACTGCCCGATATAGGCCTGATGAAAGTATGTGACGCGGAAACCGGACATATGCAATATATAGATACTTCTTCGAAGGCTTTACGTAAAGCGCATCATGACTGGTGGACGGAGAAACAGGCTGTTTTGTACGAGACTTTTTCAAAGAGCAATGTTGATTCAGTCTCAATTAGAACAGATCAGGATTATGTAAAATCCTTATTGAGTTTATTTGCAAAGCGAAGTTAAATGAATAGGCACATGTGTTTTCATAAGAAATTAAAAGAAATAGCCGGCTGTTTGTTTGCATTATGCTCATTGTCTGTCTCAGCTCAGAATGTAACAGTAGAGGCGTCAATAGATTCTTTGCAAATACTTATCGGTGAGCAGACAAAGATCAGGCTTGAAGTGAGTTTTGACGCACATCAAAAACTAACTTTGCCTGTAGTCCGTGACACATTGGTTAAGGGAGTGGAAGTTCTGGATATAGCAAAACCTGACACACAGTATTTGAATAACAAACAGCGTTTACTGGTAACCCAGAAATATATTATAACCTCTTTTGATTCGGCATTCTATTATATTCCGCCTTTTACTGTGACTGTTGACGGAAAGGCTTATTCATCAAAAAGCCTGGCTTTGAAGGTATTGACCATGTTTGTGGATGAAGAACATCCGGATCAGTTTTTTGGCCCTAAAAATATTCTTGCACCTCCGTTCTCATGGAGTGATTGGGAACTTGTCTTATGGCTTTCACTGTTTATTGTTCCATTGGTTGTATTGGTTATATATCTGATAATCCGATATAAGGATAACAAACCGATAATACATACAATTAAACTTGAGCCCAAGTTGCCTCCGCATCAGCAGGCAATGAAAGAGTTTGAACGCATTAAATCGGAAAAGAGCTGGCAGCATGGTGATTCAAAGGAATAC
>CAYUIJ010000041.1:0-7809 GCA_964444735.1 uncultured Bacteroides sp. | reverse complement strand
ATACTATACAGAGCTGACAGATACAATACGTGTGTACATAAAGGAACGTTTTGGGTTCAATGCTTTGGAAATGACCTCAGCTGAGATTATAGACCGTTTGTTGCAGGAAAATGACCAGAAAGCTATGGATGAATTGAAAACATTGTTTAATACAGCCGACCTGGTAAAATTTGCCAGACACAATCCGCTGTTGAATGAAAATGATATGAACCTGGTAAATGCAATCGAATTCATTAATCAGACAAAGATTGAGGTTGATCCTGATACAAAATCTGTTCCTGCAGAAATGACAATAGAGGAAAAACGCTCTCGACAGGCAAAAATTGTCTTGCTGAGCTTTATTGCTGTTTTGTCTGTGGCTGTAGTCACAATACTGGTATTTGTGATTCGTGATATTTATAATTTATGCTTTTAATATTCAGGGCTGACATGACTTTTGCTAATACAGAATATTTGTTTTTGTTTTTATTGCTTATACCTTATATATTATGGTATATATTGAATAAAGATAAGAACTCTCCGGCTCTACGGGTTTCAGACACGCATATGTATGCGTTTGCGCCACGGAGTTATAAAATTTATTTGATACACATGCCTTTTGTTTTAAGGATAGTGGCTTTTATTATGGTGATTTTGATATTGGCACGTCCGCAGACAACTGATAATTGGCAGAATACAGAAGTTGAAGGTATTGATATCATGTTGGCTGTGGACGTTTCGACAAGTATGCTTGCGGAAGATCTGAAGCCGAATAGACTGGAGGCCGCTAAAGATGTAGCCGCGCAATTCATTAACGGACGTCCGAATGACAATATTGGTTTGACGATATTTGCCGGTGAGAGTTTTACACAATGTCCGTTGACAATTGATCATGCTGTCTTATTGGATTTCTTTCAGAATATTAAATGTGACATTGCGCAGAGGGGATTGATTTCCGATGGCACTGCTATTGGAATGGGAATCGCGAATGCTGTGTCTCGTTTAAAGGACAGTAAGGCAAAATCGAAGGTTGTCATTTTATTGACGGATGGAACGAACAATGCCGGAGATATTTCTCCGTTAACGGCCGCAGAAATAGCAAGGAGTTTTGGAATTCGTGTTTATACGATTGGCGTAGGTACTAATGGCACGGCATCATATCCGGTACCTACTTATGCAGGGGTACAATATATGCAGATACCTGTTGAGATAGATGAGTCGACGCTAACTCAAATTGCGGGTATAACAAATGCGAACTATTTTCGTGCAGGCAGCAATTCAAAGCTGGAAGAAGTTTATAAGGAAATTGATAAACTGGAAAAGACGAAATTACAAGTAAAAGAATTCAGCAAACGTGAAGATGATTATCAGTTGTTTGCATGGATTCTGATTATAGCACTCCTTTTGGAAATTGTGCTTCGCAATTCAATATTAAAGAAAATACCTTAAAACAGGAGATTTATATATGTTTCGATTTGCAGATCCTCAATTTTTATATTTGCTGATTTTATTACCGTTGCTGGTTGTCTTTTTCATATATTCAGGTTATCATCGTAAAAAAAGAATCAGCGAATACGGTGATATGGAATTAATGAAAGGCTTAATGCCGGAAGTCTCTTATTATCGGCCTGTTATAAAATTCTGGATTATGTGGCTTGTGTTAGGACTTGCTATTGTAATGTTGGCCCGGCCTCAGTTTGGTACAAAGAAAGAGACGATAACACGTAATGGTATAGAAACAATTATAGCAATGGATATATCCAATTCAATGCTGGCCGAAGATGTGGCCCCCACGCGATTATCCAAAGCTAAAATGCTAGTTTCTAGACTTGTTGAAGGATTTACAGACGATAAGGTAGGATTAATCATTTTCGCAGGAAAGGCATTTACCCAATTGCCTATTACCAGTGATTACATTTCGGCAAAGATGTTTCTTGAATCTATATCACCTTCATTGATCAGTAGTCAGGGAACGAATATTGGTGAGGCTATACGTTTGGCTGTCAGGAGTTTTACCCCACAAGAGAAAGCAGGACGCGCAATTATTGTCATTACCGATGGAGAAAACCATGAGGGTGGTGTTGTAGAAGCTGCAAAAGAAGCGGCATCAAAAGGAATGCAGGTTTATGTCTTGGGTATAGGCTCTCCGGAAGGAGCTCCGATTCCCATTGAAGGTTCCAATGAATATCGTAAGGATAAAGATGGAAATGTTGTTGTTACATGCTTGAATGAACAAATGTGTCGTGAAATAGCTCAGGCTGGTAACGGTGTATATATTCGTGTTGATAATTCTGGTTCTGCTCAGACATTGTTGCAAAAAGAGATTGATAAACTGGCGAAGGCAGATCTGGAAACAACTGTTTATTCTAATTATAATGAACAGTTTATGGCTTTGGCATGGATTATACTTATATTCCTTTTGATAGACGTGTTGATTCTTGAGAAGAAGAATCCTTTATTTAAAAATATTAGGCTATTTCAATAATAGAGTGTATTATGCCATGAAGAGTAGATATATAACAGGACTGTTTGTTTCGATATTACCCGTTTTGGTAATGGCGCAGGGTGATTATATCCGGCGTGGAAACAAACTTTATAACGATAGTTTGTATGTAAAAGCCGAAGTTGAATATAGAAAAGCTTTAGATGCGAATCCAAAATCGGCTGTTGCTATGTATAATCTGGGGAATTCCTTATTGATGCAGCAAAAGGTAAAAGAGGCAATGGAGCAGTATGAGGGGGCTTCTAAAATTGAGAAAAACAAGATGAGACTTGCCAGAATATACCATAATGCAGGAGTCATTTTGCAGACCGGCAAACAATATGCCCAGTGTATTGAGGCATATAAAAACTCTTTGCGTAATAATCCTGCCGATCATGAAACGCGTTATAATCTTGCTTTGGCACAAAAAATGTTGAAAGATCAGCAGAAAGATCAGAATAAAAAAAATGACAAGCAGGATAAGGATAAGCAGAATCAGAACAAACAACAGGAACAAAATAAGCAGCAAGAACAGCAAAATCAGAATTCCCAGAAACAGGATAAGAATCAGATGTCTAAAGAGAATGCAGAACAATTATTGAACGCCGTAATGCAGGATGAAAAAAATGTGCAGGATAAAGTGAAGAAAAAGTTTCAAACGCATGGTAAGAAATATGATAAAGATTGGTAACCTTTTAATTAAATAAAAGCGGAATGAAGAATTTGTTTTTTCTGGTAATCTTATGGATTGCAGGCGTAAATGCTTATGCTGACGATATTCAGTTCACAACGAACGTTCCAGAAGCTGTGGTAAATGGTGAGCAATTTAAGATTAGCTTTACTGTCAATTCTACCGATGTACGGGATTTTCGGGCGCCGTCTATTTCCGATTTCGAGATATTGATGGGGCCTTCATGCTCTCAACAGTCTAGTACACAGATAATAAATGGAAAAGTATCGTCTTATGCCTCTATGACATATACGTATGTTTTAATTGCGAATAAGGTAGGAACATTTACAATTCCTGGTGCTACAATAAAAGTTGATGGTAAAGATTACAAATCAAATCCTGTAACAATTAAAGTTTTACCTCCCGATAAAAATAATACCGCCGCTACCAACAGAAACGGTTCTCGGCAGAATGTATCTAATGCCCAGAGTATATCTGACAAAGATCTGTTCATTACTGCGACCTTGAATAAGACACAAGTATATGAGCAGGAGGCAATCTTGCTGACCTATAAAATATATACAGTTCTTAATTTGACAGAATTAAGAGGAGATATGCCTGATTTGAAAGGATTCCATACACAGGAGATTTCTTTGCCTCGTAATAAGCAATATTCGTTAGAGCATTATAACGGACGTAATTATCGGACTATATTATGGAGCCAATATGTGCTGTTTCCACAGCAGACAGGGAAACTTGAAATTCCATCAATTACATATGAAGGGGTTATCGAACAGGAAAATAGGAATATAGATCCTTTTGAAGCTTTTTTTAATGGAGGATCAGGTTATATTACGCTTAAAAAAAAGATTGTTACTCCAATTCTGAAGGTAAATGTATTGCCTTTAGCTGACAATAAGCCTGTATCGTTTATGGGGGCAGTGGGTGACTTTTCTGTTACTTCCTCGATAAACTCGGCAAAAGTAAAAACAGGAGATGCATTGACAGTAAGGATTGTTGTCTCAGGAACCGGTAATATGAAACTGATAGGGACGCCTGAAGTCAAATTTCCATCAGATTTTGAAGTTTATGATCCGAAAATTGACAATAAGTTCTCTATAACGCGAGCTGGGCTGACGGGAAACAAAGTTTTTGAATATTTGGCTATACCGCGTCATGCCGGTAAATATACCATACCTGCATCGGAGCTTACTTTTTTTGATTTGAAGACAAAGAGATATAAAACTCTGAAAACCGGGGAATATACAATTGAGGTGGAAAAAGGTAAAGGAAATGCAAGCCATGTGTCGGCGGATTTTACAAACAAAGAGGATATTAAGCGGTTAGGAAAGGATATTTTATATATCAAGCTGGGAGATACCACTTTGCATGACAAAGATCATTTTTTCTACGGATCATTAATATATTATATTTGGTATATAGTACCATTTGTATTGTTTGTTGTCATAATTATAGTCGGACGTAAAAAAGCTTTGGAAAATGCTGACGTGGCAATGGTCCGGACGAAAAAAGCAAATAAGATCGCAACAAAACGGATGAAATCCGCAGGAGTCCTTTTATCGCAGAATACGAAGGAAGCTTTTTATGATAGGTGTTAAAGGCTCTGTGGGGATATATTAGTGACAACTTAAACATAGCAGTATCTGAGTTGTCAAAAGATAATATTGAATATGAATTATTTAAATATGGCATATCTGAGGATCTGATAAAAGAGTTTATTGAAACATTGAATCAGTGTGAGTTTGCCAGATATGCGCCAGGTAATGAAAATGGAGCTATGGATAAGGTTTATTCTATGGCAGTAGATGTCATAAGTAAAATAGAGGATAATATCAAACACTAATTAAAGAACAACATGAAAAAAGTAATTTATATAGCTGTCCTTGTTTTTTGTGTATCGGTTTTCTCTTATGCGCAAAGTGTGGATTCTCTTGCAAATAGTACGGCCGGGCAAAATGACTCGTATATTAATGATAGTGTTGCTGCACAAGGAGTTGGCGGGTTGTCAATAAGCAAAAAAATAACGAAAGCGATGGCTGACAGCGCTTATATTAAGGGTGATTATGCAGAGGCTATAGAAATGTATGAATATATTCTGGCTAA
The DNA here is from genome assembly GCA_964444735.1 of uncultured Bacteroides sp. Classification (GTDB taxonomy): domain Bacteria; phylum Bacteroidota; class Bacteroidia; order Bacteroidales; family Bacteroidaceae; genus Phocaeicola_A. Next base: position 2,554 of record CAYUIJ010000041.1, on the reverse strand, counting down.
TCAGGGGACATCCGCTGTTATTTACTATAATCTGGGAAACAGTTACTATAAGAATAAGAATATTGCCCGTTCGATATTGAACTTGGAAAGGGCACATTTGTTGGATCCGGGAGATTCTGATATTCGGTTCAATCTGGAAATGGCAAAAAGTAAAGCTGTTGATAAAGTTGATACAGTAAACGAAATATTCATAATAACATGGATTAGAGGTTTTAGAAATTGTTTCAGTTCTGACGAGTGGAGCATATTGGGGATTATTTTTTTTATTGGCGCTCTATTGCTTTTGGGATGCTATGTTTTCGGGAAAGTACTGGTTCTAAAAAAAACAGGTTTTATTGGAGTTATAATATGTGTGATTTTTGTTATAATCTCTAATTTATTTGCATCTCAGCAGAAAAGGATTCTGACCGGGCATAGAGGTGCTATTGTCATGAACCCGAGTGTGACCGCTAAAAGTACTCCTGATGCTGGCGGAACAGACTTGTTTATTCTGCATGAAGGGCATAAAGTCACTATCAAGGATTCAACAATGAAAGAATGGCGTGAAATTCAATTGGAAGACGGAAGCATTGGATGGGTTCCGGCACAGGTTTTGGAAATTATATGAATGTCAGAGTGTTTGATTTGTCAGATGGCGATCGGACCTGAATATACAATATGGAAATGAAACCAGAAATAGCAATGGCATTATCCGGAGGAGGCTATAGGGCTGCCATGTTTCATCTTGGAACATTATCGTATCTGCATCATTTAAAACTTGATAATGGAGATACATTTCTTGATAGCATAAACACTATCTCCACAATTTCAGGCGGAACCATAACAGGCTTATGGTATATGCTTCAGTATGCTAATGCTAACGTAAACAAATCCTCATTTTCAGAACTTTATGATAAGCTTTGCAATAATGATGTTGTCACTCCGGCACTAAGGAATATGCTTTTAACCAATAGCCGGTCTTTAATAAAGGAAATGATTGAATCGTATGACAGGGTGTTTTTTGAAAACGCACGTTTTGATACGATTCAAAACATAATTGATTCGGGACATATTCATCACTTCTCGGCCAATGGTACCGATTTTAGTAGTGGATATGCGTTCCGTTTCCAGGCATCCAGAAAGATTGTAAATATTGATACGAGGCACAGCAGAGGAGTAATAGGGAACAAAGAGCATAGAGTACCTTGGCCAATTGCCGGCAAAATAAAATTGTCAGAAATTCTTGCTGTCTCGTCTTGCTTTCCTGGTGGTTTTGAGCCATTGTATTTCCCTGTTGATTTTGAATTTATGACCGATGAGTCTGTTCAAAGTTACACGAAGACATTGACAACGGAAATTCCTCTTATGGATGGAGGCATTGTAGACAATCAAGGCATAGAACCTATTTTGTTAGCCAATACGCAAATGCAATATGATGACGAAAGGACAAATGGCGATAAGAACTTTCCGTGTCATGACTTGATTATTGTATCGGATGTTTCTCGTCCTAAAATTAAATCCATGAAGAATGGAAAAATTGTAGTGGATGGCGGGTTTAGCCTGCATAAGTTTGACTGTATAACGACATTAATTGCGATACTGAGTATAATAGGAACTTTATTTGCTTATTATTATAGTTGTGACAAGACATTGGGTTTCCTTCTCTGTATTGCTTTTATAGCGCTTTTCATCCGTATCGTCTCTTTTGCTTTTAAGAAACTGTCCATGAAGTATCTGAAGAGAGTTCCTGTAAAAATTGATGTTGATATTGTATGGACATATCCGATAGCAAATATCATTTCGCTTTTGCTTAATCGGGAAAAATCGCTTGTTCATTTATTAAAAGTGATTTTCATGAAGCCTATTCGACAGATGCGATATAAGGCTCTTTATGAAGATGAAAGATGGAAGAACCGAAGGATAACCAATGCGATATACGAACTTACGGCAGATTATGGATCTTGGAAAAGCAAACTTGATAAAGGGAAAATTCCCGATTGGCTGGCACCGTCAGAAGAAATGCAAAAAATAAGCAAGTTAGCTACAGACATGGGCACAACTCTGTGGTTTACTGCGGATGATAAGCTTAATAAAGTACCGGAAGCATTGTTTGCATGCGGACAGTATAATATATGCATGAATCTTTTGGAATATATTGACAAACTGAAGAAAGATATGACTAATACAACAGAAGCCCACAAATATATCATGCAGTTTGAAGATAAACTTATGGAGGATTGGAGAAAATTTAAGAATAATCCGAAATGGATGGTGTAATGTCTAAATGAATGAACTTCAAAGATTAAATGCTTGTTCCGCATCGGTTTCGGTATAAAGAGCAGCCTTGTCGTATTCCTTTTGCCGTAGGCTTCTGACCTTGTCGGCATATATACATGCTTCTTGATCTAATTGAGACTTGCATTGAATAACACCGCTTAAATCTCGCTTCGGCTTGGCATAATCTGCTTTTTACTTATATTCTTCATTCTCAATACCGCTATTTTTATAAGTGTTATATTATCTAGTCACTCCTTAAAAACATTTTATTTACAGATATTCAGTAATTTAATCTATA
>CAYUIJ010000040.1:4194-20143 GCA_964444735.1 uncultured Bacteroides sp. | reverse complement strand
AACATCAAATGTTTCTTTCAGATTGTTTTTCGCACTGTACCAGCCAACCAAACAAATTTAAAATACTCCAAATCCTTGGTCGCCAAAGTAATAGTTTTATAGCTGCGAGCAGTTTTGTTCAACTTTGAACCACTGATAGCATAAAACCGGTTTCTATTCCATAAATGGCATTCTCTCCTTTTACAACAAAATCGAATCTCTTTTCCGCATCACCATTATTGGAAACCGAAGACAGGTCTATTTCCATTCAGCCTCTATTTCATGGATATACATTTCCTTGAAATAGTTTTCGCCTTTAACAAGTCCTGCTTTGCAAAGAAAACTCTCTACGAGATTTAACATTCGCAACATTTGAAATCATTATCTCAGAAACAGCACCACGACTACCGCCCTTTGAATTAATGCAGAGTCAACTGGCAAATGCAAAAATAAAGAAAATGTTTGAAGAGCTCACATTTCAGTGTTGAGAAAATCTTAATCCGTATCTTCGTAGCATGAAAGAAAATATACGGGAAAATACGGATGCGCCAAATGGCTTGAGATATACGGCGAAACGGGTTCTATGACAAAAACGCCCTTCGGTGCGGGATCGCCCGTTACACGTTCCTCCAGAAACACGCACCTGTCACCTGTATATGGAAACTCTATTTATGATCCATAAAATAATCTATCACACCGCAAGTAAAAACCTCTCGCATGCCCATCCATTCAAGATCAAACCTGTCTGATTGTCAATTATCATATACATATTCTTAAAAGATATGGACAAATATATTAGTTTTATTTACAAGAATAACTATTTTTGCAAAACACCTTGTAATATTTTAGAGAAGAATAAATTATGTTTAGAGCCAATTACAAAAAACGCCGTGACTCACTGCGTAACAAAATTAAGAATGGTCTGATCGTATTTCCTGGCAATAATGAATCTCCATGTAATTACCCGGATAATACATATAAATTCCGTCAAGACAGTACGTTTTTGTACTTCTTCGGTATCAATCAGCCTGGCTTTGCCGGAATAATTGATACCGAAAGCGGTGAAGATTACTTGTTTGGTAATGATGTAACAATGGATGACATCATTTGGATGGGATCTCAACCGAGCATAAAAGACATGGCTACTGAGGTGAAAGTAAATAACAGCGCACCTTTAGCAGAAATCAAAAACATTATATCGGCAGCATCAAAACAAGGAAGAAAAATCCACTTCCTTCCACAATACCGTTATGATATTATGTTATGGTTGGAAGATTTACTTGGTATCCGTGTTGCACAACTCAAGGAACATGCGTCCGTCGAACTGATAAAAGGTGTAGTAGATCTGCGTTCTGTAAAGGAGCCATGCGAAATTGAAGAGATAGAACGTGCTTGTGATATAGGGTACGAAATGCATACTACAGCCATGCGCATATGCAAACCAGGTGTCAAAGAACAATACATTGCCGGAGTGATAGACGGCATAGCTGCTTCATACGGAAGCATGACTTCATTTGCTACCATTCTGTCACAAAATGGAGAAACTCTTCATAATCATTATCATGGCAATATTCTTGAAGCAGGAAAAATGATGCTTACAGATGCCGGTGCAGAAACAAACAACAATTATTGTTCCGACTTCACCAGAACAGTTCCTGTAGGCGGCCGATTCACCAGTCGACAAAAAGACATCTATAATATTGTAATAGCCTGTCATGATCATGCCATTGAATTTGCCCGTCCAGGACAAACTTGGAAAGAAGTACACATCAATGTATGTAAAATCCTTGCCCAAGGACTAAAAGACTTGGGATTAATGAAAGGCAACATTGACGAAGCCGTTGCTGCAGGAGCACATGCCTTGTTTATGCCTCACGGATTAGGACACATGATGGGAATGGATGTACACGATATGGAAAGTCTGGGTCAAACTTATGTGGGATATGATGACGAAACACGTCCTTCCGGACAGTTCGGTCTGGGATCTCTCCGCATGGGAAGAAAGCTACAAGAAAGATTCGTAATTACTGACGAACCTGGATGTTATTTTATCCCGGCGCTTATTGATAAATGGAAATCGGAAAATAAGTTTATTGATTTCTTGAACTATTCTGTAATTGAAGAATACAAAGATTTTGGAGGAATCCGTTTGGAAGACGATATATTAATCACTGCCAACGGCTCACGTTTCTTAGGTCAAAAACATATTCCGCTTACAGTAGAAGAAGTTGAAAATATAATGAATGAATAAAAATAATTTTAAAAAACCAAAACATGAAAAAAGCTTTATTGTTTGCAGCCTTAGGCTTAGCATGCACAAACTCTATTGTTGCACAAGAAGAAAAAAAGAAAGAAAAAGAAGGATACATTTTCACCACAGTGAAAGAAAATCCTATTACCTCTATCAATAATCAGAGCCGTGCAGGAACATGCTGGTGCTATTCTGGCCTGTCTTTTATTGAATCAGAACTCCTTCGCATGGGAAAAGGAGAATATGATTTTTCAGAAATGTATACAGTATACAATACCTATATGGATCGTGCTGATGCAACCGTTCGTACACACGGAGATGTATCATTCTCACAAGGCGGTTCTTTCTATGATGTTCTTTATGGAATGCAACATTACGGATTGATCCCCGAAGAATTAATGCGCCCCGGAGCAATGTATGGTGACACCCTTTCCAACCACAATGAGCTGTCTGCAGTGACAGAAGCATATGTTGCAGCCATTGCAAAAGGCAAACACAGCAGTCTGCAAGTAGCTCCAGACAACACACCTGTATGGAAAAAAGGATTAACTGGCATTTATGATGCTTACCTTGGCGAATGCCCTGAAAAGTTCGAATACAAAGGCAAAGAATATACTCCGCAGTCTTTCTATGAATCATTAGGATTAAATCCTGATGACTATATTTCATTAACTTCATACACGCATCATCCATTCTACAAACCATTTGTTCTTGAAATACAAGATAATTGGAGATGGTATCATTCATACAACCTCCCTATTGATGAGTTAATGGGAGTATTTGACAATGCCATCAACAACGGTTATACCATTGCATGGGGAGCCGATGTAAGTGAATCAGGTTTTTCACGTTCTGGTATTGCGACTTATCCTGATATGCAAAAAGTTCAAGATCTGAAAGGATCTGATATGGCAAAATGGCTTAATCTGAAAAATACTCAGCAATCCTCTAACACTCCGCAACCTCAAAAATGGTGCACCCAAGAAGAACGCCAGATTGCATATGATAATTGGGAAACTACCGATGACCATGGTATGTTGATTTATGGGATTGCAAAAGACCAAAACGGCACAGAATACTATATGGTCAAAAACTCTTGGGGAGAAACAGGAGAGTATAAAGGAATATGGTACGCTTCAAAAGCATATGCACGCTACAAAACAATGAATATTGTCGTTAACAAAAAAGCATTGCCTAAAGAAATCGCAAAAAAGTTGGGTATTAAATAATTTCCTCACATTCGTGTAATAATAACGCGTTGGTTCTGTTAAATATATATAGAATCAACACGTTTTTTTATTCCTTTTTCTTAACTTTACCAATTGAATGCAGGCATGTATCCGCTTTCATTGAAAGAACTTTCTGTCAAACGGTATCATATTTGCAAATATCAGGTAGTTTTACTTTGAACAGAATCTGAAAGGAACAAGCCTGCACATTAACAGAAAAAGAAAAACAATATATAAATGCGATACAAATGGAATTACCAAGTTCCGACACACGAACAGACAGAGACGGCTAAATCTTTCTCAAAAGAGTTAGGAATTAGTCCTATTCTTTGTAAACTTCTTATTGAAAGAGGTATTACATCTGTTTCTGAAGCCGGAAAGTTCTTTCATCCGCAATTGAACGAACTGCATAGCCCGTTCCTTATGAATGATATGGAAATTGCTGTGGAACGTTTAAATGCAGCTATTGGAAAGAATGAACGCGTGTTGATATACGGAGATTATGACGTTGACGGGACAACAGCTGTTGCTCTTGTCTATAAGTTCTTACAACAATTCTATTCCAACATAGACTATTACATTCCGGACCGTTATAAAGAAGGTTACGGAGTATCAGTCAAGGGGATAGATTATGCTTATGAAACAGGGGTAAAACTCATCATTGTCCTTGACTGCGGTATCAAAGCTGTAAAAGAAATAGCATATGCCAAAGAAAAGGGTATTGACTTCATTATCTGCGACCATCATGTGCCAGACAATATATCTCCTCCCGCAGTTGCCATCCTCAATCCCAAACGCTTGGATGCCACCTATCCCTATCCTCACCTGTCAGGATGTGGAGTAGGATTCAAATTTATGCAGGCTTTTGCACAAAACAACGGTATTGGTTACAACATATTGTGGCCGTTACTTGATCTGGTGGCTGTAAGCATAGCATCCGATATCGTTCCAATCATGGGTGAAAACCGTGTGTTGGCATATTATGGACTGAAACAAATCAATTCAAGCCCCAGTATCGGATTGAAAGCCATTATTGATGTATGCGGACTTTCCGAAAAAGAAATCACTATAAGCGACATCGTATTTAAAATCGGTCCCCGAATCAATGCCTCAGGACGTATACAGAACGGAAAAGAAGCTGTAGATCTGTTAATAGAAAAAGACTTCCACAGAGCCTTGGCTAAAAGCAACCAAATGAACCAATATAACGAGACTAGAAAAGACCTCGATAAAAACATGACAGAAGAGGCCAACAAAATCGTTGATAAGCTGGAAGATCTCTCACAGCGCCGCTCTATTGTCCTTTTCAATGAATACTGGCACAAAGGAATCATCGGTATCGTAGCTTCACGGCTGACAGAAATCTATTATCGACCGGCCGTAGTTCTTACACGAACCAATGATATGGCAACTGGATCAGCCCGTTCCGTATCAGGATTTGATGTGTATAAAGCCATTGAATATTGCCGTGATTTGCTCGAAACCTTTGGTGGTCATACATACGCCGCAGGACTGTCAATGAAAATAGAAAATGTGACGAAATTTACCAAGCGCTTTGAGAAATTTGTATCCGAACATATTTTACCGGAACAAACACATGCCTTTATCAATATTGATGCCAAAATAGACTTTCAGGACATCACTCACAAATTCTTCAATGACTTGAAAAGCTTCAACCCTTTCGGTCCAGACAATCACAAACCCATATTCTGCACAAGCCATGTGTATGATTACGGAACAAGTAAAGTAGTAGGACACGAACAGGAACATATAAAACTAGAACTTGTAGACAACAAGTCGCACAATGTAATGAACGGAATTGCATTTGGACAAAGCTCACAAGCCCGTTATATCAAAACCAAACGCTCTTTCGATATTTGTTATACCATTGAAGAGAACACCCACAAACGTGGCGAAGTGCAACTTCAGATTGAAGATATACGTCCAACAGAATGCAATTCATGAAAGATTATAAATCTATACTTCAAAAATATTGGGGATACAATTCATTCCGCGGCATTCAGGAAGACATCATCAACAGTATCGGTAACGGACAAGATACATTGGGGCTGATGCCCACAGGCGGAGGAAAATCTATCACATTTCAGGTCCCCGCCATGGCAACAGAGGGACTATGTCTGGTCATAACCCCTCTGATTGCATTAATGAAAGACCAGGTAAACAATCTGCGCTCAAGAGGGATCAAGGCAATAGCTGTATATTCAGGCATGACACGTGAAGAAATTATCACGGCTCTTGAAAATTGCATTTTCGGTGATTACAAATTTCTATATATCTCTCCCGAACGGCTGGACACTGAAATATTCCAGACTAAATTAAGAAAGATAAAAATCAGTTTCATCACTGTAGATGAATCTCATTGCATATCACAATGGGGCTATGATTTCCGCCCGGCATACCTGAAAATAAACCATGTCAGAAAATTACTGCCAGATGCTCCGGTACTGGCTTTGACCGCAACGGCAACACCCGAAGTGGTGAAGGATATTCAGCAACAACTGCATTTCAAGAAAGAAAATGTGTTCAAGATGAGCTTCGAACGCAAAAATCTGGCTTACATAGTGCGAAATACCGAAGACAAGAACAGAGAACTGCTGCATATACTTGCCCATACGTCCGGATCAGCCATTGTCTATACCCGAAACCGTAAGGGAACAAAAGAAATCGCTCAACTGTTGTGCAAGAACAACATCAGTGCAGAATTCTATCATGCCGGACTTTCAAACAATGAAAAAGACCTCAGACAGGAAAAATGGCAGAAAGACGAATCAAGAGTCATGGTTGCCACTAATGCCTTCGGAATGGGAATAGATAGACCCGATGTGCGCATCGTAATTCATATGGATATGCCCGATTCGCCCGAAGCCTATTTCCAGGAAGCCGGAAGAGCCGGAAGAGACAGCCTGAAAGCATACGCCGTATTGCTGTACAGTCCACATGACAAAAACATTCTCAACAAACGCATATCAGATACTTTTCCTGAAAAAGAATATATACGGAAAGTATACGAACATGTCTGCTACTATTACCAGATGGCCATCGGTGACGGATTTGACTGTATTTATGAGTTCAACCTTGATGAATTCTGCCAACGCTTCAAGCACTTTCCGGTACAAGCAGACAGTGCACTCCGCATTCTCACCCGCTGCGGATACATTGAGTATATAGACGATCAGGAAAGCAAATCACGTCTGATCTTTACAGTCAGACGTGACGAATTATATAAAATACACGAACAAGACGCATCTACCGAGCAACTCATCCAAACAATACTGCGAAACTACACAGGATTGTTCTCAGACTATGCCTACATTGACGAGAACATGTTGGCACATCAAAACAATCTAACCCGACAAGAAGTATATAAAATTCTTATTGCTTTGTCAAGAAAGAATATCATTCACTATATACCTTGCAAAAAGACACCGTATATCCATTTCACCCAAAAACGAGAAGAAACAGACAGACTGGTTATACCACGGAATGTATATGAGCAGCGAAAAGAAAGCTATACGCATCGTATCAAAGCCATGATTGAGTATGCCACATCCAAAAACAGATGCCGTAACAGAATGTTTCTGAAATATTTCGGAGAAAACAGCATGCAAAACTGTGAAAGATGCGATGTATGCATTCACCGACATCAGTCGGGAATAAAAACAGATGAGTTTGAAAATATAAGGGAGCAGATCATAGAACTTATCAGTTCATATGAAGAAAAACAACCTGCCAATATCCTGTCTGCCCTTAACGTAGAAAAAGACAAATTACGCGAAGTACTGTCATATCTTATTCAAGAAGAAGAAATCACAGTCAGTGATGGAATGATATCTGTGCATAAGGGGAGCAGGGACTAACTATGATTTTACAACAGAAAAATTTACTTTTGCTATAAAATAACGACATATAAATATTTGATACAAGGCATCCGAGCTTCTCCCGCCGCCTCGCGTTGCCATCGTATGGTTCCGTCCATTGCGGTGTTTGTCAGGCAGATGAGTTCCGCACAGATTTCCACTCGCACCATTCACGATAATGAAGTGACGGGCATCACCGTCAGTGCCTTGCCTCCGGACAAGACTTTTGCAGGAAAAAACGTCCGTTGGCATCCATCCGGCCTTGAGCCTGCATGAAACGGCATCTGTTACATCTCCAAAGAGACAACTTTGAGTGACATAATCACGTATTGCCTTGGATAGATGGGCAATACCTCATTTTTTTATCGTATCTTTGTCAAGCACGGCATACATAGGATTTCCTTTATATCCGGTTCCCCATAATAGAAGGAATAAATCCGGTTTGTCCGTTATAATTATGTTTGGAGCTATTTATAGGTTATTTGAAAATATTTTTTAGTTAAAAGATATGAATTATAATAGGTATATTCAAGAATTTATTATTTTTGTTATTACAGAAATCATGCATATCTGAAAAGTGTGCATTTATAAAATATAAAAGGCGTGAATACCCCGTTAAACGTATATGATTGCTTATTCACCAGCATATGTCAGACATGTTATATAACGGGAAATAAAAATATTAAATACTGTAAAACTTTTAAATAAAGAAAATTTATTTATTAAATAACAAATACTTTTAAAACTAAAAAACTTTATTATGGAAACAACTAAAAAGAAATCTACAAAGATTTGGGGTATTAAAAATGCTGGTATAGTAATTATTTGCTGCTTTGTCGTAGCTGTTTTGGTTTTCCGGTTTTTCTTAGGAGACCCTTCTAACTTTACTAACAATGATCCAAATAATCATCCTGTAAATTTGCTTGGAACCGTTTATAAGGGCGGTGTCATTGTGCCGGTAATTCAAACGCTTCTTTTAACTGTATTGGCTTTGAGTGTTGAGCGTTATTTTGCGTTACGATCTGCATACGGGAAAGGATCTCTTGTTAAATTTGTTGCTAATATTAAAGCTGCATTGGCAGAAGGCAATTTGAAAAAGGCTCATGAAGTTTGCGACAAGCAACGTGGATCTGTTGCCAATGTTGTGACTGCGACATTGGTTAAGTATGAAGAAGTAGAAGAAAATAACACTTTAAGCAAAGAACAAAAAATACTGGCTATCCAAAAAGAACTGGAAGAAGCTACAGCTCTTGAAATGCCGATGATGCAACAGAACTTGCCGATTATTGCGACCATTACTACATTGGGTACATTGTTTGGACTGCTTGGTACTGTTGTTGGTATGATCCGTTCATTCCAGGCTTTGGGTGCCGGTGGCGGCACTGACTCTGTTGCTTTGTCAACTGGTATTTCTGAAGCATTGGTTAACACGGCATTCGGTATTCTGACGGGTGCTTTGGCCGTTATTTCATATAACTATTATACAAATAAAATAGATAAGTTGACTTACAGCCTTGACGAAGTAGGTTTCTCTATCGTACAGACTTTCGCTGCAACTCATAAATAATTATAGATCAATCCCTTTAAAAGAATTTATTAATTATGGGTAGAGCTAAGATTAAAAAGAAAGATACTTTCATCGACATGACCGCGATGAGTGACGTGACGGTGCTCTTGCTTACTTTCTTTATGTTGACATCAACATTTATAAAGAAAGAGCCTGTTATGGTTACAACTCCGGCTTCTGTGTCTGAAATTAAGATTCCGGAAACGGATATACTTCAGATATTAGTCGATCAGAAAGGTAAGATTTTTATGAGCTTGGATAAACAGCAGGATATGCGTGCTGTTTTGGAAGCGGTAGGTAATGACTATGGTATTACTTTTACACCTGCAGAAATACATAAGTTTATGGTTGCGCCTACTTTTGGCGTAGCTATCGGTAAAATGAAGCAATATTTGGCATTGCCTTCTGATAAGCAGGATGAGATTCTGAAAAATGAAGGAATCCCTTGTGATAGTATAGATAATCAGTTTAAGGTGTGGATTCGTCATGCTCGTGAAGCAAATCGTGACTTGCGTATTGCTATTAAAGCTGACCATACAACCCCTTATTCTGTAATAAAACAAGTTATGTCATCTCTTCAAGATCTTAGAGAGAATCGTTATAATTTGATTACCTCCTTAAAGACTGTTGAAGAATAAAAAATAGTAGAAAATATGGCAGAAATAACCGAAGGTGGAAATGAGAAAAGAAGTAAGAGCAAGCAGAAAAAAATGAGAGTCCGCGTAGACTTTACTCCAATGGTGGATATGAACATGCTGCTTATCACTTTCTTTATGCTTTGTACCACAATGAGTAAACCTCAGACAATGGAGATAAGTATGCCGGCAAAGGAGGATTTAACCGATGACCAAAGGACTAAGGTTAAAGCTTCAGAAGCTATCACTTTACTGCTGGCAGAAAATGACCGTATCTTCTATTATGATGGTCAGCCAAATTATGAGGATTACACTTCATTGAAGCAAACTTCATATGATGCAGATGGATTGCGGGCAATGTTGCTTCAACGCAACGCTGTAGCTGTAAACCAGGTTAATCAGTTGAAGAAAGATAAATTGGATTTGAAAATATCAGAAGATGAATATAAGGATAAAGTGTCTGAAATAAAAGGCGGAAAGGATACGCCAACTGTTATTATCAAGGCAACAGACGATGCTTCTTATAAGAATCTGATTGACGCGCTCGATGAAATGCAAATTTGCAATATTGGTAAGTATGTAATTACAGATATTACTGAAGGTGATGAGTTTTTAATCAAAAACTTTGACGCTAAAGGTAATTTGCCTGTTGAAAGCATTGCACAATAAAAATGAATCACACCTTTATAAAATAAATTGTATGGCTAAAATAGATTTGACATCTTTACAATGGTGTGATCTTGTTTTTGGAGATAAGAACAGGGCATATGGCGCATATAAAATGCGTGCTGACTCTCCAAAACGTCACACTCGCGCAATGGTTATAATTATCATTGTGGTTGCAGTTGCATGTGTGCTGCCTACTTTGATTAAGCTCGCTATTCCTAAGCAGGAAGGTGATGACAGTATGACAGAGGTAACAACTTTATCACAGTTGGAACAGCCTGAAGTGAAACAAAAAGAGTTTACCAAACCTGTAGAGAATACGCCTCCTCCTCCCGCTTTGAAGAGTACTATCAAATTTACAGCTCCCGTTATTAAGAAGGATGAAGAAGTACCTGATGAAGACCAGATGAAGAGTCAAGAAGATTTGAATACATCTAAGGCCAGTATCTCTATTGCCGATGTTAAAGGTAATGATGAAGAGCATGGTGCTGATATCGCTGACTTGAAACAAGTGGTTGTTCAGGCTAAGGAAGAACCCGAACAAGTTTTTGATATGGTGGAACAAATGCCTTCATTCCCGGGCGGACAGGCGGAATTAATGAAATATATTTCACAAAATCTTCGCTATCCGGCAATTGCTCAGGAAAATGGTATACAAGGACGCGTTATTTGTCAGTTCGTTGTTGGCAAAGACGGGCAAGTGCGTGATGTTGAAGTTGTCCGTAGTCTTGACCCCTCATGCGATAAGGAAGCAAGGCGTGTATTGAGCGGCATGCCAAAATGGATACCGGGTAAACAAAACGGTAAGGCTGTAGCTGTAAAATATACAGTACCTATTGTATTTAAATTACAATAATGAGAATTAATAATAAAATTTCATTAATATGTGTCATGTTTTTGGGCTGGCTGGTATCTTGTCAGCCGAAGCCCAAAGACGGACGCATGGATACCTATAATACAGGAGTTGTTTCTATTGCTTCTGATGAGAGTTTCCAACCTATAGTTCAGGAAGAAATCGATGTATTTGAAAGTCTGACACCTAATGCAAGTATTATCCCTATTTATACAACAGAAGCAGAGGCTATAAGCTTATTGTTGAGGGATAGTGTTCGTTTGGCAATAGCTACCCGTACCTTTACCGATAAGGAATTGGAGTATTTCCATAGCCAGAAGTTTTTTCCCAGAGCCATAAAAATGGCGGTTGACGGATTGGCACTGATTGTTAATAAGGCTAATCAAGATACAATGATAACTGTGAATGATTTTCGCAGGATACTGGCAGGCGAAGTTCATTCGTGGAAAGAAATATATCCAAGTTCAAAATTGGGTGATATTTACATAGTATTTGATAACAAAAACTCAAGTACCGTACGTTTTGCTATAGATTCTATATGCGGGGGTAAACCGTTGAGCAATGAGGATGCATATGCTTTGGAGAACAACCGGGAAGTTATTGATTTTGTAGCAAAAAACAAAGAAGCTATCGGTGTTGTTGGTGTTAACTGGCTGACAAACCGAAGTGATTCTACGCGATTGTCTTTTAGAAAAGAAGTTAGCGTAATGTCTGTTTCGGCTGCCGATAAAGCGACCGCAGACAATTCCTATAAGCCTTTTCAGGCATATTTATTTTATGGACATTATCCATTGGCCAGGCCAATTTATATATTGTTAAATGACCCTCGTAACGGTTTGTCATGGGGTTTTTCTAATTTCCTTGCACTGGACAGAGGGCAGCGTATTATCTTAAAAGCAGGATTGGTGCCTGCGACACAGCCAATACGTGTAGTAAATGTTAATGATTGAACAAACTAGAGTAATTAACTATGAGAAAATTGAACTTGTTTTTGTTGGGAGCATGCATTGCCGCTACTTCTCTTTATGCCCAGTCTGATGATGATTGGAAAGCTAGAACTTTAAAAGTAAAAGAATTGATAAAGACAAATCCAGAACAAGCTAAAGAGCAAATAGATGATTTGTTAAAAGGAAAAGGTAAAAAGAATGCAGATTTAGTCCTTACTATCGGGCGTGCATATTTGGATGCCGGTAAACTGGATGAAGCTGAGACTTATGCTAAGTTAGCAAAGAAAGCCGATTCTAAATCTGCACGGATTTCTATCTTCGAAGGTGACATTGCAGTTGCACGCAAGGACCCTGGTACTGCTTGTCAACGTTATGAGGAAGCTATATATTTTGATTCTAATTGCAAAGAAGCATATTTTAAATATGCAGATATTTATAGAGTTGCTAATCCTCAACTTGCAATTGAAAAGCTGGAACAGTTGAAAGCGATTGATGCATCAATTGAAGTTGAGCGTAAACTGGCTGAGTTCTATTATTCAAGCAACAAGTTTGATCAGGCTGCTGCGACTTATGAACGTTTTATTTCATCTGATGAGGTGACAGAAGATGATTTGACCAAATATTCATTTGCTTTGTTTTTGAATCATGATTTTGTAAAGTCCTTGGAGATTGCAAATATGGGATTGCAGCGGAATCCACAACACTCTGTTTTTAATCGTCTTCGTATGTATGACTTTATTGATTTGAAACGTTATGATGAAGCTAAAACTGCTGCCGATGCTTTCTTTGCTGCCTGTAAACCGGAAGAACTGACATATTTGGATTATTTGTATCACGGTTATTTGTCAAGTGCTTTGAAATCATATGAAGATGCATGCGTTTCTTTTGAGAAGTCAATAGAGTTAAATCCTGACCGTACTGAAGTATATAAAGATCTGTCTTCATGCTATGAGAATATTGGGAAATACAGGGAAGCAATATCAGCATTCAATAAGTTTGCGGGTACTCTTGATGAAGATAAAAAAACTCCCGATTTGATTTATGAATTGGGAAAATTATATTATTCTGAAGGAGTTTCTACTGATACAATTAATTATACGGTTGAAGAAAAAACAGAAGCTTTATATAGTGCTGATTCTGTTTTCGCTAAATTGGCTGAATTAGCTCCCGATAGTTATCTTGGAAATTTCTGGCGTGCACGTACCAATTCAGCATTAGACCCTGAAACAACAAAAGGACTTGCAAAACCTTATTATGAGCAAGTGGCAGCATTGTTAGAGAAAAAAGTTTTAGAAGACAATCGTTTTAACAAATATTTGATTGAATGTTATCGTTATTTAGGATATTATTATTTGGTTGCGGAACAATATCCTGAATCAAAAGAATATTGGAATAAAATTTTGGCTATTGACCCGATAGATGCCATTGCTACAAAAGCATTAGAAGGTATTAAATAGTGGATATTTTTTATTTGTAAGGAGGAGTAAGGATAAGAGAGAACTTTCTCCTCCTTTTTTATATAAGGCCGTTATTGTCAAGGACTATAGTTGCCTTATTTGTTTTTGTAAGTGTGACTTATACCTATTCAAAGAACTTTCCTGATATTTTATTTTTCTCATTATTTAACGATATTCTTTTTCTGCTTTTAATTTATAAGTTTTTCTCGCTTTATATTTTAATTGAAGATTGATTATTGATGATCTATGTTTAAACAGAAAGTTTCTGCTATTATTTGTCTTATATATTTAATATGATAAAATGATAATTTAAGTGCTGACTACATCTAAAAAAACTCTGTCTAATATTGGCATTTGTGTTTTTTTTAGCATATTTGCTGAAAAAATGATATATGAACCCAATTAAAGACTTTGATCAAATGACTGCATACTTACAATCTCTTTCTGAGAGGAAAAAGGTTGTGGTAGTTTGTCCTAGTGATCCTCATACCGAATATGCTGTTTTACGTGCTTTGGAAGAAAGCATAGCAGAATTTATTTTAATTGTCGAGCGTAAATTTTTAACACGTGCAGAAGAGATAAAGAATAGATATCCTCATTATGTAGAGATTTTAGTAACCTCTACTCCAGATGAAGCCGCAACTTTGGCTGTCCAGCTTATTCGTCAGAATAGGGCAGATATTTTAATGAAAGGACTCATTAATACAGATAATTTATTGCATGCAGTTTTGAATAAAGAAAAGGGTATTCTTCCTAAGGGTGAGCTATTAACGCATGTAACTGTGACTCGTGTTCCAGCATATCCTAAATTGTTAGTATTTTCGGATGCCGCTGTAATACCCTATCCTGCTTTAGAACAGTTTAAAGCCATTATCCGTTATGCATGTAAGGTTTCTCATAGTTGTGGAGTTGAGGAACCACGAATAGCTATGTTGCATTGTTCGGAAAAGGTTAATGAAAAATTTCCTCATACTCTTGATTATGTGGAACTGAAAGAATGTGCTTTGCGAGGTGAATTTGGACGTGTACAACTTGACGGCCCGATGGATGTAAAGACAGCATGTGATATTCATAGTGGTGACATTAAAGGTTTGTCCTCCCCGGTTGTTGGCAATGCAGATGTTCTTATTTTTCCGAATATAGAAGCTGGAAATACGTTTTATAAAACGATTACTTTGTTTGCAAAGGCAAATATTGCCGGAATGCTATGTGGTCCGATGTGTCCGGTTGTTGTGACTTCACGGAGCGATTCGGGAATGTCTAAATACTATAGTCTGGCACTTGCTTGTCTGTCTGAAAATCATAAATCTCAAATTCCGGTTTACCATGAAGATATTTGTCATTAATCCTGGTTCAACCTCGACCAAAATAGCCATATATGAGGATGAAAAACAGATATGGGTACATAACATACACCATACAATGGAAGAGCTTTCTACGTTTTCACATATAAGTGAACAGTATAATTACAGAAAAGAAAAAATTGCAGAAACATTGAAAGAAGCTGGTTATAATATGCATTTTGATGCCGTTATTGGAAGAGGAGGGTTGATGCATCCTACTCCGGGAGGAGTGTATTATGTTAACGACAAAATGAAAGAAGACTTATTGACTACGGTACAAGAACATGCATGCAATTTGGGAGCTTTTTTGGCTGATGATTGGGCCAGACAAATGAAATGCTTTTCTTACATTGCCGATCCGGTGGTAGTTGATGAATTGCAAGACAAGGCACGTTGGACGGGGACTCCGCTGATTAAACGCAAATCAGTGTTTCATGCTTTAAACAGTAAGGCTGTGGCTCGCAAATATGCAAAATCTCTTCAAACCCGATATGAGGATATGGATGTAATTGTTGCTCATTTGGGAGGAGGTATTTCTATCAGTGCACACCAGCACGGTAAGGTGATAGATGTCAATAACGCCTTGGATGGTGAGGGACCTTTTTCTCCGGAACGTGTAGGGACATTGCCTGCGTATGAATTTGCTGAATTATGTTTCAGTGGAAAATACACACTGAAAGACATAAAACGGATGATTACCAGTAAGGCCGGAGCTGTGGCACATCTGGGGACAAATAATATGATATATGTGGTAGACAAAGCTCTGGAAGGAGATGCAAAGTGTCTTGACTTTTTAGATGCGATGTTCTATGCTGTTGCAAAGCAGATTGGTGCGATGCATGTCACTTTGTGCGGAAAGACTCAGGCTATTATATTGACTGGTGGAATGGCATGCAGTGAATATTGTGTAGATTTGTTGCGTAAGCAAATTGACTTTCTGGCATCTGTGGTTGTGATCCCGGGCGAGGATGAAATGGAAGCTTTGGCTAGTAACGCCTATATGGCACTTACCGGACAGATAACGTGTAGGGAATATACAGGTGAACCGCTTGATATACCGAAAGATTAGAATCAATATCGTTATGTTATTTTGGCTTTGGCAAATTGTCCTGCATTAAACAAACTGGTATTATAGTGCAGATGA
>CAYUIJ010000040.1:0-4094 GCA_964444735.1 uncultured Bacteroides sp. | reverse complement strand
GAAAG
The DNA here is from genome assembly GCA_964444735.1 of uncultured Bacteroides sp. Lineage (GTDB taxonomy): Bacteria > Bacteroidota > Bacteroidia > Bacteroidales > Bacteroidaceae > Phocaeicola_A. Next base: position 4,089 of record CAYUIJ010000040.1, on the reverse strand, counting down.
CCAAAGTCCGGAACTGGTCAGGAGTGGTTTTATGAGAAGGATCCAGCGTTATAAATGTAAATCGTGTAATTACAGTGTAGGTTATGATTCAGCCGGGTTCAAAGAGCGGGAGCATTGCTTTCACTGTATCCGGAAGGCCTTGAATTTCATTCAGTCGGCCGGCTGCTTAGAGTAAGTCATGTCCCAGTACGGAATCTGGTCCGCAGATACGACCGGAACTCGGCAGGATACATCCGTGGAAACTGCCTGTCGGGAAGTGTACAATGGAATCGTTCCTTGCGGACAATACCATGATGCCAGTCTGCCACAGTCTCAGACAGTGTTCCAACAAGGTGCTCATTCACCAGCGGACTTTAAGGTAAGGTCTATGCCGGGATGGGATATATCAGGCAGGCACATCTTTAGGAGCTTTTCCGGCCGTGGCAATACCTCGTGTGCAGTACGAAAACTGACATGAAAAAACAGGCTTATGGCAATGCGGAACAAGATAATGTTACGCAAGAGACACATCATCGAATGCTCAGACACTGTCCAGAATTTTATGTGAACAAGGAATGGACTCAGAAGAAGTAAGAGCATGCTTATATCCGGATTCTGTTTTCAAAGACAGGCATAAACGGGCTCATAGCCAATCCCCGGTCAGGAACAGGCATCGTCCGATGGGAATTTTCCCCCCCCCCGTTTGAATTTTCAATGAGATCGGTGGTGTGGGTTATTTTCTGGTTTCCGGTGAAAGCCGGAAGGAAACGGTCAGGTCATTTCCGGTTGTTTCTTCTCCGTGAAAGCAAGGCATAAGGATACTTCCCTTCCCGTTTCTTTTCCAGATTGTCAGGTTCTACAGAGCAACCTCTTTTTATCGGACGCATCACAGATATTCTTCATATTTTGCCATAAGTTCTTTCCTATCCCCTATAACGGCATGTCTACATGATCCTCTGATCTGACGTACCCCCGCATGACAGGAACCATAACAAATTCTTTTAAAGTTTTAATTTCCCCTTTCTTTCATGTATGATTTCTATATCACCCTCTGTACATCTTACGATTGTACTGCCCTCTATTCCTCCGATGCCTCCGTCAATGACAATTTCAACCTGTTTTTGGAACTTTTCATAGATAAGTTCAGGATCGGTTATGTATTCAATATCTTCAGACTCGTTATGAGGAAGTGTCATGGTGAGTACGGGAGCATCGAGCATGCGGCATATATCACGTATGATATTGTTGTCGGGAATTCGAACTCCTACTTCTTTACGGTTACGGAATATCTTAGGAAGCCGGTTCCCCGTAGCCAGAATAAAAGTGAATGGTCCCGGTAGGTTTCGTTTCATCAGCTTAAACGTATTATTATCGATTTTTGCATATTCACTGATGTTGCTGAGGTCATAACAAATAATAGCAAGGTTGTTTTTGTTTGGATCTATTCCTTTTAACTTACAGATACGTTCAACGGCTTTTTCTTTAAGCGCATGGCAACCGATAGCATACATTGTGTCTGTAGGATAAATAATCAATCCTCCATTGTTGAGAATGTCTATGACATTTTGCAAGTCGGATGGATTGTTATTTTTATTGTATAATTTCAGTAGCATAAGTTTGTTATTTAGTTTGTTGTTCTCTTAATCTTTCAGCAATGGCCCATTGCAATGCTGCTTCATCGGTCTTTCCGATCCGTGACAATGCCTCACCATAAAATTCATGCGCCTGAATATGTTCTGGCTTGATACCTGTAGCACGGTCAAAATCGGCAATGGCTCCTTCTATATCATTTTGTGCCAATCGGTTTTTGCCTCGATTGTATATGGCTTTGAAGAGACATGGACTCAGACGTACTGCTTCATTGAAGCATGGTGTGGCATCAAAATAATTCTTCTCATTGTAATATGTTATTCCTTTGCGCACCCATGCATCGGTATATGTGGGATATAATTCAATGGCTTTATTGTAATTGGCAATAGCTGCACGTGCATCATGTGCTTGTGTAATACAGTCATTACCCATTTTATAATATTCTTTGGCATATTTTTCCAGATTTTTCTGTTGAGCTCTCATTGCATCCTTTAAGCGTTGATTTTCATTTTTCAATTCATTTATGATATGAAGTTTTTTCCGGATGAATCGACGTACATGGGGCTTCTCTATATCATACCTTGAATGGATAGCACGGAAAAAGGAATCAAGAAATTGTTCATAGTCCCCTTTGTCGAAAAAATGAAGTGCCTCCATGTATGAAATATCTGCTTGTGCCTGTTTTAATGCTTTGTCAATAAGAGGCTGATTGTTGAAGCGATTGGCAAAACGCACAATTTCAGGATGCACAAAGATATCGCTTCGTGATATTGGTTTGCGAAGATATATACCATCGAAAGAAGTGCATCTGCTTAAGGCTACATAAGCTTGTCCTCCGGCAAATACACCTCCGGTAAAATCAATGATTACCCGGTTGAATGTCAATCCTTGGCTCTTATGTATCGTTATGGCCCAAGCCAATTTGATGGGATATTGAGTAAAAGTTCCCAGCTCTTCTTCTTCTATCTTCTTCTCCTTTTCGTTGTAGGTGTAGCGGATATTACGCCAAGTCTCACGTTTTACGTCAAATTCCTTCCCATCATCGGTAGTAACATATATGATATTGCTTTCATTATTAATACCCGATATGATACCGAGTGTTCCGTTGACCCATTGTTTGTCAATGTCATTTTTTATAAAGATAATCTGCGCACCCGGTTTGATCTGCAATTCCATAGCTGTAGGTAAACTGTTTTTCGGGAATTCACCGTTTATTTCACCTGTAAGGCTGACGGGATCTCCCTCAAGTTCTGAAAGATGTCTGTCATTAATATAGTCTACTTGATCCCGGCATGTAGCTAAGGTTATGTGCATTTTATCATTTCCGGTCTCCGCAGATTGGGTTACACGTGTGTTGAGTAATTGTAAATCAGGGATACCGGCGCTATTGGTACGTATCCTGTCAAGCACATTGATAAATACAGGATCTGACTGCCGGTATACTCTTCTCAGTTCGATACTGACCAGCTCCATTTCATTGAATACTTGAGCAGAGAAAAAAAAGGGAGTAGGATAGAAGCGGTTCAATATTTCCCGTTCATTGTTTTTAACAACTGGTTCCAACTGATATATGTCTCCTACAAAAAGCAGCTGTTTCCCACCAAACGGTTCTCTGAAATTACGTGAGTAAACTCTTAAGACTCTATCAATAAAGTCAATGATGTCTGCCCGTACCATTGAGATTTCGTCAATAATAATAAGTTCAACTTCTTTTATCAGTTTACAATGACTGGATGGATATTTTAGAAAATCCTTTATTTTCTTATAGCCGAAATCTGGATTGTCAGGCAATAAAGGATAGAATGGTATTTTGAAGAAACTGTGCAGCGTGCTTCCTCCGGCATTAATAGCGGCCAGTCCGGTAGGAGCTAAGACAACATGTTTCTTTTTGGTATGGTTACATATGTATTTTAAGAATGTAGATTTTCCTGTACCTGCTTTCCCGGTCAGAAAAACCGATTGACGGGTATATTGGATAAGTTTCAATGCATTTTGAAACTCTGGATTGTTTGTATCTATACTAACATTATTCATAAGTTTGACAAAGATACATAGTTCTTTTGATAGTGAAGTGATTTTAAGCTGAATGAGTAAACGAAAGACAGCGTACTGACATCAAATATTGTTATATTACGGGTGTGCGAGTCCGTACATGAAAGAATTGTTTTCATGCACGCTGTATTTTTGGACAAGGATACGACAGGGAGTGGAACTTGCCTCATTTGTGTGGCAGCGCAAGGTTTCGTGGATCAAAGCAGCGTTGCCGGAATCGTATATGCCGTTCTTTATAGGCTAAAGACAGGTCTCCGGCGTGAGTGTCTGCCTGTAGAATCCCTGTTCTGGCGGTTAAGGCGTTGAACCATGGTGCGGCATTCCATCAATATGAAAGATGGAGCAGGGAGGATGAATGGAAATCCCCATGACACCATCTGTCGGGCAGGCATCGCAAGGGGCCTGTGTGTCAGGTTCAGGTCATGACGGAAGTCATGCCGAGGAATGCGTGGAGGGGATGAGCGCGGT
>CAYUIJ010000039.1:0-20333 GCA_964444735.1 uncultured Bacteroides sp. | reverse complement strand
AAGGGATCCGTTATGTCTGTCAAGTCTGTGTGTATCGGGCTGTTTACAGACCGCCGCGAGCGGAATACAGCGGCCTGCTCCCAGATGAACGGGAAACGGCACAGGCAAAAGGAAACATCAGAGGAACTGCAAGGCTTAAGAAGAGGCTGTGTCAAGATGCTGGCATAGCCTCATTTTGTATCTTCGGATATTTCCATGAATTTCAGATTTTGCAGCCAAAACGGGGGAATCCTTTTTCAAGGATATGGATGGAATACGAAATATACATGAGTCCGATATAATTCAAAACATTTTAGTTGCCTGTTATTGATAAGATAGTGAGTCTGAAACAAGAAGTAAGAAATTTGATGCGGAAGTTGTCAAAGGCGGACTCATTTCCTCAAACGGAACTCGCCGTAGGTACCGTGAGGGGTCACTTTCCGGCGGTGGGATTGAGATTACGGCTATCCTGATAGGATTCCGTTCCGGCATGTCCGCCAACCTCAAAACCATTATATGTCAGGATGGATATAATGATGCATTCTGTTTAAAATGCGCTTGTTTTTTTGTAAATTTGCGCATTGGAAAAATATTGTATAAAAAATTAATATGAATAGAAAAAATATTCGTATCTGTCTGATTGCAATGTGTGCCGTGGAAATACTGGCGGGCAGTTGCAAGAAAGATACATCCATGATAATGAACGATCCTCATAATGTTAAAGGTGTAATCAGTTATAAACGAAGCTTTCCTGATTTGAATGATGTGCATCTGCAGAGTGCCAGAAGTTTGGGGATACGTCCGGTTTCCTCACGTGAGGAGGCAGAAGGACTTGTTGAGAAGCTTGAGAAACTGGGAAGCTGTGAAGTCTATTATCTGGACTCACTGACTCATTCCATTCCTTATCTGGTTCCTAAGGCAAATACGTTACTTCATAGCATAGGACAGAATTTTCTGGATTCTTTGGCATCAAAAGGATTGAATCCCAATAAAATCATTGTCACTTCCGTTTTGCGTACAAATCATGACGTAAAGCGTTTGTTTCGCAGAAACTTGAATGCTTCGGCCAATTCTGCACATTGCTACGGAACAACCTTTGATGTCAGCTGGAAGAGATTTAAGAAGATTGAAGAGACAGACGGAAGACCGTATCAGAATGTGAGTTCCGATACGTTGAAATTAGTTCTTTCGGAAGTCTTGCGTGATTTGCGAAAGAACGGACAGTGTTATGTAAAGTATGAGTTAAAACAAGGCTGTTTCCATATTACCGCTCGTTGACGATGAGATATTTTATATGCATGGCTTATGACGGAACAGATTACCATGGATGGCAGATCCAGCCCAATGGTAACAGTGTACAGGAAGAGCTGATGAAAGCTCTTTCAACCCTGATGCGCCGTGAAGTGGGAGTGGTCGGTGCAGGACGTACCGATGCCGGAGTGCATGCAAGCTTCATGGTGGCACATTTTGATTCGGAAAAAGAATGGGATGTCACATTGCTTGCCGATAAGCTGAACCGTTTGCTGCCTCCAGACATATCGGTTTATAAGGTTGTTCCCGTAAGAGCTGATGCGCATGCACGTTTTGATGCTACATACCGTATCTATAAATATTATGTGACGAGTACGAAGAATCCCTTTGGACGTTTTTATAAATGCCGTTTGTTTGGCACGCCTCTTGATTTCGAACGGATGAATGAGGCTGCACAGGTATTGTTTGAGTATACGGATTTTACCAGTTTCAGCAAGCTCCATACAGATGTGAAGACAAACAATTGTCACATTATGGCTGCACGATGGGAAAAGAACTCCGATGAAGAATGGGTGTTTACCATTCAGGCCGACCGTTTTTTGCGTAATATGGTATGTGCCATTGTGGGAACTCTTTTTGAAGTAGGGCGTGGAAAGCTTACAGTAGAGGGTTTCCGAAAGATTATCGAACAGAAAGATCGTTGTAAGGCTGGCACTTCGGCATCCGGACATGCCTTGTTTTTGGTTGATATCGGTTATCCTGACGATATATTTCTGATTTGACTTGGCTGTTCTTGCTATATTGTCATGATAATAAATGTGGTATTTACATACAGAAATCGGGCGCGTTGTCAATGGACAATGCTTGTGTCTCTGTTGCTTTCCCGGAATTTACCGCAGATACCGGCAGGATGTGAAAGAATATAAGCATGTTTTTGCAAGTGAGACCGATGAAGCGGAAGCCTTGAAGGCAACCGGAGGGCCCTATCGCCGGACTGCGGTTATAAGCAGGAAAAAGAATATGTGTGTTTTTAGCATGCGTGCGCATAAAGAAAGCACGTGTCGTTAAGAAAAAATGACACGTGCTTGTCCGCATGCTTTTCTATGCTGTTTTTTAAAGATTTACTGTCTGCATAGCTCCTTAAAGTCACAATAGGCACAATGTGATTTGAATTCTGTTTGTGCGAACGAGATTTCAGGATTGAATATTTCTTCGAGCAGATTCTTTAGAAGATATCTGAATTCTGCATCGTATTCCTTAAAGTTGAGCACTTCTTTCTTGTCACGTCCTTTTCCGATGGATATTACGGGTGAGTAGGCATCCGATGCCGCTTTGTGTATATAGAGCAGCGATGGTGCTACTGGCATTTCCTGCCGGTGAGTCAGAATGGCCGCATACAGAAATGTTTGCAATATATATCCAGGTCTTTTTTCTGCTTGTGTGAATAGTGTCTGCAAGTCTTCCGCTCCAGTCGGTTTGCCCCCGGTTTTATAATCAACAATGCGCAGAATCCCGTCTTTGCTGTCCAACCGGTCGATAATGCCCCCTATGCGTATGGCGTGTGAAGAGTCGTTTTCGATGGTAAGGTTGAAATCTTCGTAAACCTTCTCTTCTATCCCGACAAGAGTGAACGGGGCATAAACCTTATCTTTTTCAAGCAATTGCCGTATATAGTTTGCAATCACTTCGGAGTTTAACAACTGTATACCGTTATATTCGGGCAACTCGTTTTGTTTTACTTTGAAGAAAAGCTCCTTGAAAGCCGAATCTACATAATTTTCTATCAGGGGCTTGTTCTTCAACAATCTTTCAATATCCGCCTCCTGCACAGAGTTGCGATTGGCTGTGACGGCCTTGTATATAAGTTCGGCTGTGCGGTGAAAAATGTTTCCAAACATGGATGAGTCTATATCGGTACGGACTTCGTCTTTGGGGCGCAAGTCTGCTACGTAATGGAAATAAAACTTCAACGGACAGTCAAGGTATGTGTTAATGGCAGAAGGAGATATGATTTTATCCTTTCCGAAAAACTGTTTGTACAGTTTTTCTTTTACGGCGTCTGTTTTGGTGATGCATATTTCTTCACTTGTCATAGGAGTTTGTCCGGCGGTGATAGAATATTTTTGTATTTCATGTTTGCTTTCTGTAAGTATCTGCAGCATGAATCTTGACATTTCTCCCCGGTTAAGCCCATCGGACGAATTGTTATATAGCAGTGCGATGTTTTCTGCCCGCTGTATCATTCGGTAAAAGTAGTAGGCATAAACGGCATTTTTGTGTTCTGACAAAGTCATTCCGAATGCTTTGCGAAGATTATACGGAATGAAAGAAGATCCACTGTTGTTCTTGGGAAGTTTTCCCTCATTCAGTGACAAGATGGCAATATTCCTGAAATCCAGATTACGAGTTTCAAGAACACCCATTACTTGCAGGCCGATGGCAGGTTCTCCATGGAAAGGGATGGAGGTTGTTGACAGTATCTTTTCTATCAGTCGTGCCAATGTTTCGGACTGTACATGGAGCTCCCCGTTTTCAACGAGTGAATAAAAACGGTTCATGGTTACATAGGCCTTGAACAATGATTCGCGATAAAGTTGATTGAATGCCTCGCCGCTTTCTTCATCTTTGTAGATGTCAGTTACTTTTTGCAGAGTAGTTTTTAGGTAATTGCATAATTCACTGTTGTTTGAGACAGGTTGGAACAGTACTGTTAGAAACTCGTCACGCTGCAGTTCTGAAGGAAGAGGATAAAAACGGTTGTTTCCCGTGAGTTCCTTGTCAAGTTCCTTTGCCTTTTCCGATAGGGCCTGTACGTAAGGATGTTTGAGAACGGCCGATACCTGCGCATAATGATAGCGTCCTTTGTCTCTGTCATATCCGTTTGATTGCAGGTTTATGAGGTCTTTGACAAAGCTGTATGCAGGAGTTTGTGTCAGCGGGAATCCCATAGTAATGTTTACATGCTTTACAATGTTGTCTGGCAATGAATGAATAACCGGCTGAAGCAGAGCTTCATTGCATAAGACAACGGCTGTTTCCGATTCTTTTTCTCCAAGATGGTTGCGTAACCATTTTGGAAGCTGACGGGCTTGTGCATTTTCTGTTGAGGCGGATATGTATTCAATGTGCTTCGGCTTGTCAAAATTATTGAAATATTCTACAGACAGTTCTGATGGAAAGTCATGAAGATTCCTTCGTATGAATTCTCCTGCTTCATGATTGGCTGTATTCAGATAGTTAATGTCATAATCCCAATAGAACATAGCCTTTCCACTATCTTGCAGCGTTTTGAAAAGTTTGTGTTCTACTTTGTTCAAGACATTGAAACCTACAAAGACATAACGTTCGTATGGCATATTTTGGGGGATAAGTTTCTGGCAGGCCTCCCTGTATAGCATGCCTTCGTAAGCCTCGTTTTTTTCTTCAAGCATTTGCCTGAAGTCATTGTAAATGTCTCCGAGAACATTCCATAACGAGATAAAGCGCTGTTTCAGTTCGGTGGTTCTTGATATGGAGAAGTTCTGGAAAAACTGCCTGACAGCCTCTTCTTGTTCTTCATTGAGAAAGTCGAAATCATTGTATGACTTCAGATCTTGGAGATTGCTGAACAGATGCCGGGCATTGACCATGTTTTTGTCAATATCGTCAAAATCGCTGATGAGCAACTCGCCCCAAAAATAAAACTCGTCCAGCGTCTCATTGCTTCCGGTGTGTTTTTTGAATACCTTATATAACAGGCAGACCAGTTCTATCTGGTCTGCCAGCCATGTATCGGTGAGCGAACGGAACATTTCGCTGATGGTAAGATAGGCCGGTGACCAAATAGGACGTGCGGCTTTCTTTGCCAAATGTTCATTAAAAAACAAGCCGGCCCGTTTGTTGGGGAAGATAACGGCTGTACGTGAGAAATCTCCCTGAAGTTTGTCGTGTAAATCTTTGGCTACTGTTTCTAAAAATGTTTTCATAAGCAAACGTTGTTTAAACTTGTTCCAGTTCGTTCGTGTAAATGTACCATAAATAGCCGTGAACGCTTTTATATCCCATCCGGCTGAACAATTGCATATAGCTCTCCACCTGTCTGTTGTATGCGGTGCTTTTCTTTCCGAATTTGAAATCTACTACAATTACCTCATTATCTTTAATCATTACGCGGTCTGGGCGTCGTGTCTGCATTTCACCATTGTCGGTATAAATGATGGAACGTTCGTTGAACAGATCCCATTCTCCCGAGAACCAGTCTTTAGCTTTCGGATTGGAAAGAGCCTTTTGTATCAGCATGCGGATTTGTCTGACTGTTATTTCTGAGTCGAACAAACCTTCGCTGTTCATTTGGTACAGTATCGGTTCAACGTTGTCTGCCGTATGGATGGCCGAAAACAGATGGTGAAGCAGTCTTCCCTGCTTGATATAATGGGTCTGGTCATCTTCTTCGTTGTTGTTTATGAATCCGGTCGATTGGTTTGACTGGCGGAAATCTATCTTGCTGTCAAACGATTCCATTTTTACAATGCAGTTTTGCGGGAGGCTTGTGAGCCGGTTTGTATTTTGGCTTTTCTCTTTTTCCTTTTCTGTGGAGCAGAGAACGCCAAAGGTGAAAACGTTTTCTTCAAAATTTCCGTTAAGCTGTCTGCTGACCGGCTCTAATGTTTCATGAATCAGCGTTGAAATGCTGTTGCTCTTTCCGTTGTTTGCCATTACTATCAGGTTCTTTGACGCGCGAGTAAATGCCACATAAAGCAGATTCAGGTTATCAACCCACAGCTGCAGGCGCTCATGGTTGTAGTCATTGCGGTAGGTAGACTGTAGCATTGCCTTTGAGTAGTTTACAGGCACAATGTTCAAATCATTATATGGGGCATCTTCCGGAGTGCACCATATCAGCTGATTGTTTACTTCATTTTCAAGGCTCCAGTCACAGAACGGAATAATGACGGTATGAAATTCCAGTCCTTTTGATTTGTGGATAGAGTATATGCGGATACCTTCCAGTTCTCCGGACGGGATAGTCTTGTTTCTCAGTTCGTCTTCCCAGTAAGTAAGAAAAGAGTCAATGTCTGATGAGTTTTCCTGAAGGTAATCACTTACGGCATCGAAGAATGCAAAGAGATAGGCGTCTTGTTCCTGAAGTGCCGCGAGGTTGAACATACGGAAAACGCTTTCAAGTAATTCGTAAAGTGGCATGAGTCTCAAGGTATTCTGTTCGTTTATGAATTGCTGTGGAATGAAAGATCGGGTATCTCCTAGAAGCAGCGTATTCCAGTCAATTGCATTTTTCAGAACTTCGTGCTGATAGACTGAAGCAAGCGTGGCCAATGCAATGGTGTCATCGGGTGCTGTCAGATAACGTAATGCGTCAATAAGCGCGCATACGCATGATGAGGCGTCAAGGCGGAACGCTTCATCGGAAACGATTCTGAATGGCTGGTTTTGGCTGAAATAGTTTGCGATGACAGGAATGTTCTTGTTCTTGCGTACTAGGATGGTGATGTCTGAAAGGTTTACGCCTTCGCTGACAAGACTGTTTACCTGAAAGGCCAGTTGTTCCAAGGTGCGTTCCTCATAAGTCATTCCCTCATTTTTGTCAAGGAACTCAATACGTACATATCCTTTGGCCTCTTTTCGGGGCGACTCCTGGCATACGTCCTGATAAGCCTGAATCAGGTCTTCGCAATCCTGTCCTGTTTCCTCGTGGTAAATGTTGTTCAGCCATGCACATCCGGCCGTAAAGATTTCGTTGTTGAAGTGTATGATATTGCTTTCACTGCGTCGGTTAATGTTCAGATGCTTTTCAATGATGGGAAATGTTCCGCCCATTTTGCCTCGCAAATTGTTCAGAATACTCCAGTCACCGTTTCTCCAGCGATAGATAGACTGCTTGACATCGCCCACAATGAGACTGCCTGAGCCTTGCGACAGGCTTTCGGTAAGCAATGTTCTGAAATTGTTCCATTGCATGCGCGAGGTGTCTTGAAATTCGTCAATCATGACATGTTTCAGTGTGGCGCCGGTTTTTTCAAACACGAACGATGAATCGCTCTCTTGTATCAGTCTGTGCAACAGATTGTTGGTATCAGACAACAGAAAGCGGTTGGCACGTTGGTTTTCTTCACGCACTTCCTCGTCAATATGCGTCAGTAATCGCATTTGGTTTAAATAGCGGAGAGAAAGGCTGCTTGAATTGAGTTTCCAGTTACAGGTTGTACGGTATTTTTCGGTTTCCTCAAGCAGTGGAATAAGCTGTGAAAATGCCAGTGAGATGATTTCCTTACGGTAAGGTGATGACTTTGAAGTCCAATTCTCGGGAGCTTCCAGACAACATTTTACCGTTTCGTTCCGTATGGAGTCATCGTAATTGTTGTTTTTCAGTTTTACGAAATAACTCATGATACCTTTTTCTTTCCGTATCAGTTCTTCAGGCCGTATTCCGCTTTGCTCCATGATGCAAAAAAACTGTTCGGCAAATCCGCTCATTACGTCTTTTACCTCATCTTGGACATATTCCAGTTTCCTTTTATACTGTGGAATGGTTTGCGGATTTTTCAGTTTATTGCGCAGCTCGTCTCCTTTTTCGATATAAGTTTCATCGAATATGTTACTTCCAAACGATTTTATTTCATCGGATACATTCCAGTGCTTGTCGTTGGCTATACGTTCCTGAATGAATTCCAGCAGCCAGGTCAGAATGGCCGATTTGCGGTTCAGTTTCTCAATCATGGCATCGACAGCATCGCTCAGCACTTTCTCGTTGCTCAATACAATGTTCATATTGGCGCCTAATTCCAGTTCACGGGCCAGGTTGCGCATTACCGACTGAAAAAACGAGTCAATGGTTTCTACCCTGAACCGGCTGTAGTCATGAATCAGCAGTGACAATGCCTTGCGTGCCCGGTTGCGTATTTCTTCTTCGGGCAGTTGCATGGATTCTTTTATCACATCCAGATAGGCTTCTGAACTGCTGTCGGCGGTGGCTATTCCGAAAAGTTGTCCCAGAATACGTTCTTTCATTTCGGTTGTTGCCTTATTGGTAAACGTCACGGCCAGAATGCTGCGGTACGCATAGGGATTGGATATGAGCAATTTGATGTATTCAACAGCCAGTGTGAATGTTTTTCCCGAACCGGCCGAAGCTTTATATACAATGAGTTCCGAATTGTTTTCCATTTTTTTGAATGTGCTAAGAAATTGGTTGGAATGAATTTTGATGATGTAAAGATACGAAAAATACTTGTGACTGCCTGTTCTTTTACTACTTCCTTATTCCCGGTCACGTATTTACTGATTGTTTGTTTTTTGTTGCGCTAAACAGGATATGATTTGTTGATTTCATTTTTATGCGTATTCCTTAATAGTTAGTTCTTTTTTGCATGGTTTTGCTTTTCATTTGTAATTCGTAGTTAAAAACTTTCTTTCACACTGTTTTTCTTTGTATTTTTGCGCGTCAATAAAAAAAGATGAAATAATAAAACACATGATTATGAGTAAGACGTTTGCTGAATATGGGCAATTGGATCTGTCACAGGTAAATAAGGAGGTACTGAGAGAATGGGATGAAAATGATGTTTTCACCAGAAGTATGACTGAACGTGAGGGGTGCCCCTCTTTTGTGTTTTTTGAAGGGCCTCCTTCTGCCAATGGCATGCCGGGTATTCACCATGTTATGGCACGTTCTATAAAAGATACATTCTGCCGGTATAAAACCATGAAAGGTTTTCAGGTAAAGCGTAAGGCCGGATGGGATACTCATGGACTTCCTGTCGAGCTGGGAGTGGAAAAGAAACTTGGCATTACCAAAGAAGATATCGGAAAGACAATCTCCGTTGCCGAGTATAATAAGGAGTGTCGTCAAGACGTAATGAAATTTACGAAAGAATGGACTGACCTGACTCATGAAATGGGATATTGGATAGATTTGGATAATCCGTATATTACCTATGATAACCGTTATATTGAGACTTTGTGGTGGTTGCTGACGCAATTGTATAACAGGAATCTTTTATATAAAGGATATACCATTCAGCCGTATTCTCCGGCAGCTGGAACCGGATTAAGCTCACATGAGCTGAATCTGCCGGGATGTTACCGGGATGTGAAAGATACAACTGTGGTGGCGCAATTCAAAATGAAGAATCCTCGTCAGGAAATGGCGGAATGGGGTAATCCTTACTTTATTGCCTGGACTACTACTCCGTGGACTCTTCCGTCAAATACAGCTCTTTGTGTTGGCCCTAAGATTGATTATGTAGCCGTCCGGTCATATAATGGATATACCGGCGAGAAGATTACGGTAGTATTGGCTAAACCGTTGCTGTATGCTCATTTTAATCAAAAAGCTGAAGGCTTGGATTTGAATTTATATAAACCGGGCGATAAACTGATACCATTTAAAGTGGTTGCCGAATACAAGGGGACAGACTTGATAGGAATGGAATATGAGCAACTGTTTCCTTGGGTAAATCCAGGAGAAGGCGCTTTCAGAGTGATAGCCGGTGATTATGTAACAACAGAAGAAGGTACAGGTATTGTACATATTGCGCCTACATTCGGTGCTGATGATGCCCAAGTGGCAAAAGCTGCGGGTGTTCCCCCCTTGCAGTTGGTAAATAAAAAGGGGGAGCATCGTCCGATGGTTGACTTGCAAGGAAAATTCTATCTGTTGAATGAATTGGATGACGAGTTCGTACGCAATTATGTAAACGTTGATTTATATAAGGAATTTGAGGGCCGTTTCGTGAAAAATGCGTATGATCCGAATTTGACCGATAAGGATGAAACGTTGGATGTCTCTATCTGTATGCTGATGAAAGCTGATAATCAGGCATTCAAAATAGAAAGGCATGTGCATAATTACCCTCACTGCTGGCGTACGGACAAACCGGTTCTTTACTATCCATTGGACAGCTGGTTTATTCGCTCTACTGCATGCAAGGATCGCATGATAGAGTTGAACAAAACCATTAACTGGAAACCGGAATCAACCGGAATCGGACGTTTTGGAAAATGGCTGGAGAATTTGAACGACTGGAACTTAAGTCGTTCTCGTTATTGGGGTACTCCATTGCCAATCTGGCGTTCTGAAAACAAGGAAGAAAAATGCATTGGATCGGTCGAAGAGTTGTACAATGAGATAGAAAAAGCGGTTGCTGCAGGATTTATGGAATCGAATCCGTATAAGGACAACGGCTTTGTTCCGGGAGTATATACTAAGGAAAATTATGATAAGATCGATTTGCACCGTCCTTATGTGGACGATATAGTTCTGGTTTCAGAAAGCGGTCTTCCTATGAAGCGCGAAACGGACTTGATTGACGTTTGGTTTGATTCGGGTGCGATGCCATACGCTCAGATACATTATCCGTTTGAAAATAAGGAAAAGCTAGATCAGCATTTTGTATATCCGGCTGATTTTATTGCAGAAGGTGTTGACCAGACACGTGGATGGTTCTTTACTTTGCATGCCATAGCCACTATGGTATTTGACAGCGTTGCATACAAGGCTGTCATATCAAACGGATTGGTACTTGACAAGAATGGAAACAAGATGTCAAAGCGTTTGGGGAATGCAGTAGACCCGTTTGGAGCAATAGAAAAATACGGATCGGATCCTCTTCGGTGGTATATGATAACCAATTCTTCACCGTGGGATAACTTGAAATTTGATATGGACGGAGTTGATGAAGTTCGTCGTAAATTCTTTGATACATTATATAATACATATTCGTTCTTTGCGCTGTATGCTAACGTGGATGGATTCAGATACGAAGAAGAGGATGTCCCTGTTGAAAAACGTCCGGAAATTGACCGATGGATCCTTTCATTGCTTAATTCCTTGATCAAGAATGTAGATGCGTGTTATAGTGATTATGAACCTACTAAGGCGGGACGCTTGATTCAGGCTTTTGTGAATGATAATTTGTCTAACTGGTATGTGCGCTTGAATCGTAAACGTTTCTGGGGTGGTTCGATGTCGGAAGACAAGCTTTCTGCATATCAGACATTATATGTGTGCCTGGAAACTGTCTCTAAGTTGATGGCTCCGATTGCTCCTTTCTATGCCGACAGGCTGTTCAAGGATTTGGAGGCAGTGACAGAACGTGACAATGCAGTATCGGTACATTTGGCTAAGTTCCCGGTATGCAATGAAACTCTGATTGATTCAGGACTGGAAGCACGGATGCAGATGACCCAGAGTGTGACCTCTATGGTTCTTGCTTTGCGCCGTAAGGTTAAGATTAAGGTTCGTCAGCCTTTGCAGCGTATAATGATTCCTGTGCAGGATGATGCTCAGCGTGCACACATTGAAGCTGTCAAGTCACTTATTATGAGTGAGGTGAATGTAAAAGAATTGAAATTCGTTGAGAATGACAGGGATATTCTTGTCAAGAAAGTAAAATGTGATTTCAGGAAACTGGGTCCGAAATTTGGGAAGCGGATGAAAGCGGTAGCGGCAGCCGTTGCGGAAATGTCACAGGATGCTATTCTTGAATTGGAGAAAAATGGTCGGTATACTTTCCATTTGGAAAATGGAGATGCGACTGTGGAAGCGACAGATATTGAGATTTTCAGTGAAGATATTCCGGGATGGCTGGTTGCAAATGAAGGAAAACTGACTGTTGCATTGGAAGTTACAATTACTGACGAATTGAGACGCGAAGGTATGGCCCGTGAATTGGTTAATCGTATTCAGAATATTCGAAAGAGTTGCGGGTTTGAGATTACAGACAGAATAAGAATACTCTTGTCTAAAAATTCTCATACTGATGATGCCGTAAATGAATATAATGGCTATATTTGCAATCAAGTATTGGCAAATTCTTTGAATTTGGTAGATAATGTTGAGTCTGGCACAGAATTGAAGGTTGATGATGTCGCGTTATTTATTAAAGTTACTAAGGAAAACTGAATCTTAATCTAAAATAATATTGTTATGGCTGAGAAGACTAGGTACTCTGATGCAGAGTTAGAGGAATTCCGGGCAATTATCCTTGAAAAGCTTCACACTGCTCAAAAAAATTATGAACAATTAAGAGCGAGCATGATGAATGTTGACGGTAATGATGTCGGTGATACCTCTCCGACATATAAGATATTGGAAGAAGGAGCCAATACCTTGTCAAAAGAGGAAACAACCCGGTTGGCGCAGCGCGAGTTAAAATTTATTCAAGGGCTGCAGGCGGCACTTGTGCGCATTGAAAACAAGACTTATGGTATTTGTCGTGAGACTGGCAAGTTGATTCCCGCAGAACGTTTACGCGCAGTACCGCATGCGACATTGAGTATTGAAGCTAAACAAGCTAAAAAGTGATCAATAAAAAGCTAAAAGGAAAAAAACGCAAATTGCACAATCATTTTTTGAGCGGGTGATTTGCGTTTTTTCTTGTATCCTTTAATAAGATAATTGGTAAATGAAAAAGTTGTTTACTCAGGGAAGACTTGCTGTTTTTATCATCATATTGGTGCTGGCCGTTGATCAGATAATAAAGGCTGTGGTAAAGACATCAATGTTTTATCATGAAAGCATTCGCATAGCAGACTGGTTTTATATATATTTTACAGAAAATAACGGAATGGCTTTTGGTATGGAGCTGTTTGGTAAATTGTTTCTTACTTCGTTTCGTATAATAGTTGTATGTGTGATTGTGTGTTATTTGTATAAGCTTATAAAAAAAGGAAATGTAAAAACAGGATTTATAGTATGTTTGTCGCTGATATTGGCCGGTGCTGCGGGCAATATTATAGATAGCGTGTTTTATGGGATGATATTTTCTGAAAGCACTCCGTTTCAGATAGCTCAGTTTGTGCCATGGGGCGAAGGATACACTTCAATATTGCATGGAAAGGTAGTAGATATGTTCTATTTCCCCATTATTGACATGTACTGGCCGGAATGGTTGCCGGGAATAGGAGGGGACCATTTTATTTTCTTCAGCCCGATTTTTAACTTTGCGGATGCGGCCATTAGTTGTGGAATTATTGCAATGTTGATTTTTTATAATGGTTATCTTAGCCGGCATATTTCAAAAAAGGATGAGAAGTCAGAATAAGTTCTTGTTCATTCTGAGTGCCTTGTGTCTCTTTGCTGCCTCTTGCAAGAAGGAAATTCCTTCTTATGTGATTCAGCCGGAAGAGATGGAAGATATATTGTATGATTATCATTTGGCGCAAGCCGTTGGTGACAGATGGAATGGGGCAGAACGTTACAAATCAAAACTGGTAATGGAATATGTATTCAAAAAACATGATATTACTCAGGCTGAATTCGATACCTCAATGGTATGGTATACAAGAAACATGGAAAAGCTGAGTGATGTTTATACAAATCTAAGCAAGCGTTTTGAAGTTGCCAACAGTAATATAGCCCATGTGTATCAGTCATATGAAAAGGAAAAATCAGCAAGTGGCGATTCCGTAAATTTATGGTGTAATCGTAAGCTTTATGTATTGTCTTCATCACCTTTGACCAATAGAGTGACATTTGAGATAAAAGCAGATACGACTTTTCATGAGTTGGATTGTCTGGTATGGAATATGAACGTGTTTCGTAAAGAGAACAAGAAAGGCGGTTTATATGCAAGCTTGATCGTTTCTTATAAGAATGATTCTGCTGTGAGTGTTGTCAGTCCGTTGGCTTTTTCGGGATATCATGCGGTAACGCTTAAAACAGACACGCTGCCGGTGAAAAATTTGCAGGGCTTTATTTATTATGATGATTCGATTATGAGCTCGATTGTTGTTTCAGACATATCATTAATGCGTTACCATGCGTCATCGCTTGAAATTGAAAAGCTCAGGGATGTGAGAATGAAAGATTCAATACGTTTTGACTTGTTGAATCGTTTGAGGATAGATTCAATGAGGCAAGTTAAACCGGAGGAAACAGATACCGTCAAGGCCGGTTCTGTAAATATACGGCTCACACCGGAGCAATTGCGCCGCAGTCAAAGGAAAAAATAAAAGGGGTATGGATAAGGTTCGTCGATATGGGGTGCATCGTTTGTTGCATCCTGATACAATGAAAGAGGAACAATTGCAAGTCTTGCAGGTAGCCGACGGAAGCTATTGCTCTTCTTTTTCTCTTGACAGGGAAGTGGCTTTTACTGAATGGATTGGCGGCACCGCTATCTTGTCTCGTAAAAGAGAAATTGATTTTGACATGCCTCTGTCATGTAAAGACTTGGTGCATAAGCTGGCCTCAAAAACCCGAAACGGCAATGCAATTTATGTATGGCACGTAGAAGCCGGCGAGTGGCACAGCGGCATAGTGCGTCATCTGAAGCGGTTATGAATTCTGTCTTCTGAATTCTGTACATACAATGGCTGTGGCGATTGCTACGTTCAGTGATTCGGAAGTTGGTCTTCCTATGGGGTAGTTGGGTATAAACAATCGGTTATTTATGAATTTTTCCAGTTCATGGCCGATGCCTTTGCCTTCATTGCCCATAATGATAAGTCCGTAAGAAGGCAAAGTCTTTTTATAAATATTTTCTCCGTCAAGAAACGTTCCGTATATGGGTGTCGAAGGATTGCTCTTTGCCAAATCGGTCAATGGACAATAATGAACCTGTACGCGTGCTAAGGCTCCCGTTGTTGCCTGAATGGTCTTTGGATTAAAGATGTCCGCCGTATTGGATGAGCAAAATATGTGTTCAATTCCGAACCAGTCAGCCAGTCTGACAATAGTACCTAAATTCCCCGGATTTTGGATAGTGTCAAGAGCCAGGCATAATTCTTTCTGAGGAATGTTTAAATTTGTCTGGTAATGAGGTTGTTCGAATATACCCAAGACTTTTTGAGGGCTTTTCTGTAAGCTGGCTTTTGACAGTTCTTCCTGTGATACTTCTATGATTTCTTCAGCTTGAATATGCGGGTGGGCAGCCAGCCAGTCATAAGTGCCCAGAAGCAGCCGGCAACGGAATTTTTCAATGAATTCTTCAACTGTTTTAATTCCTTCGGCAATGAAGACTTTATCCGATTCTCTGTTTTTTTTTAAGTCTAATGATTGTATGTATTTGATTTTTTTCTTGCTCAGCATGTTTTTTTATTTTTATAAGCAAAGCTATAAACTTATTTTCATTTAATAAAAAGCTTATTATGATTTTGCGTTCATAAGTCTTTTTCAGGTGATTTAAATTCACTAATTTTGTGTCTGATATATCTGTTGCGGAAAATTTTTATGGAATATAAGCTTGGTAGACTGTTTTGGATATTCGTAATGTCTGTGTTTGCCTCTTGTTCTGTTTCCAGATTTATTCCAGAAGGAGAATATTTATTGGAGGATGTAGAGGTAATATCAGACAGTAAGGATGTAAGGCCTTCAGAGTTCAGGGGATATGTGCGTCAGAATCCTAACAGCAGCTGGTTTAGCATTGTCAAGGTTCCGTTGCGGATATATGCGTTGTCAGGGACTGATACCACGAAGTGGATAAATCGTTTCATACAGAAGATAGGAGATAAGCCGGTCATATATGACAGTGCGTCTGCGGAGCGATCCAAGGAGCATATGAGACGTGCCATGCAGAATCTGGGGTATATGCGGGCAAATGTTGATATTCTTGCTAAAAAGAAAAAGAAGAAGATAGAACTTTCGTACGTGTTACATCCGGGAAAGGGATATGTCATCCGTTCATGGCAGTATGATGTGAAAGACCGGAATTTGAAAAATGACTTTGCGGACTATTCATCTCGTATAATGTCTGAAAACATGCTCTTTAATGTGAATATGTTGGACATGGAGCGGCAGGCTTTGACTGCGTTTTTTCAAAACAGAGGTTATTATAAGTTCAATAAGGAGCTTATTACATGTACTGCCGATACGGTATCCGGCTCATCTATGATAGATTTGAATTTTCATATTGCGCCTTATGTTTCGGCCGGAAAGGCGTCTTATCAGAAATTTCACATGGGAAATATCAATGTCTTTACAGACTTTGATATAGCTCAAGGCATGCGGATGCATGATTTTGAGGATTGGGACTCAATACATTATAAAAGCTTGAATGTTTTTTCGAAAAAGAGACCTTTTTTGCGTCCGGAAGTATTATATCAAAATATATTTCTTGTTCCGGGTGAATTGTATAGTGAGAGGCTTTTACAACGCAGTCAGTCTGCCTTGGGAAGTTTGAATGCCGTTAAGTATTCTGATTTGCGTTTTGCGGAAAATGAAAATGATTCTACGGTTTTGGATTGTTTTGCACTGTTGTCACGTAATAATCCGAATTCCTTTTCAGCCGAAATCGAAGGTACAAACTCTGCCGGTGATTTAGGAGCTGCCGCATCTGTGTCGTATCAAAACCGCAATCTGTTCAGAGGATCCGAGCTTTTTACATTTAAAATTCGTGGCGCTTATGAAGCGGTAACCGGCTTACAGGGATACTCAAATGAGAATTATATAGAGTATGGAGTGGAGACAAGTATAAGTTTTCCTCGTTTTTTGTTTCCCTTTATATCTTCAGATTTGCGCAAGCGTATATTGGCAACGTCTGAAGTATCCTTGCAGTTCAATTCACAAGATCGCCCGGAATTTTCACGCCGTGCTGCGTCTGTGTCTTGGAGTTATAAATGGACATATAGGCAAAGATGGAGACATAGTGTGGATTTGCTGGATTTGAACTACGTTTACATGCCTTGGATTTCATCTGCCTTCCGTCAGGAGTATTTGGACAATGTCAACAATCAGAACTCTATTTTGAAATATAATTACGAGAATCTGTTGATAATGAAAATAGGATATGGTTTTACTTATCATTCGGGTGGCGCGAATCTTTCTACGACTACTGGAAATTCATATTCCGTACGTTTCAATATTGAGTCTTCGGGCAACTTGCTTTATGGCTTGTCACATTTGTTTAATGCTGGAAGAAATGATTCACGCCAGTATACGCTGATGAATATAGCTTATGCCCAATATATAAAGACTGATTTCAATTTTGCGAAAAGCTTTATGATAGACGATCGCAACTCCATTGTTTTCCATGTTGGGACGGGAGTGGCTTTCCCGTATGGCAACTCGCGTATATTGCCTTTTGAGAAACGTTATTTCTCAGGAGGGGCCAATAGCGTGCGCGGATGGCTTGTGCGTCGGTTAGGACCCGGTTCTTTTTCGGGAAACGATGCGAATATTGATTTTATTAACCAGTCGGGAGATATCAAACTGGATATAAATCTGGAATACCGCACGAAGTTGTTCTGGAAGTTGAATGGCGCGTTTTTTATAGATGCAGGCAATATATGGACCATACGCGGGTATGACGAGCAGCCTGGAGGCGCTTTCCGTATGGATTCGTTCTATAAGGAAATGGCTTTGGCTTATGGGCTGGGACTGCGTTTCGATTTTGACTATTTTATACTTCGTTTTGACGGTGGTATGAAGGCTGTGAATCCGGCGAAAGATGCGGAAGAACGCTGTCCTCTTGTTCGTCCGGATCTTGGAAGAGACTTTGCTTTTCATTTTGCCGTAGGATATCCTTTCTGATTGTGTAAGGGTGTAAAGAATGATACGGTTTGTTTGTTTTGCAAGTGGGAGTAGTGGTAATTGTTATTATTTGTCTACTGATAATACTTCAATATTGATTGATGCCGGGATAGGGGCCCGTACGATAAAAAGGCGTTTTAAGGAGTTCGGACTCGATCTGGAAAGTCTGAAAGGCGTATTGGTCACTCATGACCATATGGATCATATAAAAGCCGTAGGTGTTTTAGGAGAGAAATATCATATTCCCATATATTCAACTTCACGGGTGCATGATGGTATAAAGAAATGTCGTAATGTTACTGAAAGGCTGAAGACAAGTGCTCGTTTCATTAAAAAGGAAGTTGGTTTTACCATTGGCGATTTCTCGATAACTCCGTTTGAGGTGCCTCACGATTCATTGGATAACATTGGTTACTATATTGAGGCAGAAGGCCGGAAATTCTGTTTGGCTACGGATATCGGGCACATGACTGAGATCATTGCCGGTTATCTCTCGAAAGCGAATTATCTGGTAGTGGAATCAAACTATGATGAAGCCATGCTCCTTATCGGACATTATCCGCGGCATTTGAAAGAACGCATATTGGGGCCTGACGGACATTTGAGTAATCGTGAAACGGCAGAGTTTATAGCTTCATATTATTCTTCCGGCTGGAAGAAAATATGGTTGTGTCATTTGAGTAAGGACAACAATAATCCGGAGATTGCTTATTACACGGTAGAGACGTCTTTGGAGAGAATGGGAGTGAAAGCAGGTATAGATTTGTCTGTAATTCCGTTAAGGCGCGTTGTTCCTTCAGATGTTTACATATTATGAAGACAGATAATTGTCTTTGCTTAGTGAGCGGAAAAACCCTTGTTTTGGCATTGAATGGTTCCGGGACTGCATTGGCAAACGTTTCTCAAAAAAAAGTTTATGATTTGTTTGTCACACATAAGATAATTGCCGCAAATCTTGCTTTTCAATAAAATAAGTGTAACTTTGCAGCCATAAAAATGATTTGTTAATCCGAGTGCTTGGACACCTCGTAAAAAACAAGGAATATGAAAAATCAAACCGTTCCGGTATCTTTCATGTTGTTAGGGATACTGTTCTGTGTCTGCCTTATTGCGGCAAATCTTCTCGAAACCAAAATTGTACAGGTAGGTGCTGTCTCCGTTACCGCGGGCTTCATTGTGTTCCCGGTTTCATACATTTTGAATGACTGTATTGCCGAGGTGTGGGGCTTTCGCAAGGTGCGTCTTGTCATCTGGGCGGGTTTTGCCATGAACTTTTTTGTCATCCTGCTTGCTCAGGCCGCTGTAGCTTTGCCTGCGGCGCCTTTTTGGAATGGCGAGGAGCATTTTGATTTTGTGCTCGGACTTGCGCCGCGCATAGCTTTTGCCAGTCTGACTGCTTTTTTGGCTGGTTCGTTTATAAATGCTTATGTGATGAGCCGCATGAAATTGGCTTCGAACGGAAAGAACTTCTCTGCCCGTGCCATTGTGTCAACGTTGTTTGGCGAGAGTGTCGACTCGTTGATATTCTTTCCCATTGTTTTTGGCGGCTTGGTTCCTTTTAACGAGCTTGTCAGGATGATGATTGTGGAGGCTGTAGCCAAGACTCTTTATGAGATTGTGGCGTTGCCGGTTACCATCCGTGTGGTTCGATATGTGAAGCGTGCCGGCGGAGTTGATGTATATGACACCGGTGTGTCATACAATATTCTTAAGGTAAGGGAAATCTGACAGAACAAGAAAGGATCTGCCGCGCTGATGTGGAGGACAGGCAGGGATGATACGCAGATGCCGGACGGTGAGCCGGAGCCTTTGATATCGTCCTGCATGTAAGCTTCGCCGTGAAGGACATGGGAAAAATGCCTGTTCCGCAAGAATGAATCAGATTCAGCAGGGTGTTTATGGGAAGAAAAGACGGGTCGGCCTTTTTGGGTGACAGGAATGCTGCCCGGTATGAGGATGGCCGGGAGCAAAAGTCTGCGACTCTGTCTTTTCGCTTCAGAAATCATGGCGTTTTTATGAGGACTGTGCAGGCATAATCATGAAAGGCCTGATAAGGCTGATGGGTTCGGAATATACCGGGAGTGACCGGTATCTTTGCTCCGCGAATGTCCGCCTGTCCGCGTGCCGGATATGGCCGTCTGGCGGATCATGCCTTAAGGCCGTTATATAGGCGCGTAGGCGGCCCGGGCATTCACAGGGGTTTTCCTGGATATGTGTCTTGTGGGTGTCTTTTTCTTTTTGTGTCGTTGCGAGGCAATAGGGCACGATTCGGAGGGAACCACGCGCATATACCTTGCCTCGCTGGACACCTCGGCGGTGGACAGGGCGAACAGCCTTGTCCTGCGGTCCTTGTGACCGTGCCTTTCTTCCTGTCTCGTGCGGGGGTGCCTTCCGGCGGCGCGGGGATTCCGCGCCGTCCGTCTTTTTTTCAGCCGTTGTCTCAGGCCTGCCGTTTCCGTGAGGCCCTTGGGTTCAGAGCGCGCATCATGGGATAGTGCAGGATTCGTCAGTCCGTCAAGACGGATATGTGTTTCTGCCGGGCCTGTTTGACACCTGCGACTGAAAGGCGGCCGGGCATTTCAGAGAGGAGCGCGATGCGGGCCGGCGCCTCCGATTGGTTTGTCCCCGTAAGACA
>CAYUIJ010000038.1:0-20391 GCA_964444735.1 uncultured Bacteroides sp. | reverse complement strand
TTTTCTAATTCTTTTTCAGAGTATTTTTGAAGTAAAATTTCTTTTAATTCATTAACCATAGCAATAGAATCTGTAATCACAGGGTTTTGATAAAAACAGCTTCATATCTTTTATTATTTACCTTCATTTCATATGATATATCCTCATCTTCTGGAATTGTGTAATCATCAAGACTTGTATATTTGGAATTGCTTTTAAATTGTTGACATAGTCGGTTGAATCTGATTCGAATATCAGTTTCATCTACATAAATAACATCACTTATTACAATTCGGCTAACTTTGTTATTAGTTGTCACAACGTGTATTGTGACTTGGCTACCATTAAATTCTCCTTCCAAAATATTTTTGTCACTCGCAGAACTTACAAACCCTTTTTCTTTAAGTTTCTGAATCATTTCAGGTTTAAAGCCATCAACAGGTATTCCCATAAACTTGGTAACATCTTTTTGAGCAAATAGAGAAATTGAAGTTGTCAATAGAGCAACAAAAAAAAGTATTCTTTTCATAGTGTTTTTTATTTGTAATAGTCAAGACTTGCTCTGACATTTGTTTTACTATCGGACAAAAACTGTCAGCTGTTTGTTGCGAAGTTACGCATCTTCTTTCACTCTCACAACCGAATGGCGTTTTACCGACCTCATCCGGTTTTATTGTTTCCTGATTTTGTAGTTGATACATTGCCATTGGCTAACGCTTTTCTCCTGATTTTGACAGGTTCTTTAATTTCCGCATACTTTCTGCGTTGAATAATTTGTTGCTTTTGTTACTCAAAGTAGGCAAGTAACAAAATAGTAACGCAAATATAGCATATTATTGGCATACTGACGGCATAGTCAATAACTTTTTTTTATTTGCACCCAATTTGCCTATATTTCTGGCAGTGTGCCGTTTATCTGCTATTTATGTACCGTAGGTGTGCAATCTTATTTGATAACAAAATCCTGCCTTACTTTCCCGTATATTTACATCACTGATTATCAGCGACTATTCATTTTAATCGGTACAACCTCTGTTTTTTACAAGTACACAAAATGTAGGGACAAATGCAAATCGTTGTATTCCATTGCTTTGCATATACGTGTTGTACCGCCTTCTTTCAGTCATTTTATGGAATGCCCACCATCAAGTACAAAATATTGACTGATAGGACATTTCCGCATGAATGTTACAGAACGCTTGTTGAATACAAAGGTAGTGATTTTCTTGGGATTTCTGCGGTTTGCGGTGGAATTTTTGCACTCCAATTATTTAGAGCGCTTGATTCGTTGGAAAAAGTGTAACGAAACTGAATCATTCGCTTGGAAAAGTGTAGAACAGTGCGTATGTACTTTAATATTTATGGTTTTGAACCTTATTAGATTATACCTTGTCTGATATAATAATGCCGATGATAAAATATATTATACCCCTTATGGTATAATATTAAATATTTGTATTAACTTTGCACCCGAAAAGGTATAAATAAAGTGCAAACCGAGTGAAAAATCAAACTTGTTTGATTTATTCCGAGGTGTAGCCTTTATTGTAAAATCTTGGATTTTAAACGTTGAATGCTTATGAATAATCTTTCTACTACGGTCAAAATGCTGCGAAGGCAGTATAATCTGACGCAAGAGGAACTTTCGTTGAAGTCGGGAGTAGGATTGCGCTTTGTGCGAGACCTCGAACAAGGAAAGGAAACGTTACGCCTTGATAAGGTGAATCAGCTTCTTGATTTCTTTAATTATGAAATGGTTGCCACTTCTAAAACTGATAATCAATGAGACAAGCCAATATATTTTACAAAGACCTATTGGCAGGGATTCTGACAGAAAACGATGCAGGATATGAGTTTCGCTATTTGCCGGAATATCTCTCTTCGGAAACAGCAAAAGCTATTAGCTTGACATTGCCTTTGCAGGCAGAAGCATATCAAAGTCCGGTGCTATTCCCATTTTTCGATGGTTTGATTCCTGAAGGATGGCTGTTGAATATTGCATTGCGGAATACAGACATCAGTATTCTTGATCGGATGTCGTTGCTCATGACATGCTGCAAGGATTGTATCGGAGCGGTAAGTGTTATTCCTATAGAATAAAAGGAGGTGAACCATGTGTAATTGTCTGTATTGTTATCGTCCACTCCTAAAGGGGGAAAAAGATATGCACACGGCTTGTATAAAGAGGTTCTTCGGAACAACAACGTTGCCTGTCTTTGATTATACAACAGAGCAACTTGACCAGCTCGCTCTGCAAATCATTCAAGACCAAACTTCTTTGACAGGTGTCCAGCCGAAGTTGTCCTTGCATTTGAACGATCATGAGGGCAGCAAACGATTGACTATTGTCGGGCTATGGGGCGGTTATATTTGTAAACCACAGACTTCGCAATATGAAATGATGCCTGAGATCGAGGATTTAACCATGCATCTTGCAGAGGTGGCACGTATTGATGTGGTTCCTCACACACTGATGCGGATGGCAGATGATACACTATGCTATCTTTCCCGTCGAATAGACAGGACTCCAGTCGGAGAGAAGATTGCGATGGAAGATATGTGCCAATTGACGGAAAGACAAACGGAGCACAAGTACAAGAGCAGTTATGAGCGTATCGGCAAAGCTGTTTTGAAATATTCTTCTTTGCCTAAAATGGATGTTACCAATTTCTTCGAGTTAGTGCTTTTCTCTTGGCTGACAGGGAACAACGATATGCACTTGAAAAACTTCTCTTTGTATGAAGCGGTGGATAAGATACGTCTATCCCCTGCTTATGATTTGTTAAATGCGGCTATCATCAATCCGAAGGATGATGAGGAACTGGCATTGACCTTGAATGGACGGAAGAAAAAGCTTCAAAGGGAAGATTTTATCAAATCAGCAGCTACTTTGGGCATAAAGAATGTGATTGTAGAACGACTGATAAATAAGTATATCAAGTTATTGCCTAAGTTTGAAGCAGTTATTCAAAACTCTTTCCTAACTGCCGAACTAAAAGAAAAGTATTCTGAATTATTGATGAAACGGATTGCAAGGCTTTCACAGGGATTGTAAGTTAGCTTGGCTATATGGAAAATTAGATATAATTTTGTTTGCAATTTAATGAGTATGAATCGAATGTTAGTATCGAATAATCAACAAATAGTGATGAATAGAATAAAGGTAGTACTTGCAGAAAAGCAAAGAACTAATAGATGGTTGGCAGAGCAGCTGGATAAGTCTGAGAATACAATTTCAAGATGGTGTTCAAATAAGTCGAAACAGTCTATTGCCCAACTGCAAGAGATAGCAAAATACTTGGATGTTGATGTTCGGGTATTATTGAAATCTCATAAAGATGATATAAATATTCGGAACTATATATTTTGATGAATGATGTATTGATGGATTTTAGTAAATAGAATTAAAAAATGAATATTCCACAATCCTACACGTTGACTACTAGATATCTTAACCGGGTGTTTGACAAGACTGTAGCAATGTATAAATATTATTGGTTCCTCGGGATTCTTGACTTGTATGTCAAGCAAGGCCGGGCACCGGTCACCTTATCCGACATTCCTTTTACACATTGAACCACGCTTCAGGATTGAGCTTGGTTGTTTCGCGGCGCAACTGAAAGTGCAGGATGATATTGCCCGAAGCATCAGTAGCTACAGTTCCCAATGACTGGCGTACCTTGACTTTCTGCCCGCGTTGTACGGATGCCGATGACAGGTTACAGTAGACCGATATATAGCTTCCATGACGGACGAGTACATTGGTCATGCCGTTATATTGGAACACAGCCGACACTTCACCATCGAATACGGCACGCGCCTGTGCTCCGGAACGGCCTTTGATGTCAATTCCCTTGTTGTCAATCTCCACATGCTTCAGTCCGGCCACATTATGACGTCCGTAATGGCTCACCACCATATAGGCACCTGTAATGGGTACCGGGAGGCGGCCTTTGTTTTTCTCAAAACTTCCCGACAGCCTGCGATTGTCATTGTCCACCTTGTAAGCTTCCATCGGAACAGCCTTACTGTCAGAGGCCTTATTCCCGGACGAGGGACTCTTGCCGCTCTTCTTTGCAGCCAGTTTGCGCGCGGTCTCAATTTCAGCCTCAATCAGGCGGTCAATCTCTGCATTCAGCTTACCGGCCTGCCTTCGTTTACGGGCTATTTCACTTTGCAGGCTCTTTTGCTTCTTTTGCAGGCTGGCCACCAGAACACGCTGTTTCTTCTGCTGTTTTTCCAGCTTTTCCTGTTCAGCCTTTTGCAAATCGAGCAGTCCGCTTTTTTCCATACGCACCTCACGCAACTGACTTTCCTTCTCGCTTATCTCCTTTTTCTTGCGCTGGATGTCTTCAGCCTGACGCTTCTGAAAATTACCATATTCCTGTACATAACGCATGCGCCGATAAATCTGGTTCAGATCATCAGCCGAGAAAATAAAGAGCAGCTTTTCCTGAATGGAATGTTTCTTGTAAAGATAATTGAGCGAGATGGCATAATTGTCTTTCTTGTCTTTCAGCTGTCGTTCTAATACGGTTATCTGTTTCTCAAGTTCTCCAATCTCTTCATCGAGGATTTTCACATCGTTTATGACGGATGTAATCAGCATGGCACGCGCGCTTATCTGTCCGGTCAGCACATTCAGGTCATTCAACTGGCTACTCACGTCTTTCTTGGTAGAGAGAAGCATCTCTTCCGATCGTGCAATATCTTTCTGCAGGGAACGGCGCTTGTTCTGCAGTTCTCCAATGGTCTTGCTGGTCTGTGCCGATACGGCCAGTACCGTAACCAACATGCACACAGCCGTCACTATCCGTTTCATCTCATTTGTTCATTCAGCAACATGTCAATCACTTTTTTCGGATCTATCCTTTTATAGCGCCTTGACACTCTTGTAGGTTCGGGTGCCGATGATATCTCATTCATACGGCTCAGCGAAAGAGAAAGCACAACGGGCAACTTTTCTCCGCTCAGTGTAAGCACGATAGACGATGGAAAATCACTCCCTGCAAAAGGTACAAACGAAGCATAGTCACAGTCTGCCCGATAACGCACATGAGGCTCAAACTCCGTACGTTCAAGCCGTGTCCCTGCCGCATCGGTATAAAAGCGGTAATATGGAAGAGACTTGCCCCGCATGCTGAGTACGGTCTTTCCGTTCAGGCTGAGCATATCAAATTCTTCCACATCAGAATCAGTCACATGTGCCCTGCCCGGCAATATCAGTTCGTTCCAGAAAAAGGCCTGCAGGGTATAGAAGTCAATCCGCGCGTTACGCAAAAAACCTATTCCGTCATAGCCGGAAGAGATATAGCAGCGGTTAATCCGGTCAACGAGCAATACAGAATCGGGGGTAAACTCAATGCGCCCGCCTTCAATTATGCCCAGTCCTATAAGCTGCAGCTGTATGATGCGATCTTTCTTCATTCGCAGGTTTCCGCTCACATTGAGATCTTTATCGCCCACGCGGATCGAGAAGCGCATACGCGCCTCCATTCCATCAATTCCGGCATTTCGGCTCACAAGATTCTCTACACAGCTGTGTGCGATAGTCTTCTCGGTCACACTGCTGTTTGTAGTGACATGTCGTGCCGACTTACATCCGGCCAGTAATATCACCGCCAGCATCAGACAGGCTGGCAGATTCGGTTTTGCTATTTTCATTCGGCAATGTATTTTTTTTGTCTAATCTTGCGGCCGAGCATCTCCGAGGCGCCCTCTCCGGCATCTTCCGCCTTTTTCCAATAGTCAAGGGCCTCATCGTGCATACCGTTCATATAATATATGTCTCCGCAATGCTCAAATACAGTGGCACCGGGTTCCTTGTCATTCAATATGGCCTGATCAATGTAGATCTTGGCTTCGGCATAACGGCCTTTCTCAAAAAGAATCCAGGCATACGTATCAAGATAAGTGGCATTCTGCGGTTCGGCCTTCACCGTTTTGTAACTCATCTCTTCTGCCTTGTCAAGGTCCTTCTTTTCAAGTGAGAGGTAGTAGGCATAATTGTTGAGCGCAGGAATGTTTTCGGGAAAATAGACAAGCGATGAGTCGTATGCGGCATAAGCCATTTCGTCTTTACCTTTCTCATGACAGATGTCTCCTATCAGCAGATAGAAATCCGATGCAAGTTTCTTGTCGGTATCGGGTGCAATCATTTCCGCCCCTTTGGAGAAAGTTGCCAATGCATCATCATTCTGTTCGTTCTGATAATAGGAAATGCCCAGATAGTAATAAAACTCTATCACATCGGGATTGTATTTGAGAGCAGGACTGCAAATGTCAATGGCTTCCTTGTAATTGTTCTCGTTCACGGCATAAGAGAGCAACTGAAGGCGTGCTGCCTTATTGTCAGGCTCAAGTTTAAGAATATGCCACAAAATGGGTTTCACGCGTGCGGGAGGCATCTTTTTCGTAATCATATACTGTGCGTAAAGCATGCTCATGTCGGTATTTCCCTTTTCAGCAGCCGTCATCTTGTCAAAAACCGAAAACAGCTGCACGGTATCGGCCGGTGTCTGTTCGGCACCGATAATGAGCTGGCGCATGAGATTCATTCGGGTCTGATTATCAAGTCTTTGGTTGAGCAAAGCCTGTTCGGTCAGCGCATTGTACAGCGAGTCGTCACCCATTTGCTGTGCATATCCGGCCATGGCGAGCTGCGCCTGCGGATTGTCAGGCTCTTCGGCCAGCACTTCCTTGATAGTGGTGAGTGCCTCACCGGTACGGTTGTTTTCAAGGCAGGCCTCGGCCAGCAGAAGTTTGTAACGGGTATCATTGGGATATTCTTTCACCAGACTCTCTACCTCGCGGAAAGCATTGTCCATGCTATCCATCTGTAAGTATATTCTGAATTTCTGCATGGTTATCATTTCCGACTTGCCCTCCTTGCGCTCTAACCGGTTGAGTGTGCGCACTACTCCGGGATAGTCGTTGACTCGTTCATAAAGGGTTATGAGGTTCACCAGCGGTTCACTACGTTTGGGAAACCGGGTTACCATGCTTTCATACAGTTTTATAGCTTCTTCTGTAAGTCCGCGTTTCAGGTAGAAGCCGGCAAGAGTCTGCTTATACCAGAAATTGTCAGGATTCAGGGCCACAGCCTTTTCAAAGGCAGCCTTTGCCATATCGGGCATATTGAGCGTGGCATAACACTGTGCCAGCTGATAGAGAACGGTAGCCGATGTGGGGTCAATAGAAAGGCAATGGCGCAGAAGTTCGAACGATGCATCATAGCTTCCACTACGTTTCAGACGCATGGCTTCAATAAGGTAATAGTCGAACTTACGCTGTTCATCGGCCGAGAGACTGACTTTGGCAAGCTGTGCGGGAGCAGGCTGTTTCTGTGCCTTGTGCGATGTCCCGCAGCTCGAAAGAGCAACAAGCACGAGTATCACAATTCCCAGACGTATATTTGAAAAAAACGTTTTCATAATGCAGCTCACTTCTTTCCCGTATGTCCAAATCCTCCTTCTCCACGCCCTGTGCTGTCAAGCGTTTCCACTTCGTCCCATGTCACCTGTTCGTGGCGTGTAATCACCATCTGTGCGATGCGTTCACCGTTTTCCACCACAAACTCATCGGCTGAGAGGTTGACCAGTATGACACAAATTTCTCCACGATAGTCGGCATCAATGGTTCCGGGAGAGTTCAGCACTCCGATACCTTTCTTAATGGCCAGTCCGCTACGGGGACGCACCTGTGCTTCATATCCCTCTGGCAGTGCAATATAAAGTCCCGTCGGCACCAGACATCTTTCAAGCGGCTTCAGTACGATGGGCTTATCAAGATTGGCCCGCAGATCCATTCCGGCCGAAAGGGCCGTAGCATAAGCGGGTAACGGATGTTTTGACCTGTTTATGATTCTTACGTTCATTGCTTATTTTCGTTCAGTACGTAATAACGTGCGAAAATACTCAATCTGCAAAACATAACAATAAAGATTTTCATTTATTTAAGAAGGTCAATGTGACAGAAGTCCCGTTGACGGATTCAATTCATACAGCTATAAAAAGACAGAGTTATGCGAAATTCGTTTAAAATGATTTTCCCGGCAGATTCCGCCCGTCACCATCCCCTGGTTAGCTGTCTGATTAAGTCTGGCAATACATTCTCCCTATGGGCTACAATTAAAACCGGGGTTATACAGTGTTTTCCATTTTGCAAGGATGATCAACAGGGCCTTTGAGACTAAGCCAACAAAAAAAAATGACGCGCACTTGTATCTGGCCTTGCTACATGACTGACATAATCTTCCTCATCATTCTTGATAACGCTTTGGTATCCGTATTTTTGAACGGTAATCTCCGGCATTGGAATAACCGTCTCAACATTTCCGGGAAACCGGGTATTTTGCCTGAAAAGATTTCGGAAATATCCGGGAAAAGGCTACTTTTGCAACAAACAAGTTACTTATGATGAACTGGCAACAACTTCTGTCAAACAAACGCTTCGGACTGGAAGAGCTCCATGCCGTGAGGAAAGACGACCGCAGCGAATTTCAGCGTGATTACGACCGGCTGATTTTCTCGGCCCCTTTCCGCCGCCTGCAAAACAAGACACAGGTGTTTCCGCTGCCGGGAAGCATCTTCGTACACAACCGTCTTACACACAGTCTGGAAGTATCGTGCGTAGGACGATCGCTTGGAAACGACTCGGCCAAGGCACTGCTAAGCAAACACCCCGGACTGCACGGTACACATCTCGCTGAGATAGATGCCATCGTGTCGGCTGCCTGTCTGGCACACGATCTGGGCAACCCGCCTTTCGGGCACTCGGGTGAAAGGGCCATAGGCACCTACTTCTCTGAAGGCAACGGGCTGTATCTGAAAGAAAGACTTGCTCCCGAGGAATGGGAAGACCTGATACATTTCGAAGGAAACGCCAATGCGTTCCGACTGCTCACGCATCAGTTCCTTGGACGGCGCAAGGGAGGCTTCGTAATGACTTACTCCACGCTGGCCGCCATCGTGAAATATCCGTTCGCCTCGTCACTGGCACGCGAGAAAGCCAAATTCGGTTTCTTCATCAGCGAGGCGGCCGACTACCGGCGCATTGCCGATGAACTGGGCCTCATCCGTTTGAGCGGCGAAGGAGAGCCGCTGCGCTATGTGCGCCATCCGTTGGCATATCTGGTAGAGGCGGCTGATGACATCTGCTATCAGGTAATGGATATGGAGGATGCCCACAAGCTCAAGCTGGTGAGCACGGAAGAAGTCAAGAAACTATTTCTGGGATTCTTCAACGAAGAGAAGCGCGAATACATGAGCCGCGTCTGCAACATGGTAAGCGATGCCAACGAACAGGTGGCCTACCTGCGCTCATCGGTCATCGGATGCATGGTCAAGGAATGTACGCGTGCTTTTGTGGATTACGAAGAGGAACTGCTGGCCGGAAAATTCAACGGCACTCTGATTCAGCACGTAAGTCCGTTGGTAAGATCAGCCTACGAAGAGTGCTCGCGCAGAGCCTGTCAGAAGATATACCGCTCGAAAGATGTGGTAGACATCGAGCTGGCCGGTTTCAAGATCATCATGACGCTGCTCGACCTGATCATCGAAGCGGTGATGGCACCCGAAAAGGCATACTCGCAACTGCTTATCAACCGTGTATCAGACCAGTACAACGTGCACGCACCTACTCTCTACGGACGCATACAGGCAGTGCTCGACTATCTGTCGGGCATGACCGATGTATATGCCATCGATCTCTACCGCAAGATCAACGGCAATAGTCTGCCGGCCGTGTGAGAGCAGGGCCATACACCCCGGCCGGCCTCATATCAAATCAGCCTGTATAATAACAGCTTCCCCTGCACGTCACGGCAAAGGGAGCTGTTTTCGTTGTCAAGCGTATAGCATAGCATGAAAAGACCGTCACTTGGCAGCCGTCTTTTTCTTCTCTTCATATATCACCCGGTTGGCGCCTGAGGTTATCTTCAGAGCTTCGGAATGCCGTTTCACAAATGACTCGATGTGGCGTATGCGTTTCTCTTCGAGAATTTCGTTAACAGCTATCAGTATACCGGTTTCCTCCACATCGCCAAAGCCGTAATTGACGGCCGTACCAAACATGCGCATGGTGGGCGACAGGCCCATGTAGGCATTCACCAGCGGCGGGATGTTGTATCCCAGTTTGCGCACCTCAGTGTTCAGAATCTTATAGTCTTCTTTGAACGACTCCTTACAGAAAATCTTCTCAAGCACACTCGGATCTGTCTCAATCTGCAACGGCTTGAACGGCATGATAAGATTGTCTTTGTCCTCGAAATGCTTGTTGAGGAAATAGAGAATCATGTCACGGCCGAAACGGTTATACGATGGATACATGGTCACCTTTCCGAAGAAGTATTTCACTTCGGGCATTACCACGGTGAGGGCTCCCAGTCCGTCCCACAGGTTGTCAAGTGCAAACAGTCCCTTCGATCCGGTACGGGTCGACTGATATTCAAGGGTGACAAACGAGCGTCCCAGCTCGATGGTAGTGGGCAAGTAATTTTCCAGAAACTCGTCAGAGAAGTGAAACAGGTGTGCGGTAGCCAGTTTCGGCTGTCCATCGGCATTAAACTTCACGTCGGTTCCGCGCAGATAGCGGTAACCTCCCAGAATTTCTCCGGCCTCCGGATTCCATACCACGAGCTGCTTGTAGGGATTCTCCATCATATCATACTCATCAAGGTCAAGTTTCATTCCGGTACCTCCGCCGGCCGCACGGAAAGCTATTTCACGCAGCCTGCCTATCTCGCGCACCACATTGGGCGAATCCTGATAAGTTACAATATATATTTCATTATTGCTCTTATTCGTAAAACGAAGACGCTTGTCTTCAGTCAATTCCGATTTCAGCGCTTCTTTACTGACAGGCGCAATGATATCTTCCATATTTTCTGTTTTCTTGTTTCTATAAACTATATACAATGCTTTTTACATACTCGGCCCATTGAGCGGGTGTCTTAGACTTGTTGAAAGTCTGCCATGAAACGGGCTTCCCGATAGAGACCTTAAAGGTCTTGTGCCGGTTCTTGAACATCTCATCGGCCAGATAGAGCATGGCAATGTTAAACTTAATGCCCAGTGCCTTGCAGAGATTGGCCAGATTATAAAAGAAGTCTGAATTCCGGCCTTCGAAATGAATGGGCACCACATCGCGATGCGTCTCCACGCTTTTGGCTATAAATGTCTTCTTCCAGTTCAGGTCACGAATTACCCCGTTGTGGCGGCGTGAGCAGAGTCCGGCAGGAAACATGATGATGTGATTGTCCGAACGGAAAGCGGCCTCCACCATCATGGGAAAGTCTCTGGCCTGCGATCCGGTCTTGTTGATAGGTATGAACAGCGGAGCCAGGCCCTTGAGATTCATCAGCAGGTCGTTTACCAGATATTTGATATGCCCGTCATAGTGTGTTCCCAGCAGATAGCCAAGCGACACTCCGTCCTGCCCGCCAAGAGGATGATTGCTCACGAAAGTGCAGAGCCGGTCATCGGGTAAGTTCTCTATTCCTTTCACATCAAGCTTCGTATCAAGAAATTTCATGCTTTCTTTCAGGAAATCTACTCCCGCCTTATCTTCAACACGCATAAGAAACTCGTTGATCTCATCCTGATGCACGATATGTTTTAAATAAGAGACAACAAAGCCCGGGACATACCGGCTGCGGTTTCCCAACTTTGACTTCAGTACCTTATCAATATCTATCAAAAACCGAGAATCATTGGTCATTTGCTTTCCACCCTTTATAATCAGTTGCAAAAATAGCGCATCTTTTTAAATTCAAGTTCATTCACGAAAGAAAAAAATCCAAAAGCATTCTTTTTTATGACCTTTCGCACATGTACACGGACTTTATGCGCAAACCATTGATATTTCACTACCTTTGCCTGACCAAAACAGCAGATTGCAAATCTGATTTCAGAACAAAGGACAAACGGAAGTCTCATCCATGGACATACGGCTTTCGGACGAAATAAAAAACGCTGTCAGAAGTCCGGGAAAATAGCCGTACTGATCCGCGTGCACAAGCACGGCCTGCCGCGCGGGACTGTGGAAAGACTTATCAGACACCGCCCGTCTGCTGGCCGTCATCAAACAGATACGGCGGCCATGAGGGGCAGGCCGTTTTGCCGGAAGAATGCCATGACACAGGGAATGAACGGGATTTTTTATCATACCGCATAATACTTTTATTGCATAGAAACACAAATGAGACATTTCTTTATCGTAACTTTGAAGCCGGAAAACATTTAGAGGCCCCAAAGCATGAGAAGATTTTTCAAATCGTTCGTCTTTCTAATGGCGGTACACATCACCGCACTCGTTATCCTCACTCTTTTCAGGGTATTGCTATGGACAAACGCGCGTCACCAGCTCCCCGACAATATCCGCGAAGACTTCGGGCTGCAACTGACGGCTTTCATACGAGGCGTGTGGTTTGACAATGTCATCGCGTGCTATGTGCTCATCCTGCCGCTCACCTTGCTGTGCATCTCTTCCCTGTTCAACTACTACGGAAAGCCGCTGTTCAGGTTTATCATCTGTTATCTCTGCGTGCTTTACAGCATCGTGTTCCTGATTGCTGCGGCCAATATACCTTACTTTCTGTATTTTACCAGACCTATCAACTCTTCCATCTTCAACTGGTTTGAATACGGTGCCGTCACGGCCGGCATGATTGCGGGCGAAAGCTCCTACTACGTCTACATAGGCTGCTTCCTGGCAGCGGTTATCCTCTTCGGATACCTCATCCGCCTTTACCACCGCAAGCTGCAACGCGCCCTCCGACAGTGCCGTACTCCCGATAGGAAAAAACAGCTGATCGCCAGACTCGTCATCTCGGCATGCCTCATCGGACTGTGCCTGTTCGGCATACGCGGACGCACGGGCTACAACCCCATCAAGGTGAGTGCGGCCTACTACTGCCTGAACCCCGTGCTGAACCAGATGGGTGTGAACCCGGCTTTTAACCTGATGGCCAGCGTGGCAGACGACATGCGCAAGGAAAACCGCACCCTGCATCTGATGAATGAATACAAGGCCGTCATTAACACACGGCGGTATCTGAGACGCGAAGGCATCAAAGGCATATCGCCCATAGCGCGCAAAGTGAAGGCCGACACGGTACCTGCGGGGAAAAACGTGGTGATTATCTTCATGGAGTCAATGTCGGCCAGCCTGATGAGGCGGTTCGGACAGGATATGGAGCTCACCCCCTATCTTGACAGCCTCTACCATCAGTCTATGAGTTTCTGCAATTTCTACTCGGCCGGCAACCACACCAATCACGGACTTTATGCCACGCTTTACTCCTTTCCCTCTGTCATGAAGCGCAATGCCATGAAAGGATCGGTCATTCCCGCCTATTCGGGACTGCCTACCGTGCTGCGTGACAACGGTTACAGCACGATGTTCTTCATGACGCACGAGTCGCAGTATGACAACATGAACGCTTTCCTGCGCACCAACGGCTATCAGGAAATCTACTCACAGGAAAACTATCCGAAAGAGAAAGTGGTCAACGGATTCGGCGTGCAAGACGATTACCTGTTCTCCTACGCGCTTCCGGTACTGAGCCGCCACGCACAGAGCGGCAAGCCTTTCTTTGCCACCCTGCTCACCATCAGCAACCATCCGCCGTATATCATTCCGCCGTATTTCCATCCGCGAAACCCGTCTACCGAACAGCAAATCGTGGAGTATGCCGACTGGAGCATCCGCCGCTTTATGGAGAGTGCGCGCAAGGAAACATGGTTTGACAATACCATCTTCATACTGCTGGCCGATCACGGCAAGATGGTGGGAAAGGCCGACTGTGAGCTGCCGCAGTCGTACAATCACATTCCGCTTATCATACACGGGAAAGATATCGCGCCGCAAGAACGCACCGGCTTCGCCGGACAGGTGGACGTGGCTCCCACGTTGCTGGACATGCTGGGTATCAGCTATACACAAAACAATTTCGGCATCAACCTGATGAAAGAGAAACGTCCGGCCATGTTCTATACGGCCGACAATACCGTAGCCGCACGCGACAGCCTGCACCTGTATGTCTATAACCCTGTGGTGAAGAAAGAATTCTGCTATGATCTCTCAGAGGGCAAACCCGTTCCTGTCTCTATGAACGATGCCTTCAAGAAGCTGAAAGATTACTGCTTCTCCATGCTTCAGGCCACTGAGTTCATGGTAAGCCGTCATCAGACAACCGACCGGACACAGAAAGGAACGGTCTCGTCAGTCCATACCCGTCCCGGGAGATGACCCGATGAAAGATTTCAAAAACACTCCGGATACCAAAATGCCAAAGCCGCTTTCCGGCTGCTATATGCAGACAGCCAATGCAGATACATACACAGAACGGCTTTTCCCTGACGGGCTTATCCTTTGACAGTCCTTATCTATTATTGCCATAGTCATGAAAAGATCAGAACAGATAGGCTATGTGGAGCTGCCATGTCTTAAGCTTTGCGGAAAAAGCATCTCCCGCGGCATTTGCGGCTCCATCATACTCCGCTGTTTTTCC
This sequence comes from uncultured Bacteroides sp., assembly GCA_964444735.1. Lineage (GTDB taxonomy): Bacteria > Bacteroidota > Bacteroidia > Bacteroidales > Bacteroidaceae > Phocaeicola_A. Next base: position 5,900 of record CAYUIJ010000038.1, on the reverse strand, counting down.
TAAAGGTATGTTATATGTAAATCCTGCCTGCAAATGTCTTATCAGTTTAATGCCGGCTCCCAGATTCAAGCTTAAATCCGTTTTTTTAAATGAAAAAGAAGAACCGTCAGAATCTTTCCATTCATCATCATCAAGCCCTATGCCAAATTGCGGGCCAGCCGCGATATAAACGCCCAAAACACGCCCCAGACCAATATTGTATTTCAAATTCACAGGTATTTCGACAGACTGACGCTTTAAAGTCTCACCTTCAGCCTTAATGCCGGTCTGATAGAAAAGAACAGCCCCGTCTGCTCCGATCCCAATTACAGGAACAGTAAATTCCGCCACAGGACCTATAAAAAAGCCTGTAAAACCGTCACTTTTCAAATTACCTCCACTAAAAGACGCCTTGGCAAGGTTTACGCCTCCGCGTATACCCCATTGCCACTGAGCCTGCACGGGAACTGCCGCACTCATAATAACCAAAAGCAGAACAGCCTTCAAAACTTTCTCCATAATAATCCTTTTTAATATGTTATTTACAAAGATGGGAAATTTCCAACATATTTTCCCTGATTCTTCAACGAACATCGGCGCAATAAAAGAAATTCCATAAAAAATGAGATACAAATAACCATACCCGACATTACCTGTATCTCATCTTAAAAATTATTCCGACTGCCAAAAGATCAATTCCTGCCTGAAAGAATCAGTATTCATCCTCATCAAAGAAAAAGTCTTCCTTACTCGGATAATCAGGCCAAATATCTTCTATGCATTCATATATTTCGCCTTCATCCTCAATTTCCTGCAAATTTTCTATTACTTCCATGGGAGCTCCTGAACGCATAGCATAATCTATCAGCTCTTCTTTAGTTGCCGGCCAAGGAGCGTCTTCCAGTTTTGATGCCAGTTCCAATGTCCAATACATAGATCTCTAAAACGTTTTTATTCAATCCGGTCGTAAAAATACTATAAAATTTGTCATCCGCAAGGCTTTTGCCATATATTTTCATGCATGCCGTTCAAATTGTTTAGCCGGCGTGCCAAAACGAAAAAATAATCTGACAGCCGGTTGACATAAGCCGTCAATACAGAATCAATATCAACGGTTTCCGCCAAAGACAAGATACAGCGTTCCGCACGGCGGCAGACCGTCCGGCAAACATGTGATACAGCCGCCGCGCGGGATCCGCCCGGCAAGACAAAAAGTCTCAAGGGAGGCAGCAATGAATCCATTTTATCAATCGCATGTTCCAAACGCTCCACATCTTCCTGACGAATCATACTCTGCAGGCGCAATTCCTTGCATTCCTGATCGGCAGCCAAATATGAGCCTACAGAAAAAAGCCTGCCCTGTATTTCCAGTAATTGTTCCCGTTCCGCATCGTCCGGGACATAAGTTATCAACAAACCCACTTGTGAGTTCAGTTCATCTATAGTTCCGTAAGCCTCCACACGAGGGTGCGTCTTGGGCACTCTTACGCCTCCGGCCAGGCTTGTCATGCCTGTGTCTCCGGTTCTTGTATAAATCACGCTTTTCTTCATATCAGCATCCCGTTTATTTTAAAAAATCAGTCTATAAGCCCGCTTTGCATACTTTTTATCAAACAATACAATGCCTGTGTCATATAAATCCACAGTTATTCCAGTGCGTTCGTCACACTCGATTTTCTTCCACCATTTCCTTTTTGAAGAGCCACTGATATTCTCTATGGCTATAACAGTATCTGAGTTTACTTTACCAAGAAGCGTCTCAAATATTTCTTCATATTTATCAGTATGCGCTATATGCACAAAGCCCAAAGCTCCTTTTTTTTCTTCCAGAAAGGCCTTAAGCTCATTTACCGGAAAAGAAGGCACGTATCTTATTGCCGGATATTCGGAAAAGAACCGCTCCATCCTGCCGTCATCACACGAATCCGGTCCGTCACAAGTCATAACGGAATCGCATTTCTTCGCAGATGACATCCACACAGCACTCATTCCGTTTCCCGTGCCAAATTCCATAATATCAGAAGGCTGGAAATAATTTACCAGTCTGAACAACAGCTTGTTTGTCTTTACCGGACAGCCGGGCAGCCCTTTTACAGGCCTGACCCGCATCAGGCGGCCGTAAGAATAGTACGGGATACGCTCATAAAAGACACCGGCAATCAACTGATACATAAACGGAGAATGAACCCCAAAGCCTAAGCTTTGACGGACCCTGCACGGAAATGCCAGCATTTTCCTTAATGAATACATAACATCATCATATATTGCCATTGCCCGCAAATACCACATTAGGTTCTTAAAAGCCGGTCATCCCCGGTAAAAAGCGGCCGATGCATGAGGAAGCATCCGCAATTGAAAAACATGCAAAGCAAAAAGAGGGACATACCTTTTCCACGTACATCCCTCACCCTACGCCGCATTCAAGGATCTATTGCCTGAACCCGTTTATTTTGCCAATGCCTGGAATTCAGCATTCGCGGCATATTTAGAGAATTCAAGATCCGTAGCCGCCTTCCTTCCCAGAGACGGGTCCTTGGCGACAGCGCTCTTCAAATTGCCAATCACCATGGAGGCATTGTTTGTACGCGCTCCCAGGATTGCAGACAAATATGAGGTATACGCGTCAGGGTTCTTGACACCTTCCAGAGTCGCTTTGGCCTTATTGTAGTCCTTGGTCAGGATTTGAGCCAGCGCGGCACTGTTTGTCTTGGCATCGCCAAACGAAGTCACGGCCTTTTCATACTGCCCTTCCGTAATGTAATAATTGCCGAATGCCTCGTTCAAGGAGGAGGCACCGGCTCCTTTTGCCAGATAAGTCTGGGCTGCGGTCTTATCGCCTTTAATCACGGAGACCAGGGCCAGATTGGCATTCGCCTCGGCCGAGGAAGGATTTTTCTGAAGAGCCGATTTGAAAAAGCTTTCAGCCTTATCATAATCGCCTGCCCTGTAAGCCAGCTCTCCCAGATTGTTGTACGCGCGGTAATCATCCGGATAGTTTTGTACCGCGGCCTTAAAGATTGCCTCTTTCTCAGCATCGGTATCCACCAGTGTCGATGCGTATAAGGTCTCTTCCACACTCAGCACTTTCGGATCATTCTTAAACGCGTCCAGAATTTCCTCATCCGAGCGCCCTATCAGCTGATAGTTTACAGTCAGGCGCGAACGGCGCAATGCAGGAAGAATGTCTTCGGCCAGATTCTTAAACACAGAGGAAATGTTCTTGATTTCAGTCTCCCTTTGCTCCGGATCCTGATACATGGAAAGCACGCGGAGAATCAAGTCCTTATCCTGAATATCCGATTTGGAGACCAGTTCCTGGAATCCTTCCCAGTCCTGAGCCGTATAAGTCGCGTCTACATTGGCTTCTATTTTCTCTTTCTGCAATTGCTTGTTAAGATAGTCCTCCGTATTCTTCTGACGCTGTCCGGCCAGCTTGTCATTCAACTCAACGCCGCCGTCAGGAGAGGCAAACGCCGTAATCTCGATATTTTCCATCAGTTTGCCTTTCTGGTCGGCATTGATATCCATTACCGTCTGATTGAACTCCTTTACGGCGTCTGAGTTTAGCTCGCTCTGACGCAGACCGGCCTGCTGGATCAAGAACATGATGTTAGCCTCTTTGGCCTGCCTTATCACACGCTGGAAAGCATCCTCGGCATTCGCGGTATTCGCGTTCGCCAAAGTATTCTTCACCAGCTCTGAAGTGGCAATCACGCCGTCAGCAATCTTAATGGCCGGAATATCAACGGCCTTTTTCCCCGCCGCAGCCCGGAATTCCAGATACAGCTCAGACTTCGCCATTTCAGGGACATAGTCAAAAGAAGCCTTCATTGTATAATTGCCTCCGGCCTTGTAATAAATAGTCTGGCTGTTTCCTTCAACCTTTTCTCCTTGGAACGTTTCAGACTCGCCCTTCACCTCGCCGCCATTCCAGCGAAGCACCGGTGTAACGGTGACAACGGCTTTCTTCTTAAAATACTTTTCAGGGAACTTCCCGTTAATGGTAACAGGAACCTTACCTCCCACAGCTTCCAATACCTGAGGTGTCGTAGTAAAATAATCAGAAGACAACTCAACTTTTTTGCTACAAGATGACATAGCAAAGACCAACGCCATAAAAAACGGCAAACTTGATTTTCTAATCATAGCTATTAACTGTTGTTTATTATAATTTAAAATTTAAGTCCTTTACTTATCGCAAAGATATAAAAATTCAACCTGTAAAGAAACATTTTGTAATAAGTTTTTTTAAAATAACAAGCAGACAGGCCATCATTATTACGTTAAATAATGCTAATTAACAGGCGGTCATGCCTGATCCATGCCATGACAACGCCTTACGGATCCGGGAGCTTGCCGGAAATTGCCGTTCCGCAGCGCGGCACTGAATGAGAAACGGATTTTTTTCGTGATTCATGCATTCCATTGCCTCAAAACATTGCGTGCCCCTAAAAAGATGCAGCCTCCCCCTGCACAGCCGCGGGGACAAGTCCGTGCGGATCCCCGCAATCATCCCGGCATTGAGGCGGTCCGTTTCCATCCGCCCCAACGGCTATCCGACTGCCGTACTTGCCGACAGATACCGGATACCTGTCAAACGTCCTCACGGAAACAGCTGGAAGCCGGCCGGCAGCGTAGATCCCGGCACTGACGCAATCCTTGCTGAAATCCGGCCGCATCACTCCGGAAGAGCCTGCCTTGACACTCAGAATATCCTCTCTTGGCGGCTTTCCTGTCAGTTTTTTAACTTTTTCACAAAAAACTTGCATAAAAGAAATCTGGCAACTACATTTGCCTGTCGAGGCACGGACCAAGCGGTTTATTGAAGCCGCGAGGCTTTCTTGCCGTTCAGACTTACGTTCTTTGTCTGCCTGACTGCAATGCAAATACGGGCCATCCGGCCCGACTACGCGTATTACGGAGAATCAGGCCGGCATATTGTTCAGATTAATTCTAAATTATTAAATTAACAGGAATAACAATCAACTTAAAAAATTACAATCATGAAGAAGATTCTGCAAGAGTTCAAACAATTCGCCATGCGCGGCAACGTGATCGACATGGCTGTGGGTATCATCATTGGCGGCGCGTTCGGAAAAATCGTGTCATCCATCGTTGCCGACATCATTATGCCGGCTGTCGGACTGCTGGCCGGAGGCGTAAACTTCACCGATTTAAAAATCGTGCTGAAACAGGCTGTAATGGAAGGTGACACGGTCATATCACCCGCGGTTTCCATCAACTACGGAAACTTCCTGCAGGTGACTTTCGATTTCATCATTATCGCGTTTTCTGTTTTCATGCTGATAAAGGGAGTGAACGCCCTGAACAAAAAGAAAGAAAAACCGGCCGAGCCGGCCACCCCTCCACCCCCTCCCGCCGACATACAGCTGCTTACCGAGATACGTGACTTACTGAAAGACAAACAGCCGCTAAAATAAAGACCCGGCAGCGGTTCACAGGAGAATACGACCGGGAACAATACAATATGACAGTGTCAATATGTTTTTGACAAGTGCCTAAACGGAAGGAATGCCTGTATTCCCGGTCAGGCCGATGAGCCGGAACAGATCCCGTATACTATAGGGCTCCGCTCCGGGCATGGCAATGACGGCAGGGCATGATCACACCGTCACCTGCCGGGTCCGGAGCGGAAAACGGAGGCGGTATCGCCGTCATCAACGGCATCGCGAATCCGCGAAAAAAGAGGCGCATAAAGCGCCATCCGCCGGATACGGGCTACGGACACGGCAATTTTCCCTGCCAGCGTACCGGCATAGAACAGCCCGTTTCCCGGACCCGATTCACACAAAGCTCCGCTATGGACATGCCGCTCACCTATATGAAAGCGGGAAAAACCTCACGGCTTAGTGCCCGGACCGCCCTGCGGCACAAGGCCTTAGCCATCCTTGCATCCTTTT
>CAYUIJ010000037.1:0-20460 GCA_964444735.1 uncultured Bacteroides sp. | reverse complement strand
ACGCAGCCTCTCACGGGCCCACACCGCAAAACGCCTTATCTTGTTCGTGTCCATAGGCAGTGTATGTTTTTTAACGCTATTTTGTTATCATCACTCCGTCATAGCCTTCCATGAGCTTCCGCAGCTGCCGGCGCAGGCCTTCAAGGTAGCGGTCAATGTCTTCCTCCGTAGAGATCGGCAGCCTGGTGCGCGTGTCGAGCGAGGCCGGAAGAATCTTCTTTTCCTTGCGGGGATTGTATGACATAATCCGGCGGATCTGCTCCTGATAGAACGCATCGTCATTGAGGTTGTCACGGAGGACGAGAATGTTGTCGGGGGATGTCATCCGGCGTATGGTCTCCTCACGGCCGGCAAGCACGGACAAGGGGACACCCTGCTTTTCGGCCGCCTGTTTAAGGTAACCGAACTGCTCGTCATAGGCGGCGCGGATCTTTTCGCGCATCGCCTCACGGACTCCGTTGAGCGCGTCAGAGATCCGGAGCTGAAGCCTGACGTAAGCGCGGAAGTCTGTGACAGGCCACGCATCGTCTTTGATTTTCAGCATCTTGCCGGCAGCTTCCTGCATATCCTGCGGCAGGAACGGGAAGTTGTCACGGTTGTCTTCCACAAACCGCAGCAGGTCCTTGTAAACGGGCAGCTGGTCACTGATGAACCTCTCCACGTCCTTGCATCTGTCTAAGAGCTCACGCGCATTCCGGCGGCCTTCGATAACCGCGTTGAAGAATTTCAGCGGGTCGCGCTCGGCACGCCATTCCCCGAACAGCCCGGTGATGTCAAGAACGGGCTTTACGAAAGGATATCCGGCGATTTTCCGCCCGATATCCTTGTAATGCCTGATGAGGCCGTATAAGGAGCGGTCGTTCCCGTTCCCGTTCTCCTTCTCCGAGCCGCGGCAGTGGCGGAAAAGCTGCATGTCATCAGACACGACCGGTGCGGAGGAAAGCCCGAAGATGTCTTTCCACGCATCTATGAAGTCGCGGATAACCCGCGGCGGGATTGCCTTTGCCTGATGCAGTGTGAACTTGCCGTACTCGCCCGCTATGCGCGAGGCCGCCAGCCTGATATCCACATTCGGGTCGTTGTCGTATGAGTAGTCGCGGAGGCGGCGGCGCACCAGCTCGTTAATGACATAGAGCGTGCAGATATTGTCCCATCCGTAAGGGGCCTTGGCGAACTTTGCCAGCACATCGGCCACGTTCGCCTCGGCAAACTGCCTGTTGAGATAGACTTCAACCTCATGCTCGGCGTCGGTAAGCCCGTTCAGGCCGCCATATTCACCGGGCTGTACCGGACGGAGCATGGCGTTTTTCAGCTGTTCCGTGTTGCGGGGCATGCCGCTGCCGTTCACCAGCCCCGCCTTGGTGTATATGCCCGACAGGTGCCAGGCGATGGCTGCGCGGTAACGGTCGTTGCCGCTTTTTGAGCCAAGTATCGCACTGTCAATCACGGTCATGCCCGATATTATGGGACAGGTGTCAAAAATCTTCCGCATTCCGGGGACTATGGCGAGGTTGAACAGCTCGCCGGCACGTTTTCTGAACTCGTCATGTATTTTCATGTTTCCGTTCTTGGCTTCCGGAGTGGCCATATACAGACAGACCTGGCAATACCAGTAAAAGTCGTTGTAAAGGCGCTTGTTGTCATGAATCAGGGGGCCGGCATAGTAAATCATGCGTCTGCTCTCGTTCTGATGAGCCATGAGTTCGGCGGAGTCATAGTCATTGTCTATGACGAGCTCTACCACCACATCGGGGTTGCTGGTATGCAGGAACGATCGCTGCCTGATATTCATGCCCACTGAGAACGAGCGGGTCATATACTGCTCCTTGTTCTTCAGTGCGGTGATGTACTTGCAGAAAATCGTCCTTATCTGGTCGGACTGGGCGTTGTAGTCGACCGCCGTCTGCCTGATGAGCCGGGCCACATTGTACTCATCCTCGTTATAGAACGAATAGCGTGCGGTGTCAGACGATACCTGCTCCCCCTGTTCGCAGCGGATGATGTTGTTGTCAGAGAGGAACTCCACAACACGCCTCACCTCGTCCTTGAGGGTAAGGCGGGAAGTCTTCATGTCATTTATCAGCAGCGAGGTTACATTGTCGATGGTAGCGGGGAATACGAGCCTGTCGGTAGGCGAGATGTTGCAGATCATAAAGAGCACGTTGGCCACCCGGACTGCCAGTCCGGGGTTACGGCCGTAGGCGCGGGCCATGCGGACGGCGTTGTCTACGGCCCTCTGTCCGCGGGCCTGCAGGCCTTCCTCGAACATGCTGTTATACAGCTCGTCGAACGAGATGATCTTGCCCGTCTCGGCACCGGCATTCGCCTTTGCCGTAGAGTGGACAACCTTGATGATGCTCCGCTCGTTTCCCTTTACCTCCTTGGCCACGTAACCAAGGTTAAGGAATGAGTTGAACACCTGCATAATCAGCTTGAACTGATAGGGCACAAAGGGGTAGTAGTCTACGAAACTCTCCCTTGACACGTAGTTGTCATAAGATACGGGAAGCTTGAACTGGAAGTCAAAGGCTGTCTCCTGACTGTCATAAAAAGCCTCGAGGAAAGGCTTTACCTCCTCTTTCTTGTCGAGAATGCGCTTCTGGGTAATCACTTCGGGCTGAGTGCCCTTGAGTGACACCTTTACCTCAAAGCGTCCCTTAATCTTGCCTTCGTTGTCTTTTTCCTCGGCAATGTGGCAGTCGTCCATGATTTCAGACAGATCCTGCTGCGCGGTACAGGCCACCCATACCTTGTTTCCGCAGGTCTCAGACAGCTTGGTGATAATCTCCTGCAGATTGAGGTAGCGGTCACGCTCCTTGTTGATAAACTGGCTTACCTCATCGGCAAGGAAGACAAGGCGGTAGTCATCGCCCTTGTCTTTCAGGTAGCCTGCCACCTCCATAGCGAAGCGGTCGATGCTCATTGCGGTGTCACGCCTGATGATGCGCTCGCGGATGCTGTCGACTGAAAGCGAGGGAGCGAGGTCTCCGGCTATTTTCAGGACCAGATCCAGCTCGTTGTCTATAAGGTCGGCGGCCATGCCGGGGTCGTCCCAGTCACCTCCTTCCCCGGCAATACGGGCCTTGAACTCCTCGAACACGCCTTTTTCCGCCAAGGGCTTTTCGAGGTTCTGCGCCAGCGTTATGTTGAACCTGTTGAAGCCGCGCTTGCCGTTGAACTCGTTCCAGAACACGTGCAGGAAGGCTTTCTTCTTGTCGGTGGAGCTGTCATAGCTGGTTTCGAGGTTGAAGATACAGGTGTCAATGACAGCGCGCTTCAGCCACCCGGCTATGGACATCAGCTGCTCACGGCCGAATTCGAGACTGTGCCTCTCGTCCATGGGGTCGATGTCAGTTACGGCATCAAGCAGACGCTGCAAGGCCGCGTCACGGGTACCGGGAGTGATGCAGTAGTCAAGATATTTCAGGAAATGCGACTTCCCCGATCCGTAATAGCCGTCAATCCAGATGCCGATATGGCTGTATGGGCGGTTGTTCATGATGGCATCAAGGATGCGGAAAAGGCCGTTGATGATCTCGTCTGTGAACACGTATTCCTCAATCTCGGTACGTTCGGTCTCCGCATCGAACTTGGTCGCGCTGACGGCGGGATTTACCGTCCGCTCAATAGGCTTGCTGTATAGATCTCTTAGTTTCATGGCCGCTGTGTTTTATTCGTTAATCAGAAGGGCCGCCCGGTAGGCGTGATTGTCCGGCAAGGTGCCGAACAGACGGAACGAGTTCCGGTCATGATGCCCCGGATAGAATATGATGATCTTGTATCTGCCTGTCTCGTTGTAGTCCTCATAAAGAGCCAGGAACTCATTCGCACGGAGGTACGGGTATATGGAACCGATGCCGTACAGAAACACGTAAGGACGCCTGTACAGGTCCTTAATCCCGATATGGCCGAGAATGCGCTGATGGATATACCGCGCGAACTCAGGCGAGTGTGCGTTGCGAGTAAGGGTGTCTTGCGTGTTCCGGGCCTTGGACGGATCCGCCTTCTCTTTCTCCAGCTGATACCTCAGCATGGAGGGATAGCGCAGGAACCTCTTCTGGTCAAGAAACGAGCAGAACTCGTCAAACAGATTCAGCGCAAGCACGTCCACATAGCTTGCCGGCCGGATGAGATCCGCCTTGAACTCCTGTATCTGCCTGCGGATGTCATATTCCTTTTCCGCAGGGTACTGGTAGATAAAGAAGTTGTAAAACAGGTCACCGCTTTCCGTATCCTGAAAGCCGGGGCTGTTCAGCTTGTCATAAAGCTCTTTTATCGTCATGTCATCATTCTTTTAATGTTGTCGATTTGGCAAGGCCGCAGCAGACACGCCTCGAGGAACCATGGCTCTCCGGCCCTTATATAGTAGTCCATACCGGAGGCCATGACGGGGCGCAGCTCATTGCCGTCATCCAGCATCCCTGCCTTGCGGAGGATGGAAAGATAGGCACCGGCCACTTTTTTGCGGGTGCACTCGCTCCATGAGTCGACAAACCCGTCGCCGGCCGCTATCTCACGGAACTCCATCATCAGATCACCGGAATCCAGAGATTTCGCAATGCCGTTCCATTTGCGCATGGTTACGCGCACATGGAGGTCGAAGCAGATCTTGTAGGTCTTCAGTATCACGAAAAACAAGGCTACGCGCCGGCGTTCCTCATCCATTGCCTTGTAGTCTTCCCAGAATGCTACGGGCATCGCGTCATAGCGGCGGGCTATCTCGGCAATATACCGTTTGCGCGAGCTCTCCGAATTGACGTGAAGCAGGTTATTGTTGAGAGCCTCTTCTCTCAGCAGGCTTTTCCGGTCTGCTGACCGCAGCAGGGGCAAAAGGGCCTCCGTCTCCTCAAAGAGAAAGCCTCCGCCCGTTATGGCCGCCGTGTACGGACTGTCTGTCTTCTTCTTCATCTTGCTTGCTCTTGTGTCATGTCTTCGCGGGATATATCCTCTTTTTGACATTCCTGTCTGAAGACATATCTTATCGCTAATAAAGGTACTGAATATTTTTCATTTTCCTGAAACCCGCGGCGGAAATTCATAAAAAAGTCCTCCGGGGCCGACAGGCAGAGGCAAAGTTATGAATAGTGCCCGTAAAACACAAATTCAGGCGATGAGAAAACAGGACATTTCCCCGCCGGCCTTTCATGGATACCGAATCCGCACCTTTCCCGGTGCGGCCATGCGGCAGCCCGATGGAGAACACACAGGCTACGGACCGGGGAACGAAAGGAAATGCCTTATCATAGAGAATCCGGGTATATAAAAAGGCAACCCCGCCAACGGGACCGCCTTTCGCGCTTCAAGATGGGCTTGAACCAACGACCCCCTGATTAACAGTCAGGTGCTCTGACCAACTGAGCTACTGAAGCGTTTTCTGTTTTGCGGGCAAAGGTAATGGCTATTATTGAAATATGCAATATCTTTGCCGAAAAAATTCATTGTATGGATAAAATTGTCGGAATAGGGAATGTCCTGGTCGACGCGCTAATAACGCTTGATAATGACAGGCTGCTGGAAACCATGAACCTACCTAAAGGGAGCATGCAATTGATAGATGAAACGGAACTGCTTAGAATAAAAGAAATGTTTCCTGCAATGCGCCCCAGACGCGCTACGGGAGGTTCTGTCTGCAATGCAATGCTGGCACTGGCCAATATGGGCATGAAGCCGGGAATCATCGGAATGATCGGAAAAGACGAGGCGGGCGCCTTTTTCAGGAACAACGCTCTGGAGCACGGAATAGACATCCGTCTGCAGGAGTCGGAGAAGCCTTCGGGCGTGGCACTGACATTCATTTCGCCCGACGGGCAGCGCACTTTTGCCACTTGTCTGGGAGCCGCGGCACTGATGTCGGCCGCCGATGTGCAGGCCGGGATGCTGCACGGATACCGGTATCTGTTTGTAGAGGGATATCTGGCGCGGGATCATGAGCTGACGGAGCATGTCTGCCGGCTGGCCAGACAGGAGGGCATGAAGATCTGTTACGACCTGGCCAGTTACAACATTGTTGAGGCCGACAGAGATTTCATAGCGCGGATGGCAGATAAATACGTTGATATTGTGTTTGCCAATGAAGAAGAGGCAAAGGCTTTTGCGCAGGCATCTCCCGGACAGGCAGCCAATGATTTGGGAAGCTGCTGCGAGACAGCGGTGATAAAGCTTGGCGCACGGGGAGCCATGATAAGGCAGGGCGGAAAAACCATACGGGTGGATGCCATGAAAGTACAAAAGGTGACAGACACCACCGCCGCGGGCGATTTCTTTGCTGCCGGATTCATGTACGGCTATCTGCACGGAGCGTCTCTTGAAAAGTGCGGGCGTATAGGATCAATACTGGCTGGACACGTCATTCAGACGATAGGGACAGTCCTTCCGGAAGAGACATGGCACGAAATAAAGTTAAATGTTGATACGATTTTGTCTGAATAAATCATTTGTAGCTTACATTTGCTTCCCGGAACGAATTAAAATGAATTTATATTATACCTTATTTATTTATAGTTGCATCAATGAAACTGACCAACAGAAAAATCTTAGTGTTGTGTGGAGCCGTGTCTGTGGCATGTGTCTTCTGGGGATTCGACCGTGATACCCATAATTTCGGAATAACAAAGAATCTGGATATATTCAGTTCCGTGTTCCGCGAGCTTGATATCTGCTATGTTGACAGCATTGATCCTGAGATCTCTATAGAGGACGGCATCAATTACATGCTTTCAAGGCTCGACCCCTATACGGTCTACTATCCCGAGAGCAAGGATGAAGAGCTTAAGATGATGACCACCGGGAAGTTTGCCGGCATCGGTTCTATCATACGCTTTCATAAAGGGAGCAATCACGTGGTGATTGACGCTCCCTACGAAGGCATGGCCGCCCATAAGACCGGACTGAAGCCGGGCGATGTCCTGCTCGAGATAGACGGAAAGGACCTGACCGGAAAGACGACCGAGGAGGTGAGTGAGCTGCTGAGGGGAGAAGCGGGAACAAGTTTCCTGCTTAAATACGGACGTCCGGGAGTGACCGGGCCGCAGACCGTGAAAGTAACGCGCGAGAACATACAGACACCCTCCGTTCCTTATTATGGCATGTACAAGGATAAGACCGGATACATTGTACTGAGCAGTTTCTTTGAAGGATGCTCGCGCGATGTGCGCCGCGCTTTTATTGACTTGAAAGAAAAGGGAGCCACCTCGCTGATTCTTGATTTGCGGAACAATCCGGGCGGGCTGATGAACGAGGCGGTCGATATCCTGAGCATGTTCATTCCCAAAGGTACGGAGGTGGTATCTACCAGAGGCAAGCTGAAACAGGCGTCATCGGTAAGCAGGACCGGCAAGGAACCGCTTGATCTGGAAATCCCCGTTGCCGTGCTGGTGAACGGAAATTCCGCTTCGGCATCTGAAATCGTGGCAGGTTCCTTGCAGGATCTTGACCGGGCTGTCATTGTGGGCGGCCGCACCTATGGGAAAGGACTGGTGCAGGTAATCCGCGAACTGCCATACGGCGGAAGTCTGAAAGTCACGACATCCAAATACTACATCCCCAGCGGACGTTGCGTACAGGCCATCAACTATCAGAAACGATCGTCCGACGGACAGGCCGAGCGTATTCCCGACAGCCTTACCCATGTGTTCCATACTGCGGGCGGGCGCATCGTGCGTGACGGAGGCGGCATTACCCCCGATATCAGGCCTGAAGAGGAGAAGCTGCCTACCATGCTTATCTATCTGGCCAATGATGACGTGCTGTTTGACTATGCTACCGATTACTGCCTGAGACATCCCGCTGTCCCGGCTCCCGAGAAGTTCGAGGTGAGCGATGAGGAATACGCCGACTTTAAGGAACGGGTGAAAAAATCCGGTTTCAAGTATGACCGTGAGAGCGAGAAAGCCTTGAAGGCACTGAAAGAAATAGCCAAAGTAGAAAGGTATGCCGGGGAGGCAGAAGACGAGTTTGACGCCTTGGAAAAGAAACTGACCCATAATCTTGACCGTGATTTGGATCTTTTCTCCAAGGAGATAAAGATGCTGATAGCCGATGAAATCATACAGCGCTATTACTTTCAGCGCGGGGCCGTCATTCAGCAGCTGAAAAACGACAAGGATGTGGAAAAGGCGTACAGCACACTGACGGATCCTGCCGCTTATAGGAAAATACTGGCTCCGTCTGATACGGCGGCCGTGAAGAAACAGACCGCGGTATTGCAGCTTTCGCAAGCGGACTGAGGCTACGGGCATTCACGGAAGTCTGACGGATCATGCGATGCCCGTGACCGTGTTCAGGGACAGACGCTTACCTCTTTGATCGCGTGGAGAGAACGGATGTCCCTTGTCTTGTAAAAGACTGGCCTGTTACTGATTTCACAGGGATTATGAATCTTGACAGCATGGATCCTGCATGGCCGATAAGGCGGACAATGCGCGGCGTTGAAGCGAAGTCATTCGCATACAGAAACACAAGACATGCATGAAAAAAATCCCTGTTGCCAAAGAAACTTATTTAAACCTTTGGAAACAAAGGCTTTTATATGTATCTTTGCAAACGAGACAGATGATATGCGAGGGGCTTGATAAAAGCTCCTCTTTTATTTATTAAAAAGAAAATGAATGATAGACAGGAACATTGTCCGAAACATTGTTGAAGAGTGGCTTGACGGAAAAGATTATTTCTTGGTTGATGTAACCGTAAGCCCCGATGACAGAATTGTAGTTGAGATTGACCATGCGGAAGGCGTATGGATTGAAGACTGCGTGAGACTGAGCCGCTTCATCGAGTCAAGACTGAATCGTGAAGAAGAGGATTATGAGCTTGAGGTAGGTTCGGCAGGTATAGGCCAGCCATTTAAAGTGCTACAGCAATATGTCAACCATGTAGGGAAAGAAGTAGAAGTGCTCACCAATGAAGGCACGAAATATTGCGGCGTGCTGAAAAACGCCGGCAAAGACGAATTTGTAGTGGCGATACGGAAAAAAGTGAAAACCGAAGGATCAAAACGTCTGAAACCGGTCGAGGAGGACATGACGTTTGCTTATGGAGAAATAAAATATGTTAAAAATCTAATTAATTTTAAATAAGAGCCATGGCTAAGAAAGAGGAAACAATCAGCTTGATTGATACATTTTCGGAATTTAAAGAGTTGAAGAACATTGACCGCACCACCATGATAAGCGTACTTGAAGAAAGCTTTCGCAGTGTGATTGCCAAAATGTTCGGAACAGATGAAAACTACGATGTGATAGTAAATCCCGATAAGGGTGATTTTGAAATATGGCGTAACCGTGAGGTGGTGGCCGATGATGAGCTGACCAATCCCAACAGACAGATAACTCTGACCGAAGCCCGCAAGATTGATGCCTCATACGAAGCGGGCGAGGAAGTAACCGATGAGGTAAACTTTGCCGAATTCGGGCGGCGTGCCATATTGAACCTGCGCCAGACACTGGTTTCTAAAATCCTTGAGCTTGAAAAGGACAGCCTGTATAACAAGTATATTGACAAGGTAGGCCAAGTGGTAAGCGCCGAAGTTTACCAAACATGGAAAAAAGAGATGCTTCTGCTCGATGACGAAGGCAACGAGCTGCTGCTCCCAAAGACAGAGCAGATACCCAGCGACTTCTATCGCAAGGGAGAAACCGTAAGAGCCGTTGTGGCACGTGTGGACAATACGAACAACAATCCGAAAATCATTCTGAGCCGTACCTCCCCGGTATTCCTGCAGCGCCTTTTCGAAATGGAAGTGCCCGAAATAAACGACGGACTCATAACCATTCAGCGCATCGCGCGCATCCCCGGCGAAAGAGCCAAGATTGCAGTTGAATCGTATGATGACCGCATTGACCCGGTAGGAGCGTGCGTAGGCGTGAAAGGATCGAGAATACACGGAATCGTACGTGAGCTGCGCAATGAAAACATTGACGTAATCAATTACACCCCGAATACGCAATTGTTTATTCAGCGTGCGCTGAACCCCGCCACTGTATCGTCTATACGAATGGACGAGGAAAACAAAAAGGCGGAAGTGTTTCTGAAACCGGAAGAAGTATCACTGGCTATTGGCAAGGGAGGCATGAACATCAAGCTGGCCAGCATGCTTACCGGATATACGATTGACGTTTACCGCGAACTGGACGGAACAGCCGGTGAGGAAGACATTTATCTGGATGAATTTAAGGACGAAATTGACGAGTGGGTTATCAATGCCATCAAAAGCATCGGTATCAATACCGCCAAAGGCGTACTTAACGCTCCCCGTGAAATGCTGATAGAAAAAGCCGACCTGGAAGAAAATACGGTAGACGAAGTGTTGAGAATATTAAAGGCAGAATTTGAGGACTAATAAAAACATATGGCTATAAGATTAAACAAAGTAACCAGGGATTTAAATGTAGGACTGACTACAGTGGTTGAGTTTCTGCAAAAGAAAGGTTTCGAGGTAAAAGCCAATCCAAACACGCAGATTACCAAAGAACAATATGACCTGCTGGTAAAAGAGTTCAAAACCGACAAGAACCTGAGACTTGAATCGGAAAAGATCAGTCATGGACGACAGAACAAAGACCGCAATAAAGGTATCGTGTCAATTGATGACAAAAAAGAGGAAGATGCCGCAACCGCACATGTTACTGATCCTGAATATGTGCTCCCCGGATTTAAGCCTGTGGGGAAAATTGATTTGGAAAGCCTGAACCGAAAGAAAAATGGCAATACCGCCCGGCCCGCACTGCAAGATCCGCAACCAGCTGAAAATGTGCCGGGACCGGACAGCAGGCAATTGACAAATGAGATAAAAGACCCTGAAAAAGCAAATGAGGAGGAAACGGATCAGCGGGCTGAAGAGCCCCGGATACAGCCGGAACGGAACAAAGATCAGGAAGCTGTACAGACAGAAGAAAAGTCTGTTGAGATACAAGCGGGACAAGAAGCAAATACCCAGGCAGAAACAGCGGACAACGTGAAAGAAAAGGAAAAACAGCAGACTGAAGACGTCTTTAAAATCCGCCGGCCAAAAATAGTCTCAGGAATCAATGTTGTCGGAAAGATTGATCTGGACGCATTGAACCAGCCGACCCGCCCGAGGAAGAAAACGAAAGAGGAAAAGCTCAAGGAACGGGAAGAAAAGGAAAAACAGCGTCAGGAAAGGAAAAGACTGATGAAAGATGACATCATCAAGGAAATCAGAAAAGTTGACGACAGAATTGACCGGACAGACAAAGCCGACTTTGATGAGGATAGCAAGAAAAAGAAAAAGCGCAACCGCATCAATAAGGAAAAAGTAAATGTCTACAATGTAGACCAGCAGCCCCCGCGTGACAATAAGGGAGGACGGAATCAGGGCAGACAGGAAGGCGGGAGGTATGGAAGAGACCGTGACCGCGGCAGAAAGAGTTTCGTCAGACCTGAAGTAAGTGACGAGGATGTTGCAAAACAGGTTAAGGAAACACTGGCACGCCTTACAAACAAAGGAAAAAACAGAGCCGCAAAATATCGTAAGGAAAAACGCGATCTGGCCATGAGCCGCCAGCAAGAACTCGAAAACCAGGAACAGGCAGAAAGCAAAATATTGAAGCTTACCGAATTTGTGACCGCAAACGAACTGGCCAGTATGATGGATGTGCCTGTGACACAGGTTATCGGTACTTGCATGAGTATCGGGATCATGGTGTCTATCAATCAGCGTCTGGATGCCGAAACCATCAATCTGGTGGCAGAAGAGTTCGGATTCAAGACCGAATATGTCAGTGCGGAAGTAGCACAGGCTGTGTTTGAAGAAAAAGACCGTGAGGAAGACTTGCAGCCTCGTGCCCCGATTGTTACCGTTATGGGACACGTTGATCACGGAAAAACATCGCTGCTTGACTATATCCGTAAATCGAACGTGATTGCCGGTGAGGCAGGAGGCATAACCCAGCATATCGGGGCATACAATGTGAAGCTTGAAGACGGGCGCCGCATCACTTTTCTTGACACTCCCGGACACGAGGCGTTTACCGCCATGCGTGCGCGCGGAGCCAAGGTGACCGATATTGCCATCATCATTGTGGCTGCCGATGATAACGTGATGCCACAGACCAAGGAAGCCATCAATCATGCCATGGCCGCCGGTGTGCCCATTGTGTTTGCCGTCAACAAGATCGACAAGCCTGGCGCCAACCCTGACAAGATTAAGGAAGAACTGGCCAATATGAACTTTCTCGTTGAAGAATGGGGAGGCAAATACCAGTCGCAAGACATATCGGCAAAGAAAGGTACCGGTGTGAGGGATCTGCTTGAAAAGGTATTGCTTGAGGCCGAGATGCTCGAATTGAAAGCTAATCCTAACCGTCATGCTACCGGATCCATTATTGAATCAACACTTGACAAAGGCAGGGGATATGTGGCTACGGTGCTTGTGGCTAACGGTACGCTCAAAACGGGTGATGTCGTGCTGGCGGGAACAAACTACGGCAGGGTGAAAGCAATGTTTAACGAACGCAACATGCGTGTCAAGAAAGCCGGTCCTTCTGAACCTGTACAGATTTTAGGCCTGAACGGCGCTCCTACCGCGGGTGACACATTCCATGTGCTTGAAACCGAACAGGAAGCGCGTGAACTGGCCGGCAAGCGTGAGCAGTTGCAACGCGAACAGGGTCTGCGTACGCAGAAGAAGCTTACGCTCGATGAAGTGGGCCGCCGCCTGGCATTGGGTGATTTCCATGAACTGAACATAATTGTAAAGGGTGACGTTGACGGATCTATCGAAGCATTGAGTGATTCACTCATCAAGCTGTCTACCGAACAGATTCGGGTAGAGGTTATCCACAAGGCGGTAGGACAGATTTCAGAGTCGGATGTAAGCCTGGCTGCCGCTTCCGATGCTATCATTATCGGATTCCAGGTACGTCCGTCAATGCCGGCACGTAAGCTGGCCGAACAGGAAGGTGTCGATATCCGCCTGTATTCTATCATCTATGATGCCATCGAAAATGTGAAGGCGGCAATGGAAGGTATGCTGGCTCCGGAAGTGAAAGAGGAA
Source organism: uncultured Bacteroides sp. (assembly GCA_964444735.1). Classification (GTDB taxonomy): domain Bacteria; phylum Bacteroidota; class Bacteroidia; order Bacteroidales; family Bacteroidaceae; genus Phocaeicola_A. The sequence continues at coordinate 7,448 of CAYUIJ010000037.1, read as the reverse complement.
ATAACCGCTACCATTGAGGTGCGTGAGGTGTTCAAGATTTCCAAGGTAGGTACTGTTGCCGGCGCTTTGGTACGCGATGGCAAGGTGAAACACTCAGACAAGGCGCGTCTTATCCGTGACGGTATTGTTATCTTTACCGGTGCCATCAACGCTCTGAAACGTTTCAAGGACGATGTGAAAGAAGTGCCTGTAAACTTTGAGTGCGGTATCAGTCTGCAAAACTATAACGACATCAAGGCTGGCGATATGATAGAGACATTCCGGGAAGTTGAAGTAAAGCAAACCTTGTAGCACAAGAGCGGAGAGAGTTGAATTCCGGCAGGGCTATGAATGACAGGATGTGCCGGTGCCAGATTTTAACAGGTTTTGTGTAATTGGCACATTACATATAATTAATAATAACAAAATTCAAGTTTCACCGGTTAATCGGCTTCCTAAGAAAAGAAAGTGACAAGGATACAAGATGGCGAGGGCACAAGGATCGTTTTCTCACAACGTGACAAAAGCCTGTTCTCCTGTCTCCTTGTTACCTGTGAACTGAGCCTGCGGAATTTGAACAGCAAAATATAACTTGGATATGACGGTGACAGACATTATAATTCTGATTGTTATCGGAACCGGAATAGTAAGAGGGGTGGTACATGGACTGATAAAGCAAGCCTGTGCCGTAGTGGGACTGATTGCCGGCCTACTTGTAGCACGCGCTTTGTGCGGTATGGCCGGCGAGCAGTTGGCATCGCATATCGGGACTACTGTTCCGGCAGCTCAGATTATATCGTTTATTGTGATATGGACTGTGGTGCCTACAATTCTGATGCTTGGGGGAACGGCACTGACAAAAGTGTTTGAAGCGGCCAGCCTGGGCATTGTAAACCGTTTGCTGGGTGCCGTGCTGGGAGCATTGCTCCATGTGCTGCTTCTGGGAATGCTGTTCAAAGTCATTGAATATATGGATCCCGATGAGAAACTGATTCGGGAAAAGACAAAGGAAGAGTCTGTATTTTATAATCCTATAAAGGAAACGGCCGGACTGTTTTTTCTGACAATCGAAAAAACTACTCATGACATTATCAAATAAACCTGTCTGTGACATGGCAGAAAGTTATAAAAAAGATATAAAACTATGCAGGACGAACCGGACAAATTGGTAAGGCAGATAGCGGACGGGAAGTATAAATACGGCTTCACGACCGATGTACATACCGAAATTATAGAACGAGGACTGAGCGAAGATGTGGTGCGCCTTATTTCTGAAAAGAAAGGAGAGCCTGAATGGCTGCTTGAGTTCCGCCTGAGTGCGTTCCGTTACTGGCAGACACTGGAGATGCCCGGATGGGCGCATCTGGATATTCCGGAAATCGACTATCAGGCGATCTCTTACTATGCGGCTCCCAAAACGAGGAGAGACGGTCCGAAGAGTATGGATGAGGTAGATCCCGAACTCGTAAAAACTTTCAACAAGCTGGGTATTCCCCTTGAAGAGCAGATGACACTAAGCGGAGTGGCTGTTGATGCCGTGATGGACTCTGTTTCAATAAAGACTACCTTTAAGGAAACACTTATGGAGAAAGGTATTATCTTCTGCTCCATCAGTGAGGCCGTACGCGAGCATTCCGACCTGGTAAGAAAATATCTGGGTTCTGTGGTGCCTTATCGTGACAACTTTTTCGCGGCTTTGAACTCAGCTGTGTTTAGCGACGGTTCTTTTGCATACATACCGAAAGGCGTGCGCTGTCCGATGGAGCTTTCCACTTATTTTCGTATCAACGCGGCCAATACAGGGCAGTTTGAGCGTACGCTGATTGTGGCCGATGATGACAGTTATGTGTCATATCTCGAAGGCTGTACGGCACCCATGCGTGACGAGAACCAGTTGCATGCAGCTGTTGTAGAGATTGTGGTACATGATCGTGCCGAAGTGAAATACAGTACGGTGCAGAACTGGTATCCGGGCGATGTCGAAGGAAAAGGCGGAGTATATAACTTCGTGACCAAACGCGGGAACTGCAAGGGAACAGACAGTAAGCTGTCATGGACACAGGTGGAGACGGGTTCGGCCATTACATGGAAATATCCGAGCTGTATTCTTACCGGTGACAACTCACAGGCTGAATTTTACTCAGTAGCCGTGACGAACAACCGCCAACAGGCCGATACAGGCACAAAAATGATTCATCTGGGAAAAAACACACGCAGTACCATTATCAGCAAAGGCATATCGGCCGGAAAGAGCCAGAACTCTTACCGCGGGCTGGTGCGCGTGGCTGCCAAGGCTGAGAATGCACGCAACTACAGCCAGTGCGACTCACTTCTGCTAGGTGATAAATGCGGGGCACATACTTTTCCCTATATGGACATACACAATGATACGGCAGTGGTGGAACATGAGGCTACCACTTCGAAAATATCGGAAGATCAGTTGTTTTATTGCAACCAGCGTGGAATTCCCACCGAAAATGCGGTAGGACTGATTGTAAACGGATATGCAAAGGAAGTAATAAACAAACTCCCGATGGAATTTGCCGTTGAGGCGCAGAAACTGCTGGCAGTCTCATTGGAAGGCAGTGTAGGATAAAGTGATATGCATAAAAAAACCGCAGATAAGGCGGGTATACGGTAAAAGAAAAACTATTATGTTAGAAATAAAAGATTTGCATGCCACCATTAATGGCAAAGAGATATTGAAGGGTATTAATCTGTCTGTCAAGACTGGCGAGGTCCATGCCATCATGGGACCGAACGGATCAGGAAAAAGTACGCTTAGCAATGTGCTGGCAGGACATCCGGCTTATGAAGTAACAAAAGGATCGGTAATATTTAACGGGAAGAACTTGCTGGAGATGAGTCCGGAAGACCGCAGCCATGAAGGATTGTTCCTTTCGTTCCAGTATCCGGTAGAGATTCCGGGAGTGAGCATGGTGAACTTCATGCGTACTGCTGTCAATGAAAAGCGTAAGTATATGAATCTTGAACCGCTTAGCGCAAGTGAATTCCTGAAGCTGATGCGTGAAAGGCGTGCGATAGTGGAACTTGACAACAAACTTGCCAGCCGATCGGTTAATGAAGGCTTTTCAGGTGGTGAGAAAAAGCGCAATGAGATTTTCCAGATGGCTATGCTTGAACCGAAGCTGAGCATCCTTGATGAGACCGACTCCGGACTGGACATTGATGCGCTGCGTATCGTGGCCGGAGGAGTGAACAAGCTGAAAACACCCGGAACAAGCTGCATCGTGATTACTCACTATCAGCGTCTGCTCGGTTATATCAAGCCAGATATCGTACATGTGCTTTACAAGGGACGCATCGTGAAGACAGCCGGTCCTGAACTGGCACTGGAGCTTGAGGAAAAAGGATACGACTGGATTAAGGCTGAGCTCGGTGAATGAACTGATAACTGAATAACGTATGAAAGCAGAACAACAATATATCGACCTTTACCGCCAGTGCGAGGCCATGATTGACAAGCATAGCGCAGAGGCGATGAACGGGCCGCGTGCAAAGGCATTTGATGACTTCTGCATGCAAGGGTTTCCTGCACGCAAGACCGAGAAATACAAATATACCGATGTGGGTGAGCTTTTTGCTCCCGACTACGGCCTAAATCTGAACCGGCTGGATATTCCGGTCAATCCGTATGATGTGTTCAAATGTGATGTACCTAACATGAGCACCTCGCTCTATTTCATGCTGAACGACGGGTTTTATGAGAAAGAGCTTCCAAAGGCTTCACTTCCTGAGGGCATATTGATTGGGAGCTTGAAGAATATGGCATCATTGCATCCGAACCTGGTAGCCGGATATTACGGGAAACTGGCCGATACATCGAAAGATGCCGTGACAGCATTGAATACAATGTTGGCTCAAGACGGATTTTTCGTTTATGTTCCGAAAGGAGTGGTTATGGAACGTCCGATACAGCTGATCAATATGCTTCATTCAACGGTTGATTTCATGACAAACCGCCGTATGCTGGTGATATTGGAAGAAAGCGCTCAAATGAAACTGCTTGTGTGCGACCACGTCATGGACAATGTGAAATTCCTTTCAACACAGGTGATTGAAGTCTTTGCCGGAGCAAGCAGCGTGTTTGATTTGTATGAACTGGAAGAAACGCACAACAACACCGTTCGTTTCAGCAACCTGTATGTACATCAGAAAGCCGGAAGCAATGTATTGCTCAATGGAGTGACTTTGCACAATGGTGTTACCCGCAATACGACTGAGGTGACCCTTGACGGTCCGGGAGCTGAAATAAAGATGCTGGGTATGGCTATTGAAAACAAACGGCAGCGTGTAGATAATAATACATTCATTGAACATCGTGCGGCTCATTGTACAAGTAATGAACTTTACAAGTATGTGCTTGATGACAGATCGGCAGGTGCTTTTTCCGGTAAGGTCTTGGTGCAGAAAGGCGCACAGCATACTTTTTCTCAACAGACCAGCCGTAATCTGTGTGTTACCCGTGAGGCACGAATATACACACAACCCCAGCTGGAAATTTATGCCGATGATGTGAAATGCAGCCACGGAGCTACGGTCGGGCAGCTTGATGAAAATGCCCTGTTCTATATGCGTCAGCGTGGAATAAGCGGACGTGAGGCACGCATGCTGCTCATGTTTGCGTTTGTCAATGAAGTGATTGATGAAATACGTCTGGACGCTCTGAAAGACCGTCTGCATCTGTTGGTAGAGAAGCGTTTTCGCGGAGAGTTTGACAAATGCCGCGGATGTGTGTTATGCAAGTAAATAAACCATCCGGCGGCAAGCCGGATAAAGAGGAATGAATCATGTATGATGTAAACAAGTTGCGTGAAGACTTTCCTATTCTTTCACGTACTATCTATGACAGACCGCTGGTGTATTTTGACAATGGCGCCACTACCCAAAAACCTCATGCGGTAGTTGATGCAATGGTCAATGAATATTATTCGGTCAATGCGAATGTGCACCGTGGGGTACATTTCCTGTCCATGCGTGCTACGGAATTGCATGAAGAGTCACGTGAGGCTGTGCGCGGTTTTCTGAATGCACGCAATACCAATGAGATTATCTTTACTCGGGGAACAACGGAAAGTGTCAACCTGTTGGCTTATTCTTTTGGCGAGGCATTTATGAAAGAGGGAGACGAAGTGATTGTTTCCGTAATGGAACATCATAGCAACATTGTCCCCTGGCAGCTGCTCCGCGACAGAAAAGGCATCGTCATCAAGGTGATTCCCATGAATGACCGTGGAGAATTGCTTCTTGATGAATATGAGAAATTGTTTTCCCGGCATACTAAACTTGTTTCCGTTATGCATGTATCCAATGTACTAGGTACTGTCAATCCGGTTAAACACATGATTGAGATTGCCCATAAACACGATGTGCCTGTCTTTGTGGACGGTGCACAGGCCGTTCCTCACAGGCCTGTCGATGTGCAGGCTTTGGATGCTGATTTTTATGCTTTCAGCGGTCATAAGGTATATGGACCTACAGGAGTGGGAGTTCTTTACGGAAAAGAAAACTGGTTGGACAGGCTTCCTCCTTATCAGGGTGGCGGCGAGATGATAGGCAATGTAAGCTTTGAGCAGACTACCTATAATGAGCTGCCATATAAGTTTGAGGCAGGCACTCCCGATTATGTAGGCACTACGGCACTGGCGTGTGCTTTGCGTTATGTTTCGGCCATCGGCATGGATGCCATCGGTAACTGGGAATATGAGCTTACCCGGTATGCGTTAAGACGCTTTGATGAGATTGGGGGAATACATGTGTTTGGCAATGCGGCAGAAAGGGGAGGAGTTCTCTCATTTCAGGTAGGGAACATTCATCATTTTGATTTGGGTACGTTGCTCGACCGTTTAGGTATTGCTGTACGTACCGGCCATCATTGTGCACAGCCTCTTATGCAGCGTTTGGGAATTGAAGGTACGGCACGGGTCTCATTCGGTCTGTACAATACGAAAGAGGAAGTCGATGTGCTGATAGCCGGTATTGAGCGTGTTCGGAAAATGTTTTGAACAAATGTGAATCAATAAAACTGTAACGCATGTTCCTGACCACCACACTTCCGGTTGAAAGAAAGTTTCATGGAATGCTTTTGTGGCAGTGAATATATGCCTTGTCTGTTGTTATTCAGACAATGAAAAATAATATAAAGACTTCCTTTTATTTGTGTTCCTTTCCTTTATTGCGATTAATGACTTTCCATAACGAACAGGAACAGCAATGCTCCCTGTAACTGAAAAAGGCTGTTAAGAATGAGTGTCTTTTTTTCCCGATGGCAGACAGTGATTCTGCCGAATGGGGCATACTTCCTACCCCCCCCCTCATTTCATTAAGAACAGCAAGCGCATTTTGACTTCTCTTTTTTAACGAGAGCTTGATGAAAAATAATTAAAAGAGAGTCAACTGGTTGTCAAAATACCCGTTCAAGGCCAATCATCGGTTTCTTCGGAAAGAAGCAGTAAGCAGCAATTCCTCCGATAAGGCTTGCGATGAAATTGCCGAATGATCGGTGACAGGAATGCCCAATCCGCGCCATGTTCATCAACTCGCCATTGACGGTTTCGATTATGGCTCTCTTTCACAAGAGTATCCGGTCGTACATTGAACGCAATCCGCCTTTCATATTGGATTTTCAGCTTTGCTATCAGTCGTATTCCATCTAAGAAGAGTTTGCCATAGATAAATTCCACGAAGCTTTTCATCTTCAGAGGTTCACGGTCATCGGTATCTCCTGACGTGATCATGAAGTTGAGAATCCTGCCCTTGTCATTACATATCAGATGCAACTTGAATCCGTAAGACCAACCGGGCAGACACCTGCCTCTGGCTGCCAGACCTCTGAACACCTTGTGCATGTGTTCCAACCGGTTACGGCACACGCGCAGATCGTGCTGTCGATGAAACTGATGCCGGTGCATTTGCAGAGCAGACATTTCTTGACAAAGCATAGAATCGCTTTCACATATATCTTTTTTTCTCCATATTTTTGCAGATTAAAAAAAATACTATACCTTTACATCGCATTCAACAAATGATGTATCCCTTAATATTCTTCCAAATGCGGAAATAGCTCAGTTGGCAGAGCATAACCTTGCCAAGGTTAGGGTCGCGAGTTCGAGTCTCGTTTTCCGCTCTAAGGATGCTCGGATGGTGGAATCGGTAGACACGAGGGACTTAAAATCCCTTAGCTATTGCAGCTGTGCGGGTTCAAGTCCCGCTTCGAGTACGAAATAAAATCGCAATCATTTGGATGATAAATGGTTGCGATTTTTGTTTTATATATTTGCACCACATTTGCACCACTGAACTTATGGGTCACTTGGGGCACTTGTTATTCCTGGGGATTCAAGTATTATTTTTCTCCTTGCTGAAAAAGGACTTTACTTTAATGGACGTATATACGAGTACGGGAATAAAGTAAAGTTATTACAAAGGTATTTCTTTAAATGTTTTGA
>CAYUIJ010000036.1:3387-21365 GCA_964444735.1 uncultured Bacteroides sp. | reverse complement strand
GCTTTGGGAGCAGGGGGTCGAAGGTTCGAATCCTTTCACCCCGACAAACAGAAAGCCATTGATTTGCAGCCTGTAAGGGCGTGGGTCAATGGCTTGTTTTTTGTGACTGCCACTAATATTTAAGTGCTTTTCAGGGCAAAATGCAGCCGGAAGTCATTCCAGGCATTCGTCCAGATCGTGACCCAGTTTTTCCTTATCCAGATGCTGACCGATGAATACAATTTTCTGCATGCGGTCACCGTATTTCTCATCCCAGTCACGCTGCAAATCAGGTTCGCGCTTTATCAGCTCCATGAGGTATTCTTTGGGAGCGGCAGCATACCACTGTCCGGACTCGGTAAGTTTTTTCTGTACACCGGCCTGCTCAAAAAGATATGACATATCACGGTTGTCACTGAAATAGCATATTCCTTTGGAACGGATAATGTTCTCAGGCCAGCGTGTAGCTATAAAATGATCGAGCTTCTGAAGATTGAATGCCGGGCGGCGATAATAAACAAAGGTACCTATGCCGTATTCTTCCTCTTCTCTTCCTTCGTGATCATGATGATGGCGGTGATGCTCTTCTTCATCGTGATGATGGCGGCTGCCATGAGTGTGTGCCTTGTACTCCTCTTCTGGAGTAACCGCACGCTCAATTTCGCGAATCCATCCTGCAGAAGCGGCCGTATGATCAAAATTAAACAGACGGGTATCCAGCAGCTTGTCCAAATCAACATCGGCATAATTGCATTCTATAATTTCCGCGGCAGGCTGCAGTGTACGGACTATTTTCTTGATACGGCCCAGTTCCTCAGAGGTAACCTCGTTGACCTTATTCAGCAGAATGATATTGCAGAATTCTATCTGCCGCACTATGAGATTCTCAATGTTTTCCTCATCAAGTCCTTTACGGGTCAGGCTGTCGCCGCATGAGAACTCGCTTTGCAGGCGCAAGACATCGACAACGCTTACGATGCAGTCTATACGGCAGATCCCATAACGGGTATAGGCCTCGCCCAGACAGGGAATAGAACAAAGTGTCTGCGCAATGGGCTCAGGCTCGCAGATTCCGCTGGCTTCTACAACAATATAATCGAAACGCTCCAGCCTCATCAGCTCATAAACCTGCTCTATCAGGTCAGCTTTCAGCGTGCAACAGATGCAACCGTTTTGCAATGCCACCAGGCTGTCGTCTTTCTTGCCTACCACTCCTCCTTTCTGAATAAGGGAGGCATCAATATTCACCTCGCCTATATCGTTTACAATTACGGCAAAACGAGTGCCCCGCCTATTGGCCAGAATACGGTTTACCAGAGTGGTCTTTCCGCTGCCCAGATATCCTGTAAGCAGCAGTATGGGAATTTCTTTCTTTTTCATGACTGTTTTCTCCTTAACATTAAGAATGTATACAATTTTCTCATTTCCTGTTTATCGGGAACAAATGCAAAGTTACATTTTTTTTCGAATGGGTGCACGCCTTGCCACCAGTGCTTTTTTACCGTAAAAGGGCACGTGCTTTCAATGATTCGGGTAAATATATCTGTAATTTATATACAAAAAACAGAAGTTTTATAAGTATCTTTACAAACAAAAACAAACCTGCTAAACTATCCAACCGTAAAAACTGTTATGAAAACCCGGATTTTATTTGCGTTCATCGCATTGGCAATAAACACTACTATTATTATGGCACAACAAGAAATCAAACAGACTGCTGGCCGTGACCAGCTCGGAGCGTTTGCTCCCAAATTTGCGGAACTGAACGATGATGTTTTATTTGGCGAAGTATGGAGCCGTACCGATAAACTCGGCTTGCGTGACCGTAGCCTGGTGACAATCACTTCTCTTATCAGTCAGGGAATTACCGACAGCTCATTGGTATATCATCTTCGGACAGCCAAGCAAAACGGAATAAACCGTACGGAAATTTCGGAAATTCTGACGCACATAAGCTTTTATGCCGGATGGCCGAAAGCATGGGCGGCATTCCGTCTTGCCAAAGAAATATGGGCTGAGGATACAACCGGGGAAGATGCAAAGGCAGCTTTTCAGCGCGAAATGATCTTTCCTATCGGAGATCCGAATACTGCATTTGCACGCTATTTTATCGGTAACAGCTATCTGGCTCCCGTTTCACGGGAACAGGTATCGGTGTCGAACGTTACATTCGAACCGGGATGCCGGAACAACTGGCACATTCATCATGCAACAAAAGGTGGGGGACAAATGCTTATCGGAGTGGCCGGACGCGGCTGGTATCAGGAAGAAGGAAAGCCTGCCGTTGAAATCCTTCCCGGAACGGTGATTCACATTCCGGCCAATGTAAAACACTGGCACGGGGCTGCCGGCAACAGCTGGTTTGCGCATCTGGCATTCGAAGTACCCGGAGAAAATGCCTCCAATGAGTGGTTGGAACCGGTGTCGGACGAGGAATACAGTAAATTGAAATGACAATCGCAAGCATCAATAATTTCATAATTCTGTTATCGGATCCCTGATACCTGCGGAACCGTGTTTTAAAGTATAGGAAAATAATTTTATAGGCTGTTTTTGTTTTTCTGCATCGGAAGAACCGATTAAAACAATAAGATTGTTATGAAAAAATCACTGTTTTCCACATTGATACTTATGGCATTTGTCTTATTGCCGGCATACGGCACTACAGTTCCTGATATGGAAAAAGACAACGATTCAAATACGGACAATAATAACAATAATGATAACGGCGATATGAAAATCAATACGATTACACTCTCAATAGGAAATAAGTCATTTACTGCGACATTAGTGGAGAATTCATCGACAGAAGCTCTGAGAAGGCACTTGTCGCAAGGTGATATAAGCATTCGGATGAATGATTACGGAGATATGGAGAAAGTCGGGCCATTGGGCTTTTCACTGCCAAGAAATGACAAACAGACTACTACCGGTCCTGGTGACTTGATTCTTTATCAAGGCAATTCTTTTGTTATTTACTACGATACGAATTCGTGGAACTTTACACGCTTGGGCAAAGTAGATGACGTGTCTGCCAGAGAACAAATGTTGGAACGTTTGGGAGGAAAAGGAGAGGTTACCGTAACGATTTCATTAAAACAAGCAAAAAAAACATAACTTCTCATTTAAATGAATGAGGAATTTCAGATTTTACATGTTTTTCATAAATTTGTGACAAGGAACTATGACTCTGAAAAACATAATCGATATCGGTTTTTGGCCGTATACCTAAAGAAATATTTTTGTCAGAGCAAGTAAACAACTGAATAATCGGGATGAAAAGACTATACTTATCCGTTCTCCTTTTCTGGCTTGCTTTTAGTGCGGCAAGAGCACAAGAGCAACCATATGACACACTTCAAACCCAGCGTACCCATGCTATTGGAGAAATTGTGGTAACCGGATCCCGCAACGAGACTGACATGCGTCATCTTTCACAAACAGTTTCCATAGTGAGCCGTACTCAGATAGAAAATGCCATGCAGCTTTCACTGCTACCGGTTCTCACAGAGCAGATTCCGGGTTTGTTTGTCACTTCACGAGGCATAATGGGGTATGGCGTATCGGGAGGTGCGGCAGGAAACATTTCACTTCGCGGACTAAGCGGAGGTACGGCCAGACTAATGGTAATAATTGACGGGCATCCGCAATATGCCGGCAGATTCGGACATCCGATATCGGATGCATACCAGTCGTTCATGGCTGAACGGGTGGAGGTGCTGAGAGGACCTGCCTCGGTACTTTACGGTTCGAATGCAATGGGTGGCGTGATAAATATCGTAACCCGCAAAATGCAGGAAGACGGAATCAGTACAAACGTTCATACAGGATACGGCTCTTATAATACATTAGAGGCCGAAATAACCAGCCGTATTCGTAAAGGACGTTTCTCAGGCATTGTTTCCGGCTCCTATAACCGAACTGACGGGCACCGCACCGATATGAGCTTTGAACAATACAGCGCTTATGCGAAATTGGGGTATGAGGTTACGGATAACTGGAATTTGCGGGGAGATGTGGATGTGACTCATTTCAACGCTTCCTATCCCGGTCCGGTCAGTGCTCCGCTGCTTGATGCCGATCAGAGCATTACGCGCGGCATGACCTCACTGGCTGTAGAAAACAGGTATGAAAACACCTCAGGCGCGGTGAGCCTGTTCTATAATTGGGGGAACCATTGGATAAATGACGGTTATACCCCTTCAGCCGATGAAAGTCCGCAAAATACCCGTTTCAATTCACGAGACAATATGGAGGGCATATCGGTTTTTCAAAGTGCACGGTTTTTCGAGGGTAACCACATTACATTAGGCATCGACGGGTTCCGTTATGGCGGCCGGGCGTGGAACAAACATGTAAGCGGTGAAAACGTGGGCGGCATATCCGAACTGGTGGACAAACACGAGAACGAACTGGCCGGTTACATTGACTTGCGTCAGAATTTCGGGTCATGGCTGACTCTCAATGCAGGACTACGCGCAGATCACCACTCACGTGCGGGCACAGAATGGATTCCGCAGACAGGCATGGCTTTTCATTTGCCACATGCCATAGAACTGAAAGCTTCGGCATCGAAAGGATTCCGCTATCCGATACTTCGTGAAATGTATATGTTTCCTCCCCAGAATCCGGATCTTCAACCGGAATCTGTGTGGAACTATGAAGTGGCTTTTGCACAGCGGCTGATGAACGGATGTCTGAGATATGGCGTAAACCTGTTTTATATAGACGGAAAGAACTTTATTCAGACTCTTCCCAACCCGAACGGGAGCGGTATGCTGAACCAGAATTCCGGAAAAACAGAAAATTCCGGTGTGGAGCTACAGGCTGCTTACTGCATTGACAATCATTGGTCTGTAGACGGGAACTACAGTTTCCTGCATATGAAAGATCCGATTGTCGCAGCACCGGAGCACAAGCTTTATGCCGGCACGAATTTTTCGTGCAAACGGTGGAATATTTCTACCGGCATTCAATATATAGCAGGACTTTACACACAAACTGATCCGGAAGTGAAGGAAAGCTTCATGCTTTGGAACGTGCGCGCATCGTTTGAAATCACTCGTTGGGTCAACGTATGGGCACGCGGTGAAAACCTGCTGGCACAGGAATATGAAATAAATGCCGGATATCCGATGCCTCGTGCTACGGTTATGGCCGGATGCAATATCAAATTTTGAAAACAAGTTTTTTTAATATTTTATAAATATGGAGAAGAATATCATGGCAATTTTATTGGCTACATTGTATGCCGCATTCGGTTGTGCGAATGCACAAAATCATCAGGATGCGTCCTTATCGGACAACAATACAGACTCTGTCGCACTTCCTAAGGTTTATATGTTCAAGGCGATTACTCCTGAGAATATAGTCAAAATATATGAAGTGCTCGGACGTGAGGCTAAAGGAAAAGTAGCGGTAAAACTTTCAACAGGAGAACCGGGCGGGCATAATTTCCTGCAACCGTCACTGATAAAAGATCTGGTACAAAAAGTAAACGGGACAATTGTTGAATGCAATACTGCCTATGGAGGCGGAAGATCTGATACTGAAAACCATCTGAAAGCAGCAAAAGAACACGGATTTACTGCTATTGCTCCCATTGATATCATGGATGCCGAGGGTGAAACAGAACTTCCTGTTACCAGCGGCAAACATCTGACCCGTGACATTGTAGGGAAAAGCTATCTGAATTATGATTTCACCATTGTACTATCGCATTTCAAAGGACATGCCATGGGCGGTTTTGGAGGTGCTATCAAGAACATTTCTATCGGCATCGCTTCGGCTAATGGTAAAAGACTTATCCATTCCGCAGGAGCAAGCACTACGAGCTGGGGAAATCCGGAACAGGACGATTTTCTTGAATCAATGGCTGAAGCTGCCAAAGCTGTTGCGGACCATTGTGGCGAGAATATACTTTATATCAGCGTTGCCAATAACCTGTCAGTAGATTGTGATTGTGACTCATCACCAGCCGACCCTCAAATGGGGGATATTGGAATCTTGGCTTCACTTGATCCTGTCGCACTTGACCGTGCCTGCACTGACATGGTACGTTCTTCGGATGATCATGGGAAAATACATCTCATAGAACGAATAGATTCACGTCATGGCATGCATACGCTAGACCATGCTGAAACTTTGGGGATGGGAAGCCAGAAATATGAACTGATAAATCTTGATTAAGTATATAGGTAAAACATTTCTTATAAATCGCCATAATACAATAGTGACAAGAAGTAAAACATCACTTCTTGTCGCTATTTATTATGAGAGTCCGCCATTGAGGTGAATTTTGTCAATGACGGGCGTCTCGCTATTTTCTGATCTTATTTCGAACTCACATTAATATGCAGCGGATTGGCAAGGATTGTTTTTTCCCATGAAAAGAAATGCCGGCCGGGTCTTCCTCAGGTATTCTGGCGTATGTGGCTTTGAGGCCGTCCGGCAGAGTGCTTAAAGGAAACAGCCGTTATAAATTCCGCCAATGCTTCTTAAAAATAAAATGACATAAGAAATGACCATAAACAATCATTTTCATAAGTCATTTTTATTTCTGAACTATGTTTTATTAATTTTTATCAACTGAATTGACAGAAGCATGTTTTCGTCTATAACAACGTTCAAAAGAGCATAGGTTACAACCATATTCAAGTTTTCTAACATTAGATCCGATTCCGATAACTCCACTGACTGATTTGATTGGCAGCATTAAACAGGATTCTGTCAAATGAATTCCGCAAGGATTGGGATGGGGGAATATTGAGAATAAAACTGTTTGTTCAGAAACATGCCAACCACAATATCCCGGACTAAATCGATTTGTATGTTTCCAATTTTGCCGGCTGATATTTTTTTGAAGTACCATTTCCATATAATCTGCGGCTTTCTCGGCAATAATACTTCCTATGCAATCTGCTAAATAGCATTTTACTATATCACCTTCCGCGTTTAATTGCCGCTGGAATCTTTCAAATTCCATTCCTGCTGTAGTTGTAAAGAACACATATTGCTCTGAACCCCGTAGTTGTCTTGCAATAATTTTTCCTATATGGAATATTTTGTCATTTATTTGCAGGGTTTCATTATCTGCCCGAAGACAGCCTTCTGTTGTAAAAAATTCATAAACAGGCTGAGTGATATTTGCTACATTATTTAATAACGAATGGATTTCATTGTATACAGACTCATCGGGTATGGACATTCCATACCCCATGACATCATTTAAATCGGCATCACTGATTACTAACTTATCAAACTCTATTTTATTTTCTAGATGCATTAAATTTACTTATGGTATTATAAAATGCGTCAATGTTTTCGAGCGGTGTACCGGGAGGGGTGTCACATCCGCTTGATATGACAAAATTCTTATAATCTTGCGTTGCTTCAAGCAATGATTGTGTCTCTTTTTGCATTTGTTCTGCATTTCCCATTTTAAATAAGCTTACAGGATTAAGATTACCCATAGCTAAGGCATCAGAAGGAACTTCTTTGAGTGCTTCTACCATGTTGATATTGTTCCCAAAATGATACCCTGCGGCTTGAGTATAGATCATGGCTTGTGTGCAATTGCCGGCATTGCCGCAATTATGAAGAATAACAGAAAAATTGTCATCCTGCACTTTCTCTATAATTTCTTTAACGTATATTGATGAGAATTGCAGGCAATCTTCATTTGACAGTAATCCGGCGGCCGGTTCTGCCATTATGACACCATTTGCTCCCGTTTCCTTTAAGGCAATGCAATAATTTGTTATGAATTGACTGCATTTGCTAAGTAAGGCCTTCGCGGCATCAGGATTGATGTAGATCAACATCATTATTTCAGACATGTCATAGAGTCTGCCTGCCAGGGAGTATGGCCCTATGCATCCTGCCAATACGGGGCGATTTGTCAAGTTTTGAGCCGCTAAACGATTCGCTTTTAAATATTCTTGTATGCGTCCTTTATTCAGATCTGGAATTTCTAGCGAACTGATGGCATTTTCATCAGAAAGTAAGCGTCCGCTTACAGTTGGCACCCCGTTTTCAGGAAATACGATTTTTGCCCCAAAAGCTTCTGCTTCAACTGTCAGATCCATAATAACACATGATGCCGCAGAAGGATATCTGTCATAAAGAGCTTTAATAGCTTCGTAGTGAACCTCACCGTTAGTTACAGCCTCACGTACAGTTTTTCCTATAAGTTCAATACCAGGGTGAGTCATTATTGGAATAGCAACCACATCTTTACCTGAAATGATGCTTTCTACCCATTTTTTCATATTAATTTGTTTCTTTAAAGGTTTGCATTTTATTGAATTTAAATGCAATTTTTTCATATCAATTTGGTTCATAGCATTTTGTTTCTTTAAAGGTTTGCATTTTATTGAATTTAAATGCAGATGATAAAATTTTATCGCTGCATTTTTATTATGCAATTTATTTTAATATGCGAATATAGGATAATTAGCCATTGTTTTATTTACCCGTTCACGCACAGAAGCAATGACATCCTCATTGCCAACATTAGAAAGAACCGTTTCAATCATTTCTGCAATTTCAATCATTAAGTCTTCTTTTGCGCCACGCGTTGTCATTGCGGGGGTGCCCAAGCGAATACCTGAAGTCTGGAATGCGGAGCGAGTATCAAACGGTACCATATTCTTATTAACTGTAATATCTGCAGACACCAATGCTTTTTCTGCAACTTTTCCTGTTAAATCCGGATATTTGTTACGTAAATCTACAAGCATAGAGTGATTGTCTGTTCCTCCAGAAACAATAGAGAAACCTCTTTCAATTAATGCCTGAGCCAATACTTTTGCATTTTTCTGAACTTGTTTCTGATATTCTATATATTCAGGCTGTAAGCATTCATAGAAAGCAACGGCTTTGGCAGCAATTACATGTTCTAACGGTCCACCTTGTATTCCCGGGAAGACTGCGGAGTCAAGTAATTGTGACATTTTTTTGATTTCTCCTTTTGGAGTTTTCTTACCCCATGGATTATCAAAATCTTTTCCCATTAAAATAATACCGCCACGAGGACCGCGTAAAGTCTTGTGAGTAGTAGAAGTTACTATGTGGGCATATTTAACCGGGTTCTCTAGTAAACCGGCTGCAATTAATCCTGCGGGGTGTGCCATATCTACCATGAAAACAGCCCCCACCTTGTCTGCTATTTCGCGCATGCGTTTATAATCCCATTCACGAGAGTAGGCAGAGCCGCCGCCTATAATCAATTTCGGATGTTCACGCAATGCGGTTTCTTCCATTTGATCATAATCTACACGTCCGGTTTCTTTATTCAGGTTATATTCGCATGGGCTATATATAATTCCGGATGTATTAACTAAAGAGCCATGAGACAAATGCCCTCCATGAGCAAGGTTTAATCCCATAAACTTGTCACCGGGATTTAATACTGCCAGGAAAACAGCTGCATTGGCTTGTGCTCCAGAGTGTGGCTGTACATTGGCCCATTCGGCTCCAAAAATTTGTTTTATGCGATCAATTGCCAGTTGTTCGCTTTGGTCAACAACTTCACAACCTCCGTAATAACGTTTGCCTGGATATCCCTCAGCATATTTGTTTGTTAAGCATGAGCCCATGGCTTTCATTACCTGCTCACTTACAAAATTCTCAGATGCTATCAGTTCAATTCCTTTTAATTGGCGCTGATGTTCTTTTTTGATGATATTGAAAATTAAATCGTCTTTTTTCATTTCTGTATTTATTAAGACTTAGGTACAGCTATTAAAATTATGGATATGCAAATCTAATGTTTTTTCTCTACTGACCATCCAAACTTTCCAATCTTTTTTCCTATCCCATAATAAGCACCGTGAAGGTACACTAACGGATTGCTCTCAGAAAGCTCAAATTTTCCAGTCTCATTATTAAGATATTTATTATCGGCACTTATATTTACCACATCTGCTATAAACATGTCGTGCGAGCCAAGAGATATAATTTCTTTTACTCTGCATTCTATGCAAAGCGGAGACTCCTCTATAACAGGTGCGTTTACTATTTTCGCCTTTCCCGGAGTAAGTCTCATTTCTTTGAATTTATTAAAATCTTTTCCGGAACGAACCCCACACCAGTCTGTTGCAAATGCCATATCTTCGGTTGTCAGATTTAAGACAAACTCCATGTTCTTTTTGATAATCGGATAAGAATATCTTTCAGGGCGAATAGAAATATAGCACATAGGCGGATTACTGCAAATAGTACCTACCCATGCAACTGTGAGGATATTATATTCGTATTCCTGACTACCACAACTTACGAGAATTGCCGGCAATGGATATATCATTGTACCCGGTTTCCAGTCTTGTTTCATAAGAGTTAAAGCAGTTTTATGTTTCCTTTGTTTTGTTCTTTTTCACAATAATGGCATTTTAATACGCCGTTTTCCTTATCTATTACATGAAACCATGTGCTCATTGGCTCATTATTTGTAATGCATCTGGGATTAGAACATTTTACAATGCCTTTTAATTCTTCGGGCATGTAAACCTCCTTTTTTTCAACTACTTCATAGTCGTGTATGATATTAAGCCTTACATTCGGAACAATAATTGACAGCCGGCTGATTTCTTCATCGCTGAAAAACTTATTGGCTACTTTTATTATTCCTTTCTTCCCGAGTTTCTTACTGTCAAGGTTGAATCCTATAGTTACGTTTGAGTCCATGTCTTTAATTCCAAGAAAGGAGACAACTTGAAATAATTTGTCGCATGGTATATGGTCAATGACTGTTC
Source organism: uncultured Bacteroides sp. (assembly GCA_964444735.1). Taxonomy (GTDB): domain Bacteria; phylum Bacteroidota; class Bacteroidia; order Bacteroidales; family Bacteroidaceae; genus Phocaeicola_A. The sequence goes on along the minus strand of CAYUIJ010000036.1, from coordinate 10,632 downwards.
CGTCTTTTAATGCAGCGACTTGTAATGCTTGTTTGTTTTCGTTCATAATATGACAAATGTTTTTCTATAATCTGATTTCATCCAAAGTAATGCCTAAAACGTCACAAATTATGGCCTGACGGGCAAAAAGGCCGTTTCTGGCTTGCTGTATGTAGTATGCATGCGGATTTTCGTCTACATCATAGGCTATTTCATTTACGCGCGGAAGAGGATGAAGTATTCTCATGTTTCCTTTCGCTTTTCTAAGCATTTCGGCTTTTAATATATATATGTCCTTTACGCTTTCGTACTCCATCAGATCTGTGAATCTTTCTTTTTGCACTCGTGTCATATAAAGAATATCTGCGCCGGCTATGACATCTTCATTGAAATCTTCATGTTCGACAAACTTAATGCCATTCTGTTGGCAATATAGTTTGTATTCTTCAGGCATTTTTAATTCTTTGGGGGCAATGAAGTGAAATGTCGGATTGAAATGACGCATTGCCATTAGCAAAGAATGAACGGTCCGTCCGTATTTCAAGTCTCCTACCATATATATATTCAAGTTTTCCAGAATTCCTTGGGTCTTATAAATGGAATATAGGTCAAGCATTGTTTGTGAGGGGTGCTGGTTGGCGCCATCGCCTGCATTGATGATGGGGATAGGAGCTATTTCGCTTGCATATCTGGCAGCTCCTTCTAAATAATGTCTCATAACAATGAGGTCTGCATAATTGCTTACCATTAGAATGGTGTCTTTGAGACTTTCCCCTTTGGTTGAGCTTGTCGTAGAGGCATCACTGAATCCGATGATTCTACCTCCTAAGCGGTTGACAGCCGTTTCAAAACTTAAACGTGTGCGAGTAGAAGGCTCAAAGAATAAAGTTGCAACAACCTTTCCTTCCAATATTTTACGATTAGGATGCCGTTCGAATTCTTCGGTTATTTTCAAAAGATAGAGAATTTTCTCTTTGGAGAGATCTGCAATAGTGACAAAACTTTTATTTTTCATATATTGTGATATTTAATTGTAAAGTTACAGAAAAAAATGCAGTCTCGCTGTTTTTTTGCGTAATAGTTTTCAGTTATTGATAAACTTATTTAAATAGAATGTAATGTCAGGCATTTATTGTAATTTTACCACCTTGATTATATATATGCATGTTGTGAATATATGAGAAAAAAAATAATCATTGCCTTATGGAGTGGGCTGGCAGGCATGTTGGTTTTGACTGTTGTCATATTTACAGCCATCGCAAAGGGATGGATTGGATACATGCCTCCAGTTGAAGATTTGGAAAATCCAATAGATCAATTTGCTTCGGAGATTATTTCTGCAGATGGAAAGATGTTGGGAACATATTCTTATAGTAAGGATAATCGTGTATTTGTGGGGTATGACGATTTGTCTCCTAATTTGATCCATGCTTTGATAGATACTGAGGATATTCGTTTTGATAAGCATTCAGGAATTGACGCGCGTGCTTTATTCCGTGCCATAGTGAAACGTGGAATATTTTTACAGACGAGTGCTGGTGGTGGAAGTACTATTACACAGCAGTTGGCTAAGCAGTTGTATTCGGATGTCGCGGAAAATATGCTTCAACGTTTGTTTCAGAAACCTATAGAATGGGTTATTGCCATTAAGCTTGAGCGTTTTTATACTAAGGAAGAAATACTGACTATGTATTTGAATTATTTTGATTTTCTAAATAATGCGGCTGGTATAAAAACCGCTTCCAATACTTATTTTTCAAAAGAGCCTAAGGACTTGAAAGTTGAAGAGGCTGCGACCTTAGTCGGTATGTGTAAGAATCCTTCTTATTTTAACCCCGTACGTCATAACGAGCGAACCAGAGGACGTAGAAATGTTGTTTTGAAACAAATGTACAGAGCCGGACATTTAACAAAAAGCGAGCTGGATTCTTTGAAAAACTTACCTTTGAAATTACGTTATAAAAGAGTAAATCATAAAGAGGGAACAGCTACTTATTTTAGAGAATATTTGCGCCGCATGCTTACAGCTTCCAAGCCTGTTAAAAGTGAATATCGTGGTTGGCAGGCGCAGCAGTACTATGAAGACTCGTTGGCATGGGAGACCAATCCTTTGTATGGATGGTGTAATAAGAATATGAGAAAGGACGGAACATGCTATAATGTATATACAGACGGATTGAAAATTTACACGACAATAGATTCAAGGATGCAGAAGTATGCGGAGGAAGCTGTTCATGAGCATGTGGCCGTTTATCTGCAAAATCAGTTCTTTAAAGAAAAAAAAGGGCGTAAGACAGCTCCTTTTACTACTCATTTAACTTCGGATGAAGTGAATGCCATTTTGGAGCGTGCAATGAAACAAAGTGACCGATATCGTATAATGAAAGATGCAGGTTATAGTGCCTCTGAGATAAAAGCGGCTTTTGATAGAAGGCAGGAAATGACTGTATTCTCATACAATGGATCTATCGATACATTAATGACACCGATGGATTCAATACGATACTACAAGCATTTTCTTCGTACAGGTTTTATGTCGATGGATCCTCATACCGGTTATGTAAAAGCTTATGTGGGAGGGCCGGATTATGCACATTTCCAATATGATATGGCAATGGTTGGTCGCAGACAAATAGGTTCTACAATAAAACCTTTCCTTTATTCTTTAGCAATGGAAAACGGTTTTTCTCCGTGTGATGAAACCCGTAATGTAGAACAGACATTGGTAACGGAAACAGGAGAGACGTGGACACCGAGAAATTCATCAGACAAGCGTTATGGTGAAATGGTAACCTTAAAATGGGGATTGGCGAATTCCAACAATTGGATATCTGCATATTTGATGAGTAAACTTAATCCGTATGCATTGGTTAGGCTGATTCATAATTTTGGCATATTGAATAAAGATATTCAGCCGACTCTTTCATTATGTCTGGGCCCGTGTGAGATCTCTGTAGGTGAAATGGTGAGTGCCTATGCCGCTTTTGCAAATAAAGGAATACGTACGGCTCCTTTATTCGTAACTCGCATAGAGGATAACAATGGCAATGTGTTGGCAGAGTTTTCTCCTGTAGTGCAAGAGGTGATAAGCGAGTCAAGTGCATATAAGATGCTTATTATGTTACGTGCGGTTATTAATGAGGGTACTGGCGGACGTGTACGATTTAAATATGGCATTCAGGCTGATATGGGAGGCAAAACAGGGACAACGAATAATAATTCTGACGGCTGGTTTATGGGATTCACCCCTTCATTGGTCTCTGGAGTATGGGTAGGAGGTGAAGATCGCGATATCCATTTTGACACGATGCTTTATGGACAAGGCGCTTCAATGGCTTTGCCCGTATGGGCTATATATATGAATAAAGTGTATGCCGATAAAAGTTTGGGATATTCACAAGATGAGCGTTTTGACATACCTGACGGCTTTGATCCTTGTGCCGGTGTGGATGAAAATAATGTGAATCCGTCTCAGGTTGATAGTAAAGGACTTGATACTTTATTTGAAGAATAAAGGTGAAAGAAACGAACTTTTTAATCAGTCCGGATATGAAAACAGTTGCGATATTTTTGAAAAAGGAATCAATATAATTGAAAGAGCAGGGCGATCTGTATGATTCTGTTGTTTTGGTGAAAAAGGAGAAGCAATATACATGGAGTAAGGAAGGCCCCGATTATGCATATTTTGGAGAACTGAATACAATGTTATCCATCCGTTCCGGAGCCTCTGCAACGATTGTCGGTGGAGTGACTCGTGACAGAGATAATGTCATGAAGATGAATTATCCTGTTTTTTCAAAAGGCTATAACTGTAAAGACGTGCGTAAACGTGCTACTTTGGCGAGTTTTAATCGGACTATCAATGTTTTTGGGGTAACAATCTCGCCTTCTGATTTAATATTTGCCGATAATGATGGGGTTGTCGTCATACCTGTTGCACACGAAAATAAGATAATGAAAGCAATAATTGAAAAAATCGGTATGGAAAATAATGCGGCTGGTGAAATTGCGCGTTATTCTAATCCTTTAGATATTGTTGCGAAAATAGGGGAATTTTAATAAAGGGTATCGGTTTGTTTTGATAATCATAGAGCTGTTTTGTTGATGGTTCGATAGATATTTTGATGAATGGAATAAGACTTTGAAGTAAGACGGTTAAGTTCAGATCAGCGCATGCGCGACTTTATTGTAGATTTCACAAGAATCCGCGGCATCTGCAGGGGAGTCGTGCAAACGGGCATGGCAATGAAAAGTCCGGCTGGATCTTCCGGACGTATCCTTTTCCTTATACCGGGAAGACCGCCCGGCGTGTACCCCGGATTTGCGGCATGCCTTGCTGAAGTCATCCGGCTGCCGGGAGCATAGACGGAAGGAAGACTTCCTTGTGGCGGATTCCAAGTCCGCCAAGAGTTTGTAGAAGCTTCCGGGAGCGTGCCGGAGCGGCTTTCTCCCGGATCAACGCCCCGTTCATGGTGCTGTCCGGCACAGCCGCCGAAGCCGGTGCCATGACCGTGCCGCAATATGTCATTTGCCGCGTGCGCCGGAATACAGCCCGTCTTGAACATGCCTTATTTTAATTCAAGCAGACACGGGCAAACATTCATCTTTTTGTATTAACTTTGCAAATTGTCAAAAAACAGGACTTGATTATGTTTTATAAGCGGATGAGCAGGTGGCGTGTACCTAAAGGTGCGGAATTGACGGAAATGGATAAAAAAATTCTATATTATCAGAGCAAAGGATGTCTGGTTCCTACACGGAAACTTATAAAAACTCCGGAACAAATAGAAAGGATACGGCAGAGCGGGATAATCAATACCGGAGTCTTGGATCTTGTAGAGGAAAACATTCATGCCGGAATGAGTACTTCCGAAATAGACAGGATGGTATTTGATTATACAGTAGCGCATGGTGCCATCCCTGCAACTTTAAATTATGAGGGGTTTCCTAAAAGCGTGTGTACATCTGTTAATGAAGTGGTGTGTCATGGCATTCCGAGTGAAGATGAAATATTGGAAGAAGGTGATATTGTAAATGTGGATGTATCGACAATCCTTGACGGTTATTATTCTGATGCTTCACGTATGTTTATTATTGGCAAGACGACTCCGGAAAAAGAAAAACTGGTTCGTGTCGCAAAAGAATGTCTGCAGATAGGAATGGAGGTTGCAAAACCGTATTGTTTTGTGGGAGATATAGGCAATGCTATTGAAAGACATGCAAGAAAGAACGGTTTTTCTATTGTCCGTGACCTGTGTGGACATGGTGTAGGGCTTGAGTTTCATGAAGAACCTGATGTTGAGCATTTTGGCAAGAAAGGTACGGGTATGCTGCTTGTTCCGGGTATGGTTTTTACAATAGAACCTATGGTAAATATGGGAACGTGGAAGGTGTTCATTGATGAGAAAGACGGATGGACTGTGTTTACTGAGGATAAATTGCCATCGGCTCAGTGGGAGCATACTTTCTTGATGACTGATAAGGATTTGGAAATTTTAACATATTAACTTATGAAAAGTCAATAAAAAACATTATCTATGTAAGATATAGATGGTTATATGGATGGCGTTATCATATTGGGAATAGAGTCTTCGTGCGATGATACTTCTGCTGCAGTGATAAAAGACGGAGTGTTGTTGTCGAGTGTTGTTGCAGGCCAAGCCGTGCACGAAGCTTATGGTGGAGTTGTTCCAGAACTGGCCTCACGTGCTCATCAACAAAACATTGTTCCTGTTGTACACGAAGCTTTAAAACAGGCTGGGGTTACTAAAGAACAATTGAGTGCCGTAGCTTTCACACGTGGTCCGGGGTTGATGGGATCATTGCTGGTTGGCGTTTCGTTTGCAAAAGGATTTGCACGTTCGTTAGGAATACCCATGGTTGATGTTAACCATCTGCAAGGACATGTCTTGGCGCATTTTATTAAAGAAAAAGAAGATGATGTGAGCCAGCCTGAGTTTCCGTTCCTGTGCTTGTTGGTTTCGGGCGGTAATTCTCAAATAATATTGGTAAAGTCATACAAGGATATGGAAATTTTAGGGCAGACAATTGATGATGCTGCCGGTGAGGCGATTGACAAATGTTCTAAAGTAATGGGATTGGGATATCCTGGTGGGCCTGTTATGGATCGTTTGGCAAGACAAGGAAATCCTAAAGCGTTTACGTTTAGTAAACCTCATGTCAGTGGCTATGATTATAGTTTTAGTGGTTTGAAAACGTCTTTCCTTTATTCTCTGAGAGACTGGTTAAAAGATGATCCGGATTTTATAGGGCATCATAAGGAAGATTTGGCGGCATCGCTGGAAGCGGCCATTGTTGAAATTCTTATGGATAAATTAAGGAAAGTTGTCAAGGATACAAAAATTAAGGAGGTAGCGGTAGCTGGCGGCGTCTCGGCCAATAATGGTTTGCGAAATGCTTTTCGAGAGCATGCAGAGCGTTATGGATGGAATATATACATACCTAAATTGAGCTATACTACAGATAATGCGGCGATGATTGCAATAACAGGATATTTTAAGTTTTTAGATAGGGATTTTTGTTCCATTGACCAGCCTGCTTATTCGCGGGTTGGTCTATAAAAAATATGCATATGTTTTTAGAAACAAAGTTTATAAGTCGGGAAATTAACGATTTGATGTGGAAAAACGGTTCCACTTTGTCAACTGCGGAAAGTTGTACAGCCGGAAATGTAGCGGCTGCTATTACATCAATTCCTGGAAGTTCACAATTTTATAAAGGCGGAGTTGTGAGTTATTCAAATGAGGTGAAAGAGAACATGCTTTATGTGAGTCATGAGACACTTGAGACTTACGGTGCTGTAAGCGAAGAGACTATTACCGAAATGATAAAGGGAGCAATGAAAATTCTGAATACGGATTTTGCCGTTGCGACTTCGGGTATAGCTGGCCCTGGCGGAGGAACTGCGGAAAATCCGGTAGGCTTGATTTGGGTTGCGGCAGGGAATAAAGGAAAAATCGTAACTCGAAAGTTAGAAGGGGATTGTGGTCGTGAAATTAATGTTGCTCGTGCGACACAAGCTGCATTGGCATTATTGTTGGGGCTGATTCGTGAAGAGAATAACGAACGCTAAAAATATGTGCTTTTTAATTCTCCTTTTGTCAGGGAACTGCTTTTAAGCCTCGTTTTGTTCAACCCGTATACTCGTTTACCGGTTGCGAATACATGGGCAGATTGGCAGCCGAGTTTCAGTATGCCGGAATTTAAGAATCGGCACGGGGTATTTCTCTTTTTTTCCCCCCCCCC
>CAYUIJ010000036.1:0-3287 GCA_964444735.1 uncultured Bacteroides sp. | reverse complement strand
TTTTTTTGAAGAAAATGCAAGGAAAACTTGCCTTTTTCAGATTCTTTTCAGAATTATATTCCAATTTTGCAAGTGGATGTATAACCATAAATAAATAATGAAGGTAAAGAAGATAGTATTGACTCTGGTATGTATTTTTGCCGCGGTGAGCGGTTTTGCCGGTAAGGATGATGACCGTCCTGTTCAGGTAAGTCAGTTGCCTCAGACAGCGCAGGAGTTCATCAAGAAGAACTTTTCGGGAATAAAAGTGGCTTTGGCCAAGATGGAAAGCGATTTCTTTGATAAGAGCTATAAAGTGATTTTCACCAACGGAAACAAAGTGGAGTTCGATCGTAACGGGAAGTGGAAAAAGATAGAATGCAGGTATACCGAAGTACCAGCAAGTGCAATTCCGGTTTTTATCAGAAAGCATATTTCAGAAAGCTATCCCGGTGTAAAGGTGTGGAAGCTCGAATATTATAAGGGAAAGAAAAGGAAATATGAAGTGAAACTCTCAAACCGCTGGGAACTGGAATTTGACTACAAAGGAAATCTTCTTGACATTGACAGGGATTAAAAAAGTGAAAATATTTATCCGGAATTTCAAATATATTTCAGAATCGGATGTCATATTTGCAATATAGAATAAAAACAATTTAAATTTTTACGATTATGAAAAAAACATTGTTACTCTTAGTTTGTGTGTTCTCTCTGTTTGTGTTTGCCCTTTCAATGAAAGCCGACAATGAACGTGTGATAACCGTCAACCAGCTTCCGGCTGCGGCTCAGACATTCCTGAAAAAGAATTTTGCCGATGTGAAGATTGCCATTGTGATGGTAGAAACCGACTTTCTTGAAAAGGTTTACGATGTGACTTTTGCCAATGGACATTCCGTAGAATTCGACCGTAAAGGAGAATGGAAAGAAGTGAATTGTAAGTATGGCGAAGTACCGGCACAGATAATTCCGGATCCTATCAGAAAGTATGTTACTGAAAACTATCCCGATGCCAAGATTTGGGAAATTGAACTTGACAAGAGCGATAAGAGATATGAACTGAGACTTTCAAACCATTGGGAACTGAAATTCAATTTAGCCGGTGTGTTGGTTCATCTGGAGAATGACTAATCCGCACTTCCCGTATTTCTATAAAATCATTGAGGGCGGTCCTTTTCAGAGAGAGGGTCCGTCCTCAATGATTTTTTATCCGGAACAGCTTTCTGCCTTTTTCCCTTCAACAATCAGATTGTGCTGGGGTAATACGAATTTCAGCTTTCCTGCCGTGTCAATCATGGAGGTTATCACCTGTTCTCTTTTCGTCCGGGGTAGGTAGGTTTGTATGTATTCTGCCACCACGACAATGCCGTATGGATGGCCTTTCTTCAGATGTCCGGTGATTGTATTTTCCAGATTTCTTTAGATTGTACAATAGCATATTCTATTTTTTAGATTTCGTTATGTTGTCATCGACAATAATATTATTCTCGTCTATAACGGGTAAATTGAATAAAAGCATTAACTTTGCGCTTAATTCAATATATTGAATATGACAAACGATATAAACAGACTTAAAATAGTCCTTGTCGAGAAAAAGAGAACAGGAAAATGGCTGGCAGAACAATTAGGCAAAGATCCGTCAACCGTATCTAAGTGGTGTACCAATGTTTCACAACCTGATTTAGTGACACTATCTCAAATAGCAGAGTTGCTTGAGGTTGACAGGCGAGACTTAATAAATAGAAGTTAATGAAAAGCAGTTGGTATATATGAGTAAAATGATAATTGACTATATTGGCAATAATAGTCTATTCCCTTTGTTTCTTCAAGGAGATGCCTTTTCTGTATTGAAAGAGTTTCCCGATAATTCTGTTGATTGCTGTATAACAAGTCCGCCGTATTGGCAAAAACGACAATATGAGAATGGGGGTATTGGATTAGAAGATACACCATCAGAATATATAAATTGTCTGTTTGATATTATCAAAGAGGTGAAAAGGGTTTTAAAGCATAGTGGAGCGTTTTGGTTGAATATTGGCGACTCTTATCATAATAAATCATTACAAGGAATACCTTGGAGAATTGCATTTAAGATGCTTGATGATGGTTGGCTGCTTAGGAACAATGTAATTTGGTATAAACATAAAGGAGGGCTAAGTCCAAACAAAGATCGGTTAGGTTCTGTTTTTGAAGATTTTTTCTTCTTCGTTAAAAACGAAAAATATTATTTTGATGCAGATGCAATCCGGGCAAAACCTCGACAATCCATTATTAAAAGTGGAGCGGTAGTCTCAGCAACAGGCGTTAGTGGAATTCGGTATCGTAGGCAAATAGAATTATCTACAAGTTTAACTGATGACGAAAAAGCAAATGCCATTACACAACTGGAGAATGTGTTAAACAGAATCAGAGAAGGAGAACTTTCGGATTTTAGAATGGTAATAAGAATGAACAAAGAACTACACACTCTGATTCTACTAAATTATCGGGAAGAGCAAAAGAATTAAAAGAAAAAGGATTCTACTTTTTATTTTATAATCCTAAGGGGACAATGCCAAACGATGTCTGGGATATAATACCCGAGGATAGCCAGAATAGGAAAATGCATTTTGCTCCTTATCCTGAGGAATTGTGTATTATCCCGATAAAATCAACTTGTCCTTTGGGTGGAATTGTCCTTGACCCATTCAGCGGTACTGGAACGACAATGAAAGTCGCTTTTGAACTAAATAGAAAGTCTATAGGGATAGATTTGTCAAATGAATATATTAAATTAGCGCGGCAAAGAATATGTCAAGAATCAAAGAGTTATTTACCTTTTCAGTAGATAGAAGTGACATTGATTGGTCGGAAATAATAAATAGTCAGCAATGCAGGTATTCTTTGAAAAAATGCTTTAAAGTCAGAAAGAGTCAAGCTGATATGTCTATCGGTACATGTACTGTACAATACGGTAAAGGGAAACGAAATATTATTATTTGTCCGCATCGTCTTTTGGAGCGCAAACAGATTTTTATAGACTGTTTGCATCTTCTCACATCACATACTCCCGGCAATGAATTGCATCTTGTTCCAGAAACATCTATACCGGGAGGTAGTGTAGATTATTTTCTTGTGTCCACTGATTCAAATCGCAAAGTGAAAGATTTTGTCGGAATAGAATTACAAACGATGGATACAACCGGAACTATTTGGCCGGAACGAGAACTTGCATTGAAAGAGATGGGGTTAAAAGATATTGAAATCATAGATAATAGATCTTATGGTATGAATTGGAAAATGACTGCTAAAACAATTCTTGTCCAATTGCA
>CAYUIJ010000035.1:12816-22096 GCA_964444735.1 uncultured Bacteroides sp. | reverse complement strand
CGGCAATGTTTTATTGCTTGGGGAAACCGATCACGACTGTTGACGGTATGTCCCATTGCTTGGGGAAGCCGATCACAGCGGTTGACGGCATGTTCTGCCGCCCGGGGAAGCTGTCCACGACGATTATTTAAACTTCATTAACTTTGAATGCCTGTCAGTCCGACTGACAGAGGATTTTTTAACTTTGAATGGCCGTCAACAACGATTGACAAAGGAATTTTTAACAATGAATGGCTGTCAGCCCGACTGCCGAAAGTTTCTTTAACAAAGGACATCCCGTCAACAACCGTTCCCGTCTTGCTGGGGCATTGTCCTGGCAATACAAAGGAGAGAATGGCCTTATCGAATTTTTCTCAATCTATTGTGTCTGTCAATTTATAAAGTGGTAAGACTGGTTTACCATATTGGCTAGATTGCTGAACATTGAAAGGAGATTATAGCTCTTGATTAATACAAATCTGCGAATTTCTTACTGTAAAGATAGAAAACTTGCAAAGTTATCAAAGAAAAATCAAAACCAATCCATTGTAAATCAATTGATATGTATGATAGTACTTAATTAAGGGAACTAATAATCGATGTCAAATGGAAGAACCTGATGAAATGTAATATTATGTTAAAGTTTATTTTTTATCAAAAAAAGACATTGTTGAGATAATTATATTTCATATTTTTGTATTTGAAAAAATTAAAAGGGTTTTGTTAAGTTCTAATGATAATAGTGGCAATTTTTTTTATTAGCAAATGTGCAAAACCGGTTAAGCATCGTTTATTTCTAATTTGTGACATATGAATATGAAAAAGTATATCTATTCAAGTTTTTCACATTGTAGTGCAATAATATTACTACTCTTATTAATCGCATCTCGTGGCATCGCACATGATTTTGTTGAATATGTAAATCCTTTGGTCGGAACTCAATCTGTTCATGCTTTTTCCACAGGAAATACATATCCAGTTATTGCTTCTCCGTGGGGTATGAATTTTTGGACTCCGCAAACAGGGAAAATGGGTGATGGATGGATATATACATATACAGAACCTAAAATCAAAGGTTTTAGGCAGACTCATCAACCTTCTCCGTGGATTAACGATTATGGGCAGTTTGCATTAATGCCTACTGTTGGAAATTGTAGTTTTGATGAAGATAAAAGAGCCAGTTGGTTTGGTCATAAAGCTGAAATCGCAAAACCATATTATTATAGTGTTTATTTAGCTGATTACGATATTCTTACAGAGATTACTCCAACAGATAGGTCTGCGGTTCTTCGATTCACTTATCCAGAGAGTAAAGACTCGTATTTAATTGTAGATGCGTTTGATCAAGGTTCATACATAAAATATGATTCTCAAAAGAACAGAATCGTAGGATTTTCAACACGTAATACAGGGGGAGTCCCTGAAAATTTTAAAAATTGGTTTGTAATCGAGTTTAATAAAAAAATACGCTTTGTAAATATGGTATGTAATGGAGTCTATAGCGAATCTATAGAACAGCAGGGTGATCATGTGGGAATTATTGTAGGCTTTGAAACTATTAAAGGTGAGCAGGTACAGGTTAAAGTTTCATCTTCATTTATTAGTCTAGAACAAGCATTGATAAATCTTGAAGAAGTAGGTGCTAAGACTTTCCAGCAGATATGTACTGAAGCCAAAGAAAAATGGAATGATGTTCTTGGACGAATTAATATAATAGGCCAGGATGAGGCCGATATGACAATGTTTTATACTTGCCTTTATCGTTCTACATTATTTCCGCGTAAATTCTTTGAATTCAATGAAAGAGGAGAACCTTATCATTATAGTCCCTATAATGGGAAAATTCTTTCTGGTTATTTATATACAGATACTGGTTTTTGGGATACTTTTCGATCTCTATTCCCTCTGCTAAATTTGGTGTTTCCATCAATTAATAAGCAAATTCAAGAAGGGGTGCTGAACGCATATAAGGAAAGTGGGTTTTATCCTGAATGGGCAAGTCCTGGGCATAGAGATTGTATGATAGGAAATAACTCAGTTTCGGTAATTGTTGATGCGTATCTTAAAGGAGTGAAAGTTGATGATGTAGAAATGTTGTATGAAGGGCTAATTAAAACAGTAAATAGCGAGCATCCTTCTGTGAAATCTACAGGTCGATTGGGATATCATTTATATAATGAGCTTGGTTATGTTCCTTATGATGTTGGTATTTGCGAAAATGCGGCGCGTACTTTAGAGTATGCTTATAGCGATTGGTGTATTTATCGCTTGGCAAAAGAACTCAATCGACCTAAAAAAGAGTTAGAACTGTTTGCTAGGAGAGCCATGAATTATAAGAATTTATTTGATTCACAAACTTTATTAATGCGAGGTCGCAATAAAGATGGAAGTTTTGTAACTCCTTTCTCACCTTTTAAGTGGGGAGATGCATTTACAGAAGGAAATGCGTGGCATTATACGTGGTCGGTTTTTCATGATCCACAAGGTTTAATAGATTTGATGGGCGGAGAGAAACAGTTTATATCAATGATGGATTCTGTTTTTGTAATTCCACCTATTTTTGATGAAAGTTATTATGGTACTGTTATTCATGAAATAAGGGAGATGCAGGTTATGAATATGGGCAATTATGCACATGGTAATCAACCTATGCAACATATGATTTATCTTTATAATTATGCAGGAGTGCCATGGAAAGCTCAGATGAGACTTAGGCAAGTTATGGATCGGTTTTATTCTCCAACCCCTGATGGTTATTGTGGAGATGAAGATAATGGACAAACATCAGCGTGGTATGTTTTTTCAGCTTTAGGTTTCTATCCTGTCTGTCCTGGTTCAAATCAATATGTTTTAGGTTCCCCACTTGTGAAACATGCAGTAATTCATTTGGAAAACGGTAATGACATTGTAATTGATGCAGCAAAAAATAATTCAAACACTTATTACATAGATGAGTTAAAGCTAAATGGGAAGAAATATGTACATAATTATATTATGCATGAGGATTTGAATAAAGGGATTAAAATGGAATATGAGATGTCGGATAAGCCCAATTTTAATAGAGGAATATTTAAAACAGATGCCCCATATTCTTTTTCGTTAGAAAAACATTAAAATTGTTAAGTCTAAAGTCTTGTTGATAATTTATTGAAATGGAGAAAAATTCTATTAAAGATATTGCTAACAGATTGGGATTGTCGAAAGGTACAGTTTCTTTAGTCTTGAATGGAAAAGCTAAAGAAGGCAGAATAAGTGAAGCTGTTTGTAAGAAAGTCTTGAAAACGGCAGACGAAATGTGTTACAGGCCGAATGAAATCGCAAGAAGCTTGAGTACGGGTAAAACTATGTCTATTGGAATAGTTATTACTGATATTTCAAATGATTTTTTTGGTTATCTGACTTTTTATATTCAGGAGGAGGCTAAAAAATATGGTTACTCAGTTATTATAGCAAACTCTAATGAGAATTTGAAAGATTTCAGCAATGCAATTGTTATGCTTTTAAGTAGGCAGGTAGATGGAATAATTTTTGTTCCTGTTGATGGTGGAGAAAAAATTGCAAAGGAAATAGTGGATAGGGGCGTTCCATTGGTTCAAGTAGATAGATATTATTCAAATATCCGCGCCAATTATGTTGTTGTCAATAATTACGAATCATCCGTCAGGGCAGTGGAATTGTTGATAAAAAAAGGTTGCAGGAAAATTGCCGTCATTTGCTATGATTTGGAACAAAATGCTTTGATAGAAAGAAAAAGAGGTTATACGGATGCTTTAAGCCGTTATGGTTTATTGGATGAAACCTTGATAAAAGATATAGAATATGTGAACCAAGAAGAAGATATAAGACGGGCGATTGTGGATTTGAAGAGTAGGAGGGAGAAGGTCGATGCGATATTCTTTTGTTCCCGTAGGGTATTTACTATCGGGCTGAAGTATATATATGAAGAAGGCATAAGAGTACCTGAAGATATGATGTTGCTTTGCTTCGATAAGGCCGAATCCTTTTCAATTGTCAATATGTCCTTTAACTATATTGAGCAGCCGATAAAGGAGATGGGGACAAGGGTAGTGGATATTCTGATGGATCAAATAAATAATGAATCTGAGGAAGTGAAGTGTTGTGTGCTGGATACTAAAATATGCTTTAGTTAAGGTTTGTTTTCGGTCTTATGCTAAACCGGTATAGCGCCGATTGTATATTGAAATATGTTGAAATAATTTTAATTTGTATTATCATGTTGGTGTCATTTAAAGAGATTCTTGCTGATGCATATAATAATGGATATGCAGTAGGAGCGTTTAATTGTTTAAGTTTGGAGAATGTATTAGGGGCTATTCAAGCGGCAGAAGAACTCAAATCTCCAATTATTCTGCAATTGGCTGAAGTGCAATTTCCATATTCTCCGATGGAGATGATGGCCCCGCTTTTTTTAGAAGCCGCGCGTAGGTCATCTGTGCCGGTAGCGGTACATTTGGATCATGGACAAAGTTATGCTACATGTGCAAAAGCAATAAGGTTAGGATTCAATTCCGTAATGATAGACGGCTCTTCTTATCCGATAGAAGAAAATATAGCCATTACCTGGGATGTCGTCAAGATGGCAAGGGCTTTCGGAATTTGCGTGGAGGCCGAGCTTGGTAAAGTTGGAAACGCGGGAGAAAAATCGGGGGAAGAAAAAGGAAAGGATGAAACATCAGATGTTTTCACTGACGTGGAAGAATCCGCTTATTTTATAGAACAAACCCGTATCGACGCTTTGGCAATAGCTATCGGAAACTTACATGGTAAATATATAGCTACACCTACCCTTAATACCCGGCGGGTAAAAGAAATAAGGGACAGAAATAATATGCCTTTGGTATTGCATGGGGGAAGTGGAACCAGCGTTAGTGACTTCAAGGCATGTATCCATAACGGCATTAGTAAAATAAATGTGGCTACTGCTATTCAGATAGGGGTTACGGAGAAGATTCAGGAATATCTGAGAACTGCATCCCAACCGAACTATATTGAAATGAAATCCCGGATAGTAGAAGCTTCAAGGGAAGTGGTCATGAATCATATTCAATTGTTTGAAAGTGTGAATCGTGCTTGACAGATAGTAGATAAAACAAATTTAATAGGGAAGAGGTATGAAACGCAGTGAAATAAATCAGATTATGACAGACGCGAAGTCTTTTATGAAAGAGCATAATTTTTTCCTGCCTCCATGGGCTGATTGGGGATTGGATGAGTGGAGGAAAAATGTCGGGAATGCGACACAAATAATAGATAATATGCTCGGATGGGACATTACGGATTTCGGTTTCGGCGATTTTCATAAAAGGGGGCTGTTCCTGTTCACTTTACGGAACGGGAAGTTGAATGTGGATAAAAAGACTTACGCTGAAAAAATTATGATTGTCGAGGAGGAACAAGAGACTCCTATGCATTATCACTGGACAAAAATGGAAGACATTATTAACCGGGGCGGTGGTAATTTGGTCATCGAACTTTATAATGCCACACACAATGATGAATTGGCGGAGATTCCGGTGCGGTTCAGAATAGACGGAGTGCAACATACGGTCCCCGCTGGCGGCAAAGTCTTTCTTACGCCGGGCGAGAGTATATGTATCGAGCAAGGAGTGTATCATCGTTTCTACGGGGAGGCTGGTAAAGGCAAGGTTTTGGTAGGTGAAGTCAGTATGGTTAATGACGATACTGTGGATAACCGCTTTTATGAATCTGTTGGAAGATTTCCGGATGTTGATGAAGATGTGGAGCCGCTTCATTTATTGGTTTCTGATTATAAAAAGTATATAAAATGATACGGAAAGCTAAATATAGAATATCGGGGGTTGGATGTGCGTTGGTCGATTATCTATATGAGCCGGTAGATTTTTCCAGCAGTTCTTTTTCCCGTTATCTTTCTATAAAATCCGGGGATGGAGGACTATTGCCGGGTATATTGGTCTTTAAAGATGAGTTTGAGAAATTCTCAGGGGAGAATTATTTTAAAACAAGGGAATTGATCACGCAGGGAAGGTCTCCAGTCGCTATGAACATCGGCGGCCCTTGTATCGTGTCATTGATTCATGCCGGGCAAATGTTGGAAGGCGTATCTGCTGAAGTTTATTTTTATGGCAGCAAAGGCAAGGATAAGGAGGCCGTGTTTATTGACGAGGGGATGAAGAGAACCTCCTTGAAAGTCGGCAATTATAAGACATCGGATCAACATACTCCTTTTACGGATGTTTTGTCTGATCCGGGTTATGACAACGGGAATGGCGAACGTATATTCATAAATAATATCGGGGCGGCGTGGAATTTTTATCCGGATGATTTGGACGATGCCTTTTTCCAGAGCGATATGGTGGTGTTTGGGGCTACCGCCTTGATGCCCCATATCCATGAATCTTTATTGGAGTTGCTGCAAAAGGCAAAAGCAAACAAGGCCGTGACGGTTGTGACTACCGTTTATGACTCATTGAATGAAAAGAAAAATCCGGATAAAGCCTGGCCGCTGGGGGAATCGGCAGATACATACCGCTATGTTGATCTGTTAATCGCGAATATGGAAGAGGCGCTGCGTCTAAGCGGGCAGTCAACGGTTGAACACGCTATGGACTTTTTCGCGGACGCGGGAGCGGGAGCTGTAGTTGTAACCCACGGAGCCAAACCTACCCATTATTGGAGCAACAGTACTATGTTTCATGCTTTGAGAGGTGTCAAACCTGTTTCAGAGAGGGTGAGAAAACAACTTTTGGACTTCCCGGATCGAATGGGTGATACGACAGGCTGCGGAGACAACTTTGCGGGAGGCCTGATAGCCTCTGTCGCCCAACAGTTGATTGAGCATCCGGATTGTCCGGTAGATTTGGAAGAAGCCGTTGCTTGGGGAACCGCCTCCGGAGGATATGCCTGTTTTTTCCATGGCGGAACTTTTTTTGAAGATTATGCAGGTCAAAAGAAAGCATTGATAGAACCTTATTATCAGGCGTATCAGACTCAAATAAACAGATAGAGGTTGAAGTGTAAATTTTTAATGATATGAAAAACATTTCGAAAATACTTATTTCAGGTATATTCTTACTTGGGCTGTCGGGAGTCAATTGCCGGGATATGCTTGCCTATACTTCTCAAAAAGAACCTGTTGATTATGTCAATACACGTATGGGTAATATCAGTATTCTATTAATTCCCACATTCCCTACTACTCATTTGCCCAATAGTATGTTACGTATGATTCCGACTCATACCGAATTTACGACCGACAGAATGCAGGGGTTTCCTCTGAATGTACCCTCACATCGTCAAGGTGATGTATTGCATTTGTTGCCTTATTGTGGGAATGAGGAGGGGATTACTCCGGATTTGAATTATCGTTACGATCAGGAACTGTCCGCTCCATATAGATATTCCGTTTTTCTGGATGATTATGGTATTGAAACAGATTTTGCACCGGCTTCAAAGTCGGCAATATTCACTTTGAAGTTCGAAAAGGCGGGTCACCGCTACGTGATGCTCCGCACGGTGGGTAACGGTGAGTTACATGTTAAGGGCAATGCGTGGTACGGCTACGAGAATTATCATGGGGCAAAACATTACTTCTATCTTGAGTTCGAACAGGTTCCGTTAGAAAATGATAATTGGGGCATATCAGATAAGAGTGTCTGCTATGCACGTTTTTCCGATGATACGGATGAAGTGAGGCTCCGCTACGGTATATCCTTTATCAGCGCGGAACAGGCCCGTAAGAATATGGAAAAGGAAATCCGGAGTTATGATATAGAGGCTTTGGCTGGGACGGCACGTGATAAATGGAATGAGACATTGGGTAAGATAGAGGTGGAGGGTGCCACCGAGGATCAGAAAATGGTTTTCTATACTTCCTTGTACCGTACTCATGAGCGTATGATAAACATCTCGGAAGAGGGAAGATACTATAACGGTTTTGACGGAAAGGTTCACGATGACGAAGGTGTCCCGTTTTGGACGGATGATTGGATTTGGGACACTTACCTTGCTCTGCATCCTTTGCAAATCATTTTAAATCCCCAAAAGGTGGAAGAAGAAAAGTTGGCATCGTATATCCGTATGTGTGAAGCCTCTGAAGAAAAATGGATGCCCACTTTCCCTTGTGTGTTCGGAGACGCACATTGTATGAACGGGAATCATGCGGCCGTAATGTTTGCCGATGCATTGTGTAAAGGATTGCAATTTGATGTGGAAAAGGCATTCGAGGGAATGAAAAATACAGTAATGACGGAAACAATGATTCCTTGGGCTCGCGCGCCTAAAACGGAGCTGGATGACTTTTACATCGAAAACGGATGGTTCCCGGCACTCTGGCCCGATGAAAAAGAAACGGTATCTATAGTAAGTCCTTTCGAGAAGAGAAACGCCGTTGCTGTGACACAGGCCGCCTCGTATGACGACTGGGGCATTGCGCAAATGGCTAAAAAATTGGGGAAAGATAAGGATTATGGTTTTTTCCTGAAACGGGCATTCAATTATCGGAACCTATTTAACAAAGAGACGGGGTTTTTTCATCCTAAGGACAAAAGCGGCAGGTTTATTGAACCTTTTGATTATATTTTTTCGGGAGGAATTGGGGCAAGGGCTTACTATGATGAGAATAATGCGTGGACATATATTTGGGACGTACACCATAATATCGCGGATTTGATTGACTTGTCCGGAGGCAAGCAAAAATTTATAGACAAATTGGATTCGCTTTTTGTCGAGGATCTGAAACTGCCCAAATGGAAATATTATGCTCTTCATCCCGATGCCACCGGCAATGTAGGTCAATATGTCATGGGAAATGAGCCGAGTTTCCACATTCCTTATTTGTATAATTATGCCGGACAGCCATGGAAAACGCAGAAACGTATCCGGATGCTGCTGGAAAGCTGGTTCCGCAACGATCTTATGGGCATTCCGGGAGACGAGGATGGGGGAGGGATGTCGGCATTTGTCGTATTCTCTCAATTAGGATTCTATCCGATAACTCCGGGAATACCTGTATATACGATCGGCAGTCCTGTCTTTACCAAATCTTGCATAAAGTTGGGAAACGGAAAGATATTTACTGTTATCGCTAAAAACTCCTCATGGAGTAACAAGTATATACAGTCTGCGACATTGAACGGCAAACCGTTGAATTGTACATGGTTCACACATGAAGATTTGATGAACGGGGGAATTCTTGAATTCATAATGGGTAATCGGCCTAATAAAAACTGGGGGCTGGAATGTCCGCCGCCCTCTGCAAGTGATATGGTCGGATTGTAGTTTTTTTGGATATAATAATTTT
>CAYUIJ010000035.1:0-12716 GCA_964444735.1 uncultured Bacteroides sp. | reverse complement strand
AATGCAATGAAAAGAAAAACTTTTGTCTCAATGTTTGTAGCCTTTTTCATAACCATGGCTGCCGTTGCACAAAACGTGGTGAAAGGTGTGGTTACAGACAGTAACGGTGAAGCTGTTATTGGAGCCAATGTAGTGGTAAAAGGTACTACAAACGGTTCCATAACAGATGGGAAAGGAGAATTTAGTCTGAACAATGTATCGGGGAAGGATATATTGGTGGTTTCCTTTATTGGATATAAGTCACAAGAAATTCCGATCAAAAATCGTGTAAACATCAAAATTATTCTTGTGGATGATACAGAGTTGTTAGAAGAAGTGGTTGTGGTGGGATATGGTGTACAAAAAAAAGGGCTATTGACGGCTGCCGTTAGTACAGTTAATTCGGAAGAAGTTCAAAACACTACTCACGTAAGTTTGGCTCAACGATTAGAAGGCAAGGTTGCGGGTTTGCAAATCCGTCAAAATTCAAGTGCGCCGGGTAATTTTGACTCATCGATCAATATACGTGGTTTTGGGACACCATTATTTATTATTGACGGAACTACTCGGGTAAGTGCATCGGAATTTCAACGTATTAATCCTGAAGATATTGAAAGTATTTCTGTATTAAAGGATGGTGCGGCTGCCATCTATGGCATGAATGCTGGGAGTGGAGTGATATTGGTTACTACTAAGCGGGGTTCGCAGGGCAAGACGAAATTTCAATATACGGGAACATTTAGCATAAGTTCGCCTACGGAAATGCCGGAAATGATGAATGCGTTCCAATGGGTAGAAATGCGTAATGACGCCTCTGTAAATGTCGGACTGGAACCTGTTTATACGCCGGAAACGGTAGATAATTGGCGTAAGGGAATACCGGGATATGAAAGCACTGACTGGTATGATGAGACAATGAAGAATTCTGTTTTGTCGCAGCAACATACCATTTCGGCACAAGGAGGAAATGAAAAAATAAATTATTTTGTGAGCTTTGGTTATATGGCCGATCCGGGGTTGACTAAAACAAACGATATGAAATATGAACAATATTCTTTCCGTTCGAATCTTACGGCGCAATTGACTAATCGTTTAAAAGCAGAAATTGATGTTGACGGATTATACAACACGAATAAAAATACTGTGACCTCTTTTCAGGAAATTATGAGGGGTACTGTTTCGGAACTCCCTATTCACACACCCTATGCGAATAATAATCCGGACTATCCTGCGTATGTTTATGACGGACAGGCCGTAAATCCCGTTGTGGTTTCTAATGCCGACATAAGCGGGTATTCTAAAGGAACGGGCAAATCTATGAAAGTGACGGCCAGTTTGATGTATGATATTCCTTATGTCAAAGGATTGCAATTGAAAGGGGTAGCTCATTATGAACACGGGAACTCATACGCTAAATCTTTAATGAAAAGTTTCGAATGGTTTACTTATAATGCTGAGGAGGATACATATATACCTCAAAAGTATTATGATCCAAGCCGTTTGAGCACGGGTTGGTCCAATGCCAATGGCATAACTCTTCAAGCCTACCTGCTTTATAAAAATACATTTTATAAGAAGCATAATGTCAGTTTCACCGGTGTATATGAGGAAAGAAAAAGCTGGTCACAAACAGGAGGAGCTGCAAGGTATTTTAAGTTTTTATCCAATGATCAAGTTGATTTTGGGGACATGGAGAATATGAGTAATTCCGGTATGGAGAATGAGACGGGATTTATGTCTTTTTTGGGACGTGCGACGTATGACTACGCCGGGAAATACATGATGGAATTTGCAGCCCGCTATGATGGCTCTTACAGATATCATCCGGATTCCAGATGGGGATTTTTCCCGGTAGTGCAAGTTGGATGGCGCATATCCGAAGAGGAATTTCTAAAGAAATATTCTTCTTTTTTATCAAATCTCAAACTGCGTGGTTCCTACGGGGTTGTAGGCGAGGATGCGGGTAGCCCGTTCCAATATGTCGGAGGATTCACATTGGGAGGAAGCGGATACGAGTTTTCCAATGGCTCATACACGATGGGTGCCTCTTCTCCCGCATTGACAAATCCTGATTTGACATGGCTTACCTCAAGAATCGCCAATGTCGGCGTTGATGTGGGTTTGCTTGGGGGGGGGCTGAACCTGACATTCGATATTTATCAGCGTAATAGAAAAGGTTTGTTAGCCAAACGTAATGTCTCGTTACCCAATACATTCGGTGCGACGCTTCCGCAAGAAAATCTGAACAAGGATCGCGTCAGGGGATTCGATTTCGCGATCGGTTATGCCACTCAGTTGACGAAGGATTTGTCGATCAATCTGAATGCGAATTTCAATTTTGCCAGAACAATGACGGTGTATTCTGAACACGGATCTTATGGGAATAGTATGGAACGTTGGCGCAGTTGTATGGATGGACGCTGGCAGGATATTGTTTGGATGTATGACTATGTCGGACAGTTCCAGTCTGAAGAGGATATTCTATACGCGCCGATCCAAGACGGGAGCTTGGGTAATTCCAAAGAACTGCCCGGTGACTTTCAATATCGTGATGTCAACGGCGACGGTGTAATAGATGGCAATGATGTGATTCCATTGGCTTGGGGAGGCAGTCCTAAAATGCACTATGGATTTACTATAGGTGCAAAATATAAAGATTTTGATTTTAATATGTTATTGCAGGGGTCGGCGAAATATTCTGTTAGGTTTACCTATAACTATGGAGAAATGTTCTCTCTTGACGGTAATATGCCTGAATATTTCTATGACCGTTGGCATCTGTCCGATCCGTTTAATCCGGACAGCGAATGGGTAGCCGGCAAGTGGCCTGCGGCACGTCGCAAATCAGATGTAGGTGCCATGTATAACGAAAGTTCAATATGGAGGCATGATGCCTCATATCTTCGTATCAAGTCTGTGGAATTAGGTTATTCCGTGCCTGAAAAATTTTTATTGCCAGTGGGTATCCAAGGATTACGGGTCTATGCCAGCGCTTACAATTTGTTTACGTTCTGTGATAAATTCGTAAAACCTTTTGATCCGGAAAAAATAGAAGGGGCTTATAACGCAGGATGGGTTTACCCCTTGAATAAAAGTTTTAATTTTGGTGTTAATTTAACATTTTAACTGTCATGAAATGGAATAGAATATTATTGTTGCTGACTGTATCAATATACGGTTTTACTGGTTGTCTGGGTGTAATGGATATTGACCCTGTAGATAAAATCAGTGCTGATGCTCTTTTCTCAAGTGAAGAAGGGATTCGTGTTTTTCTTGCTAATCTTTATTATCAAGCACCTGTAGAAGATCATTCTTTTGATCGTTTAGGAATGCACGTATTAGGATCTGTCAATCGGGGAGGACATTATCCTGAACAGTTAACGGATAATGCCATCCATTCCGAATTCAATCAATATATTACTGTCGGAACCGACTTTCAATGGTGGGGGTATAGCTATATTCGTGATTTAAATTATTTCTTAACAGAAATCCCTTCCATTGAGATTTTGAATGAAGAGGAGAAAAATGAATTGCTTGGAGAAACTTATTTTTTGCGAGCTTTTGCATATTTCGGGTTGGTCAAAAGATATGGAGGCGTTCCTATTATAACGGAATATCAGGAATATACAGACAATGTTGATGACTTAAAAGTTCCCCGTAACACTGAAAAGGAAACATGGGATTTTGTCATATCCGAATGTGACAAGGCGATAGAACGTTTGCCTTTATCGCGCAATGGGAACGATGCACGTAGAGCTACTCGATGGATGGCTTTGGCCTTGAAATCCCGTGCAGCTCTTTATGCGGCATCTATTGCCAAATACGGGGATCAAGTTACATTGGAAGGCCCGGCTGTAAAGGCAGGATATGTAGGCATTGATGCTTCCGAGGCAGACCGTTATTATCAGCTTTGCATGGATGCTTCGAAGAAAATAATGGATAGCGACCGGTTCGGTTTGTTCAGGCCAACCCCTTCATCTCCCGAAGAAGCTGTTGAGAATCTGATGGCAATGTTTCAAGATCCTAACATCGCTCCTGAAGAGTCTATTATGATTTGGGGGTATGATGAACCGGGACGTGCCCATGCAATCGATTTTTGGTTGAATCCTAGTCAGACAGCTGATGGTGCTTTATATCCCGGTCGCATGAATCCTGTATTGGAGTTTGTAGATTGTTATGAAAGCTATTCTAATCCTGGACATGATGCCCCCATTGTTACAACAGAGGATGGAGATATAAATGATTATAATGGTTATAATGCAAATAAAGAATATTTGCATTTTGATAATGCTTATGATATATTTGAAGGGAAAGATGCGCGTTTATGGGCGACTGTTGTGCTACCATTTACAGAATGGAAAGGTCAAACAATTCGTATCCAAGCAGGTTATATACAGCCTGATGGAGTTCCAGTTATTGAAGCGGACAAAGCCTCAATAGAAGTAGATGGACAAGTATATCATACGTTTGGAGCTGATGCATGGACTGAGTATTCCGGATTTGATCAAAGTAATCTGACAAGGATGACACGTACCGGATTTTCTTTCAAAAAATTTCTTTCCCCAAAAACAGTTGAAAATAATGGAACAATAGGAGTTTCTACTCAAGATTGGGTTGAATTCCGCTATGCGGAGATTTTGTTGAACTATGCGGAAGCTGTAATAGAGAGTAACAGTGGCGACAAAGAAATCGCGACTGAAGCGTTAAATGCTACTCGTTTTCGTGCCGGCCATACTGAAAAAATTCCGCTTACGATAGAAAATGTACAACGTGAAAGACGTGTGGAACTTGCCTTTGAAAATAAACGTTATTGGGATTTAATCAGAAGACGCGAATTTCATAAAGTGTTTAACAATAGAATGGCAACTGCACTTTGTCCGGTATTGGATTTGCGGGTCAAACCTCCTAAATATATATTCATTAGGAAGTATGCTATAAGAGCAACCCCGTTTAACTTTCTTCCGCAATTTTATTACTTGCCAATACCCGGAATAGCGAATAATGGCTTAGTTCAAAATCCGAATTTTTAATATAAAATATCCGTATTATATGAAACGTAAACTATTGCAAATAATAATTCCGGCGGTATTATTAGCTCCGCTGATGATTATATCTTGTGAACTGGATAATTTTGATGGACCAGATGCGCAAATCTCTGGAAAAATTATAGATATAGAAACAGGAGAACTTGTTCAGACCAATATAATTAAGGGTACGACCATAAAGCTGCTTGAACACGGATATGACCCTGTAACTCCACAGTATTTGAAAGTCAAGACTGATGGGACATATACGAATAATTTCCTTTTTGCAAATACCTATACCGTGCAACCTGATTTGCGTAATTTCGTACAGATTGACACACAAGTAGTGAAAATCGGAAAAAATACCAAATTAGATTTTGAAGTGCTTCCGTATATTCGAATTAAAAATACAAAAATAGTGAAAGAAGGGAATAATGTTATTGCGACTTTTAATCTCCAACAGACAACGGATGACCCTGTCAGCAAAATAGCTCTTTTTGCTTATGCGGATCCTAATGTTGGGGACGGAGCTTATAATGTAGTGGTTGAGGAAACCTTAAATAAAAAAGTGGGGGAGGATGAAACTTTTAAGCTTGTTATCAATATCGCACGTAACACATCTCTTATAAAACTCGGAAAACCTTATTTTTTCAGGGTTGGTGCTTGTAGTGGTTTTGGTGGAGCGCAGTTTAATTATTCATCTGTTGAGAGAATTGAAATTGATGAGATTGTTCCGGAAGTTGAGCCTGAAGGTATCTTATTTGATGATTGTGAATCAATAGAGGGTTGGCTTCCGAAGCCGGAACTTGATTCTGAAGATCCTCGAGAAGGAAAGTATTCTGTGAAATTCCATGCTGAAAAAGAATTTATCATTCAAAAAAACTTAAATGAGCCTATTGAAGTCGGTGTAGATATGGAACATGGAATTTTTCAATTTGATTTGTTTATCTCTGATGTGTCCATATTTGACTGGGGGTTTGCTGGACAAATCGAAATATCAAGTTCTGGATTGCCGGATAATCTTGAGCTTAATTGGCCTTTTACCAGTGAACGCCGATTAGTGAATGGGTGGAATAGGGTAATCCTTAAACTGTCGGAAGCAGGGCCTTCAGGCGGTAATATTGATCTCAATTCTGTGAATTTCTTTAGAATTTATCATCTATCAGTAAATGGATCGGTGGATTTGAAACTCGATAATCTTAAATTCTATGAGGAAGAATAATTGATTTTCTTATTTTATGATTGTCCACGTAATGTCCGTTTATAAGTTTTTGATCTGAAAATAGGCGGATGTTATGTGGATAATCAAGGGTAAATGGGATTTTGTTTGTAATCATGTCATATAGTTAAGGAGGAACGGAAATGAAAAAGAATTTAATTTGTGTTTTATGCAGCTTGTTGTTTGTTGCTGACGTTTATGCGCAGGTAAAGTTGTCGCCACTGTTTTCTGACAATATGGTATTGCAACAGAAAACGGAGGCTCCTATTTGGGGAACGGGCAAACCTGACGGAACGGTAGAGGTTGTCACCTCCTGGGATCAGGAGAAATATACGGTCCGTGCGGATGCGCAAGGGAATTGGAAGGCCAAAGTAAAAACTCCGTCCGCCGGAGGACCCTATACGATAACTGTCTCCGATGGGAAACCGCTGAGGCTGGATAATGTGATGATTGGAGAGGTATGGATATGCTCCGGCCAATCTAATATGGAAATGCAGGTAGAAGGTTGGGGTAAAGTGATGAACTGGCAGCAGGAGAAGGCGGAGGCGGACAACTATCCGGATATCCGTCTTTTGCTGGTGGAGAAAGCGACAAGTCCGTTTCCTATAACTGACATGAAAGCGGCAGGCAACGGCTGGCAGGTCTGCTCTTCGGAAAGCGTGGCTGACTTTTCCGCGGCCGGCTATTTTTTCGGGCGCGATTTGCACAAGTGCCGGGATGTGCCGGTCGGACTGATCGATGTTTCGTGGGGAGGCACTTATATCGAGACATGGACGAGTAAAGACGCTTTGGCGACCGTGCCGGAGATGCAGGAGAAACTGAAGGTGTTGGAAGGACTGCCGGTTTCGACCGAAGAATGGGAAAGGAAATTCCAGTCGGATATGAAGGTCTGGGAAAAAGAGGTCGAAAAGGTTGACAGGGGATTTACGGACGGCAGGGCCGTATGGGCAGCCGCGGACTTTGAGGACAGTGTGTGGAAGACGATGGAAATGCCGGGATTGGTGCAGGAGCAGGGGCTGGAAGGGTTTAACGGCATCGTCTGGCTCAGGAAGACAATAGATATTCCGGAGAAATGGGAGGGCAAAGAGCTGACGCTGAATGTCGGGATAATCGATGACAACGATTTCACCTATTTTAATGGCGTGCAGGTAGGACACACCGAAGGATGTGCGATTCCCAGAAGCTACAAGATACCCGGAGAACAGGTGAAGGGGGGCAAAGCGGTGATCGCCGTGCGTGTGCAAGACACCGGCGGTACGGGTGGCATAAACGGCAGTTCCGAAAGTGTCTCGCTCCGTTGTTCCTCTTTGGAGGTCATCCCGTTGGCGGGCGACTGGAAGTATCAGGTATCCTTGGATATAAAGGATGTTCCGCAAATGCCTGTAAATATGGCGAACGAGCCGAATGTCCCCAGTTTTTTGTCTAATGCGATGCTGAATCCGCTGATTCCATATAGCGTAAAGGGAGCCATCTGGTATCAGGGCGAGAGCAACGCCGGACAGGCATATCTGTATCGTGAGCTGATGCCGTTGATGATTACTGACTGGCGGAATCGTTGGGGATATGATTTCCCGTTTTACATGGTGCAGTTGGCTAGTTTTACGGCTCGGCAGACAGCTCCGGTGGAGGCGACGTGGGCGGAGTTGCGGGAAGCGCAGACAAGGACCTTGCATCTTGCCAATACAGGCATGGCTGTGGCCATTGACATAGGTGATTCCGTTGATATCCATCCGAAAAACAAGCAGGAAGTGGGCAGGCGTCTGGCATTGGCAGCCCGGGCGCAGACCTATGGGGAGAAGATTCCATATTCCGGCCCGATGTATGATACTTATCGGATCGAGGGCAATAAAATCCGCATCTATTTCGAACATACGGAGGGCGGATTGAAGACAGCAAATGGCAAGGCGGTAAAGGGATTTACCATTGCCGGTGTCGATCATAAATTCCACTGGGCGGATGCCGTGATCGAGGGGAATACTATCGTCGTATCCTCGCCGGAGGTCGCTTTCCCGGTGGCCGTCAGGTATGCATGGGCTGATAATCCGATTTGTAATCTGTATAACGGGGCGGATCTTCCGGCATCTCCTTTCCGCACCGACGATTGGCAGGGAATCACTTTTGGGAATAAATGATTGAATCGTTGCAAGAAATTCAGAGGTTCTTAGTGATATCCGAATTGATCATTTCATTATAAATATGCTGAATTTCAGCAAATACGCAAATATTTCTGTTTCCAAATTCATTAATTTCTTTCGTATGAACAAGTTAATCAAATTAATGAACGATATGCGAATAATCATAAGATTAATTTCTTTTGTGTTATTTATTATATGTAGCTTGTCTGCATGTGGAAATTTAACAGGTAATATTGAAAAAAATGAAGATGAGAGAATATTTCCATCAGACATTCCAAATCCTCCTTTATCAGAACCTGTTGCTGATTATACAAAATGGAAAATAGAAAATGGGAAATTTTATTTCGATGGAAAATGGATTTTTTTGAAAACAGGGAAACCGTTAATTAATCTTGCGGATGCAAATGCTGTTGATCGGTTTATTAGTTCGTTAGATATCTTACGGAGGAAGTATTATACTAGTTTTGAATTGAACTGTTATTGGCATCAATTTGATACCAACGGAGATGGAATTATAGAACAGTCATTAGCACCATTGAATAAATTAATTAATGCAATTTATGAGAAAGGCATGTATCCTTGCCTATCGGTAGAAACTTATGCTGTCGGTGGAGGTACAATACCTGAAGGTTTTTGGAATATATATCCAGATGCTTATGCGATAGATAATAATGGTAACAGAGTTACAGATGATGAGTATGGATTCGGTTCAAAAGTAGTTTCAATATTTCACAAAGGTTATAGAAATACTGTTCACAATTTTATTAGGAATCTCGCAAAAGGGATAGATACACGAAAAATTTTATATTTTGAAACTACAGTTGAACCACAGTATATGGGTGTCATTCCTCTATGCTATAGTGATGCTGCAAAAGAGGAATATAAAAAATGGAGATTAGAGAATAATATTACAGATAAAGAATCAGAAATGCCTTCCTCATTCCCGATTCCTGATAGTTTTATACATAATAAAATCTGGAATAAATTTCGTGCACAATATCTCGCTAAATGGGTCAACGAGGATGCTGCTTCATATCGTGAAATTGCAGGAGATAGTGCGTATATTGCTGTTGATTATTTGGATGCCGATGAAGAAGTCCAATATTTAAGAATGGGAGATCCCATTGAATTTTTAAGTAACTTGACATGTGCAGACGTTATTCAGGTTAATTGGAGCTGGTATTTTCCAACAAATACTCCTAATCAAAAAGCGTATGACAGGGTAAATAAAGTACTTTCTGAAAAGAATTACAATTGGGCTGTATCTGAGCACATGACCTTTAATGGTAGCGATTTTGTTAATTATAATTCGATTGAACTTCAACACATTTTGGAGAATACTTTGGTTCAAGGAACACGTTTTGGGTGGGATTTTGTGTCTGTTACGCCAAGTTCCCAAAATAGTTTTAGCCTATACAATGATGATTGGACTCCCAAACGTGTTATTGCGGTTGTTGATGATTATTGGGGCTATTGGTTGGATAGAATTGAAAAAATTGAAAGAAAAGAATAACAACATAATTTTATAAATGAGTCATCCTCATAAAGAAATTAATATGAAGCAAAAACATTTTCTGATAAGTTTGGCTGTCTTGACCACAGGTATCTCTGTAGATGCTCAGACCAAGGACAATGTTAAAACCACTTTTCAAACCTCGCGCGAGTGGATATCTTCCATTGACAATAGAGCTGATGCGGTGATGGTGTATGGAGTAGGAGAAAATCCATCAGATAATCTACGCAAACTATCTTTTGAGGAACGAGTGAAATCTTGGAAAGAGCGTGGATATATCGTACATTTTATGACTGGTATTGCTTGGGGTAAATATCAGGACTATTTTACTGGAAAATGGGACGGGAGATGGCATTTGGACGAGGGACAAGTCACGCAGGCTGGGGACACGATATGGCACGATCGCATGATGCCCTATATCGTACCATCGGAGAATTTTTTGAGCTATCTGAAAGAAAGACATGTGAAAAGGGTAATCGATGCTGGTGTGGATGCCATCTTCATGGAGGAACCGGAATTTTGGGCAATAGCCGGTTACAGTGAGTCTTTTAAGAAGGAATGGAAAAGATACTATGACTTCGACTGGAGACCGCAACATGAGTCTCCAGAAAATACTTACTTGTCAAGCAAACTCAAATATTACTTGTATTATCGTGCACTGAATGAAGTTTTCACCTTTGCCAAGGAATATGGCAAAAGCAAAGGAATGGACGTGAAGTGCTACGTTTCCACCCACTCGTTGGTAAACTATTCGCAATGGCAGATTGTCAGTCCAGAAGCATGCCTTGCTTCACTTCCTTGTGTGGACGGTTACATTGCTCAGGTGTGGACTGGAACTTCGCGAGAGCCGAATTTCTTTAACGGTCGCAAACGTGAGCGTGTGTTTGAAACTGCCTATCTGGAGTATGGTTCTATGGAGTCGATGACTGCTCCCTCCGGTCGTAAGATGTTCTTTCTGACCGATCCTATTGAAGATTGGCCACGTGACTGGGCAGATTATAAGAAAAATTATCAGGCCACCTTTACGGCGCAATTACTCTATCCCAATATAGCCAATTACGAAGTGATGCCTTGGCCTGAACGTATCTACGAAGGACTATACCGCACGAGTGCCAATAGTGACAAGAAAGAACGTATTCCTCGTTTTTATTCTACACAGATGCAAGTGATGATTAATGCTCTGAACCGAATGCCTTTGACCGATAAAAAACTGACCGGAAGCGAAGGTTTCAGCGTACTGATGGCAAATTCCTTGATGTTCCAGCGTTTTCCAACACACAATGGGTATGAAGATCCACAACTGTCCAACTTCTACGGTCAGGTGTTACCTTTGCTCATACGGGGTGTGCCTGTCAAGACTGTCCACATTGAAAATCTTGGCTATAGAGAATCATTGGCTGACACAAAAGTCCTACTGATGACTTATGCAAACATGAAACCACTTGATCCCAAAGCGCACAGCCACATTGCCAATTGGGTGAAGAAGGGTGGAGTTCTGATTTACAGTGGAACGGATAATGACCCTTTTCAGAATGTAAGGGAATGGTGGAATACCAATGGATGCAACTATGCTACTCCTTCCGCACATCTTTTTGAGCAGATGGGACTTCCTGCCAGGCCGAATCAGGGAGAATACAGTTATGGTAAAGGAACTGTATGTATTATCCGTACCGACCCTAAAGATTATGTCCTGCATGAAGGTGGTGACAAAGATTTTTTATATCTTGTAGCCCGTATGTATGAGCAGAATGCGAAAGCGGGGGAACTGAAGTTCAAGAATAACTTCTATTTACAAAGGGGAGATTACGACTTGGCTGCTGTGCTTGAAGAGAGCGTGAATGATGAGCCGTTTATTGTGGAAGGATGTTTAATTGACCTTTTCGATCCCCAATTACCGATATACACTTCCAGGCAGATAAATCCGGGTGAACAAACCTTACTGCTGAATGTAGAACGTGTGACTGATAAGAAGAAACCTCAAGTTCTGGCTTCGGCAAGTCGTGAAGAACAGGAAGAACGTGGGAAAGGGTGGTATTCCTATGTGGCGAAAAGTCCAGCTGAAACTTTAAATGTATCTCGGGTACTGCTGCCTCGTTGCCCTAAAAGTGTGACAATTGACGGCAGAGAAGTATTCGATGTTGAGCATTGGCATGCAGTAAGCCATACATATTTGATAGAATTTGAGAATAACCCTGAGGGAGTATCGGTGAAATTTTGTTGGTAATCGCAGGTATTTTAATGTGCATTCGTTATAAATCAAAACAGATTAGGTTGCCTGTCATTTACAAATTCAATGTAAAAGGCAGGCTTCTTATCAAAGAAGCAATAAGTGGCGATGCAGATAAAGTGTTTGCAATGAAGTTATTGAACGGGTGGCATCCGCGAGAAGATACTGGCCGCCAAACGCGCCGGCATCAGCGAGATGACCGGGATGACAGGCAAGCCGTCCACGGCGGTTGACGACATGTCCCGCCGCCTGGGGAAGCTGTCCACGACGATTGTTTTTAAACTTCATTAACTTTGAACGCCTGTCAGTTCGACTGACAGAAGATTTTTTTAACTTTGAATGGCCGTCAGTCGGGCTACAAAAAGTTTCTTTAACATTGACTGCCTGTCAGTCGGGCCGACGGAGGATTTTTTAACAAAGGACATCCTGTCAACACCCGTTTCCGTCCGTCCGTTGGCAAAAAAATCCCGATAACGCAAAAAAAGAGCCCCGCCCGGCGGCATTTTCCTGGAATTCTTCCTGCAGGAATATTGGCAATTATCGTATCTTTGCCAACCACCACGCATGGATTATATGTAAAAACGATGAGGATGAAAGAGCGGACATATTATGTTTTGGT
>CAYUIJ010000034.1:0-22136 GCA_964444735.1 uncultured Bacteroides sp. | reverse complement strand
TGAAAGAACCCGGTAGCGAAGCCAATGTGGGGTCATCGTGGCTTGCCTATTATAAGCTGACGGTTAAAAAAGGCGATATTTCAATTGACGTTATTTCCAAAATCACGGCGCGGGTAGAGATACTTCCCAAAAAATACGAGGTTCCTGCCGATGTCGT
Organism: uncultured Bacteroides sp.; assembly: GCA_964444735.1. Classification (GTDB taxonomy): domain Bacteria; phylum Bacteroidota; class Bacteroidia; order Bacteroidales; family Bacteroidaceae; genus Phocaeicola_A. The sequence continues at coordinate 21,979 of CAYUIJ010000034.1, read as the reverse complement.
ATGGAACTCCGACAAGTGGAACTACGGAAAACGGCAGGGCTGGAAAACGGAATCGGCCACTTACATTTCCTCCGCCGCGGAACTGAAATACGATGGCAGTAATGTCAGCGATCTTCCCGAAGATGCCGTCAGGGATCTTTTCGACGGAAAGCAATGGAGCATTGTTGAGGGTGACGATGGAATACAGAAGGATGGCAGTTTGGATATCACAACCACTATGAGGTCCGGCAGTCTGGTATTCCTGATCAAGGGATTCAAGTATTGTGAAGGCGAGCATAGTATCAATCTCAAAATGGAAGGAAATGAAGAAGTAGAGGTGTCTGCCACGCTTAAATTCATCGGTCCGGACAGCCGCGAGGTAGATATTAAAAATGTTGAAATGCCGACGGATCCCAATGACGAGTCGTACAAATACCAGACCAACGGAACGGATTATCCGTTGATTTACTTGTCGGCGAACTCGCAATACCCGGAGAACAAAAAACTGCCTTACACAGAGGATGAAATAAACAAGTTCTTTGACGGGGATGAGCACAAAGTCATGCACTGGATGACTTATGCCGTCCATTTTGGGGCATTGACGCTCGAAGGAGACAGCACATGCCGGAAGACGGCTGAAAACGGGACCGCGCCGCAAACCGTAACCTTGGAGCTGATTGAAAAAGGAGGAAGACCGGTTCCGACGCTGCCTGTCGTGTATGTGAAGAGCGATGAAGGCATCAAGAGCCTGCAGGAGGATTGCACCTATCAGATTCCCGAAGGTCTGCAGATCAAGGTTACAGACGGGCCTGTCATCCCCTTGAAAGGTACGTTCACATTCAAGGCGAAGAAGTAACGTGACGGAAAAAACATCCGGGGTATGCGCCCCGGATGTCGCAATTCCCCTGCAGGAGACCGTTTCCTGCAGGGGAATTGCCGTCTGTATGCCGGGCAGTGACATCAGCCGGCAGACGTAAGGCACAGGCATTTGTCTGTTGACGACTTGAGATTTTGACTCAGGCTCTGTATCTTTGCACTGGCTTTTATAATTAAGATATGGTTTTATGGCAAAGGAACAAGGATCGGACTTAAAGTCTGCGGCCCCGAACAAGCGCTTGTTTATTGAAACGTATGGCTGCCAGATGAATGTGGCCGACAGTGAGATAATCGCGTCAATTATGAAAATGGCGGGTTATGAGATTTGTGATTCGCCGGATAATGCGGACGCGGTGTTTTTGAATACCTGTTCGGTACGCGACAGCGCCGAGCGGAAGATAATCAGCCGTCTGGAATTTCTCCATTCCATGCGCAGGAAAAAGGGCGGACTGATTATCGGTGTATTGGGGTGCATGGCCGAGCGCGTAAAGGATGACTTGATAACCTGTCATCATGCGGATTTGGTGGCGGGGCCGGACGCATACCTGTCACTCCCCTGTCTGATTGCCTCGGTTGAGGCCGGGGAGAAGGCTGTCAACGTGGAGCCGTCTGCCTCCGAGACCTATCGTGACGTGATTCCCGCACGTATTTGCGGGACTCATGTATCAGGTTTTGTGTCTATTATGCGCGGGTGCGACAATTTTTGCCATTATTGCATTGTGCCTTATACGCGCGGGCGCGAGCGCAGCCGCGATATGGAGAGTATTCTTGACGAAGTGGGCGGCTTGGTGTCGGAAGGATATAAGGAAATCACCTTGCTGGGACAGAATGTGAACTCTTACCGTTTTGAGCGTGAGGGGGAGACCATAGGCTTTCCCGCATTGCTTCGCAGGGTGGCTGAGGCCGCTCCGGGCGTGCGCATACGCTTTACAACGTCACATCCCAAGGATCTGAGTGACGAGACGCTGCTGGCGATAGCTGAGGCGCCTAATGTGTGCAGGCATATCCATTTGCCTGTACAAAGCGGAAGCTCGCGCATACTGCGTCTTATGAACAGAAAATATACGCGCGAGTGGTATCTTGATCGTGTGGCCGCTATCCGCCGTATTGTCCCCGATTGCGGGCTGAGCACTGACATTTTCTGCGGCTATCATTCCGAAACGGAAGAAGACCATAGGGAATCTTTGTCTTTGATGCGGATTTGTGCTTACGATGCCGCCTTTATGTTCAAATATTCCGAGCGTCCGGGTACTTATGCGGCAAAGCATTTAAAGGATGATGTTCCCGAAAGTGTGAAAGTCAGGCGGCTGAATGAGATTATAGAGTTGCAGGGCAGGCTGTCGGCCGAGAGTAACCTGCGCTGTGTGGGAAAAACGTATGAGGTGCTGGCCGAGGGTGTGTCGAAGCGCTCAAAGGATCAGTTGTTCGGGCGTACTGAGCAGAACAGGGTGGTGGTTTTTGATCGCGGGGATCATCATATCGGAGATTTTGTTCAGGTGAGGATTACAGATTACACTCGGGCAACCTTAAAGGGAGTAGTCGTTTGAGCTGTCATATTATGGCATCAAAGCCAAAGGGTTTCTTTGGCTTTGATTTTTGTTCCGGCCTGGGGCATGCCTGTTGCAGGCAACGCGGGTTCCCGGCATATATGGCATGCCTCCCCGGCATTTTGCTCATTCTTTCCTGGCCTTTTTATCTTCACGGCGTTCAGGCGTGCGGTGTCCGCCATGTTCTCCTTTGGGCTGCCGGGGCTGGCGCTTCGGACGTTCGACATAGCCTTCGGGCTTGGCGACAAGGGCTTTGTGCGACAGCTTGAATTTGCCTGTCTTCTGGTCGATATCCAACAGCTTGACATCAATCTCGTCGCCTTCCTTCAGGCCGGTCTCTTCAATAGTCTCATAGCGTTTCCAGCTCATTTCCGAGATGTGGAGCAGGCCTTCCTTTCCGGGCAGAAACTCTACGAAGGTGCCATACGGCATGACAGAGCGTACTTTTCCTTTGTATACCTCGCCTATCTCAGGTATTGCCACAATCGCCCTGATCTTTGCGATGGCCGAATCGATGCATTCTTTGTTGTTCCCGGCAATTTCTATATGCCCGGTTCCGTCAATTTCCTCAATGCTGATAATGGTCCGGGTATCCTCCTGCATGCCTTGTATGATTTTCCCGCCCGGGCCTATTACGGCGCCGATGAATTCTTTAGGGATAACCATTGTCTCAATGCGCGGCGCGTGAGGCTTCAGCTCGGGTCTCGGAGCGGCAATGCATTCCGTCATTTTGTCGAGAATGTACATGCGGCCTTCCTTAGCCTGATTCAAGGCTTTTTCCAGAATATCAAACGACAGGCCGTCAACCTTGATGTCCATTTGCGTGGCAGTGATGCCGTCTCTGGTTCCCGTTACTTTAAAATCCATGTCTCCCAGATGATCCTCATCGCCTAAAATATCGGAAAGGACCGCATAGTTGTCTTCTCCGGCATTTTTGATGAGCCCCATGGCGATGCCCGATACAGGTTTCTTTATTTTTACCCCGGCATCCATCAGCGCCAGGGTTCCCGCACATACGGTGGCCATTGACGATGAGCCGTTTGATTCAAGGATGTCGGAGACAATCCGTATGCAATACGGGTAGTCTTCAGGAATCATGCCTTTGAGGGCGCGCCATGCCAGATGGCCGTGACCAATCTCACGGCGTCCTACGCCGCGCTGGGCCTTTGCCTCACCGGTAGAGAAAGGAGGGAAGTTGTAATGCAGCAGGATGCGTTCCTTTCCTTGGTTCAACACATCGTCCACAATTTTTTCATCGGCTTTGGTTCCTAAGGTGACGGTACACAGAGACTGGGTTTCTCCACGGGTGAACACAGACGAGCCGTGAGGGCCGGGCAGCGGCCCTGCTTCGCACCAGATAGGGCGGATTTCGTTGGTCTTGCGTCCGTCCAGACGCCTTCCCTCATCGAGGATGCAGCGGCGCATGGCCTCTTTTTCCACATCGTGGCAGTAACGGTCAATCAGCGGAGCCTTTTTCTCCAGTTCCTCTTCTGTATACCGGGCCTTGAATTCTTCACAGACAGCGTCAAACGCATCCTGACGCGCATGTTTGCCGGCATGTCCGCCCGCGGCGATGGCATAGGCCTTGTCATAGCATGCATCGTGCACGGCTTTACGGAGATCTTCATCGTTTTCTTCGTGGCAGTATTCACGCTTTACGGTAGAGCCGGCTTCTTCCATCAATTCCATTTGCGCCTTGCACTGGACTTTGATGGCCTCATGGGCCACGCGCATTGCTTCCAGAAGCTCCGCTTCGGAAACTTCGTTCATTTCGCCTTCTACCATCATGATATTGTCATAGGTGGCAGCCACCATGATGTCCATATCCGCACGCCTGAGCTGCTCAAAGGACGGGTTGATCACATATTCTCCGTTAATGCGTGATACACGCACCTCCGAGATGGGGCCTCCGAAAGGTATGTCTGAGACGGCAAGAGCCGCCGATGCGGCCAGACCGGCCAGCGCGTCGGGCATATCTACGCCGTCTGCCGAGAACAGAATGATATTGACATATACTTCCGCATGATAATTGTCGGGGAACAATGGACGGAGGGCACGGTCTACCAGCCGGCATGTCAGGATCTCATAATCGGAAGCCTTCCCTTCCCTTTTGGTGAAGCCGCCCGGAAAACGTCCGAACGCAGAATATTTTTCCTTGTACTCTACCTGAAGGGGCATGAAATCTGTTCCGGGAACCGCGTTCTTTGCCGCGCAGACGGCGGCCAGCAGCATCGTGTTCCCCATGCGGAGCATTACCGCGCCGTCAGCCTGCCTTGCAAGCTTTCCCGTTTCGAGGGTGATTGTTCTTCCATCACCGAGTTCGATTGTCTTAACAATAGGGTTAATCATAAAAAAATTTTAAAAATCCGTGTCTTTATAAAAAATCGTACAAAGATATACATTATTGCGATATGTAAAGGCATTTATAGCAGAAAACTCTTGTTATTTGGGTTTTTTATAAAATAAACCTCGCATTCTTTCTTGAAGTGTTCAATGGAATTGTATCTTTGCAGCAGTAAAAAACTCTGTGTGATATGAAAAAGCAATTCACTTTTGGTGTGTGCGGCATGTTGTTTGCGCTGGCCGCATGCGATGGCGGGCCGCATTTTACGATAAGGGGAAGCATTTCCGGTGCGGAAGACAAGACGCTTTATCTGGAAGAGGCGGGCGTTTCTTCCGTCACTGTCATTGATTCGGCGAGGCTGGGTGTATCCGGAAAGTTCTCTTTGAGAGGAAAGGCTTCGCAATATCCGGAGTTTTATCGTTTGCGTATAGACGGCAAGATTATAAACGTAGTGGTTGACTCGACAGAGACCGTAGAGATATCCGCCGCATACGGGGACATGCCTGTGAACTATCAGATAACCGGCAGGGAAGATAATCAGAAAATAAAGGAATTGTCAGTAAAGCAGATAACGCTTCAAAGTAAAATCAACAGTGTTTATAGTGACAATTCATTAGCGCCTTACCAGAAGCATGACAGCATAGCGAATATGACGGAACATTACCGTGATGACATTAAAAGGAACTATATATTCAAGGCTCCCAATACCTTATATGCCTATTTCGCCCTGTTTCAGAGAATAGACAATTATATGGTTCTTGATCCGGTAACCAATGCGGACGATATCAAATGCTTTGCGGCCGTAGCTACCAATTTTGACAATTTGTATCCCCATTCGGCACGTGCGACAAATCTGCACAATATAGCCGTCAAGGGGATGAGGAATGTGCGTTCTCCTCAAAGAAAGACAATAAATTTTCCCTTGGATAAAATATCCGAGGCCGGACTTATTGATATTGCCCTGAATGATCAGAATGGAAAGGAACGCAGGCTGACCGATCTGAAAGGTAAGGTTGTCCTGCTTGATTTTACGGTATATCAGAATGCCGGGTCTCCGGCCCGCAACATGGCCCTGCGTGGGATTTACGACCGTTATAAAAGCCGGGGGCTGGAAATTTTCCAGATATCGTTAGACAGTAATGAGCACTATTGGAAAACTGCCGCCGACAATTTGCCTTGGATATGTGTGCGTGATTCAAGAGGCGGGTACTCAAGCTATTTGTCATTGTATAACATTTCTGATTTGCCGGCATATTTTCTTATTGACAGGGATAATGACCTGAAGTTAAGGAAAGAGAGCATAAAAGATCTTGAGGAAGAAATCAAGAAACTGTTGTAAAATATGTTACATAGCATGCCTTTTATGTTGACAAGTGACAAATAAAGGCTTATCTTTGCGGAAGTGTCAGGCTAATTTGAGAAGGGGATAAGGGTTCCGGCATTTTTTTATCATGTCGGAATTTTTATTATATTGTTTTTTCAGATGATTGTAATTTTAAAGCAGGAGGATTGAAAATGGCTTACATGTCAGAAGATGGTTACAGGAAGTTGGTAGCCGAATTGAAAGAACTGGAAACGGTCCAGCGCGCGAAAATTTCCGCGGCGATTGCCGAGGCGCGCGATAAGGGCGACCTGTCTGAAAATGCGGAATATGACGCTGCAAAGGAAGCTCAGGGAATGCTGGAAATGAAAATCAGTCAGTTAAAGGCTGTTATTGGGAATGCAAAAATTATTGACACCTCAAAGTTGAAGACAGATTCAGTGCAGATATTGAGCCGTGTGGAATTGAAAGACGTGAGGAACGGGATGAAGATGGCTTATACAATTGTGCCCGAGAGTGAGGCCAGTCTGAAAGAAGGCAAGATTTCTGTAAATACGCCGATAGCTCAGGGACTGCTGGGCAGGAAAGTCGGCGATATCGCAGAAATTGTCATCCCTCAGGGAAAGATTAGTCTGGAGATTTTGAACATATCATTTTAATGTCAGGGCCTGACGGGCGGGTATGCTTGTCAAGGCCGGCTTTTTTCCTTTTATCAACAATCAGACAATTAAGACTATGGCAACTGTTTTCAGTAAGATTGCGGCGGGTGAGATTCCCAGCTACAAAGTGGCCGAGAGCGGACAGTTTTATGCATTCTTGGATATAAACCCCTTGGTAAAGGGGCATACGCTGGTTATTCCTAAACGGGAGACGGACTATATTTTTGATTTGAGCGATGAAGAATTTGCCGGTATACATCTGTTTGCAAAGAGTGTCGCTTTGGCAATACGAAAGGCTGTCCCTTGCAAAAGGGTGGGCGAGGCTGTGATTGGCCTTGAGATACCCCATGCGCACATTCATCTCATTCCTATTCAGAAAGAATCCGATATGCTGTTTTCCAATCCGAAGCTCCGGCTTTCCCCTGATGAGTTTGAGAATACGGCACGGGCCATCCGTGAAGAATGGGAAGCCGCAGACAGGTGACTTTCTTCTTTCCCGCTTATATATAAAATCCCGGAGCCGCGCGTCAGCCGGACCGTTCCGGGATTTCCCTTACAGGTACTTGTCGCCCAGCCTGATTTCAATATCGTTCATGAATTGCCTGATAGCGGCGGTGTCATTACGTTTGCAGATCACCAGGATGCCGTTTTTTTCTGCTATCAGATAGCCTTTCATGTCTTTCATTACAACTACCTTGTCTGGCGGAAGGGATATTAAGTTCTCCTTACAGTCGTATATCAGGGCCTTGGTATCGAGGATCACATTCTGATCCCTGTCTTTGGGAGCCATCTCGTATAAAGCGTTCCAGCTTCCTATGTCACGCCATCCAAAATCGCATGTCAAGACATCCACCTGATCTGATTTTTCAAGAATTCCATAGTCAATGGATATGTTAGGGCATGAAGAATAGAACATTTCCACGTATTTCTGTTCCGGCTCGAGAAATGCGGAAGACGCGTTTACCCTTTCAATCATGGAGCCTATATCCGGAATCAGTCTGGCCATTGCGTCAAGAATGGCGTTCACATTCCATATAAACAGACCGGTGTTCCAGTAAAATTCTCCGCTGTCAACAAAGAAACGCGCGAATTCCGGTTCAGGCTTTTCTGTAAAACTTTTCACTTTATATATGCCGCTTTCTATGGATGCGTCTATCTGGATGTATCCGAAGCTGGTTTCCGGACGTACTGCCGGAGCCCCTATTGTGAGCAAATGATTTACGCGGGAAACATATTCCAGACCTTTATGGATGTTTTTTGCGAATTCTTCTTCATTGAGGATGTATTGATCGGTAGGGGTAATCACCATGCACGCGTCAGGGTTCAGCATACGTATGTGATATGCGGCCCATGCCACGGGAGGGACCGTATTACGGTAGGCCGGTTCCATTAGGATGTTTTCCGGAGGCAGTTCCGGGAGCTGTTCTTTTACTATGCTTTCATAGTGAATGTTTGTGATAACAAGAATGTGATCTGACGGGACTATTTTAAGAAATCTGTCTAATGTAGTTTGTATTAACGTTCTTCCGGTGCCTAAAAGGTCTATGAATTGTTTGGGGAGCTTTTTGTTACTACGAGGCCAGAACCGGCTGCCTATACCGCCTGCCATTATTACGCAATAGTTGTTTTTACTATTATCCGGTATCATAGCTGTTATGGTTTATTGTTTGCTTTTATACAAAAGTAAAACATTTGAATGACATTTTTTTGAGTTCTCAGGCGATTATAAAAATTTCACTACTCTATAAGGATATTAACTAAATAGTTAAGAATTAGGATGTATTCCATAAAGGGAGAGGAGAATCGGAGATCGGCAAGACCCCGGAGAACCGGATTCTCCGGCGGGGGACTCCGGACGTGCCTCTCATTTTTTTGGTGCGGAGCTGTGTCTTTTCCGTGAAAAGAATTTAAAAAGCAGGATTGTAGGCCTTATATTGGTCTTTGACAGGCATGATTTTCTTATATTTGGACTCAAAATAATTGTTTCAATGAAAAAGCTGCCATTTGTTATCATTAGTTTCGTAGGTGCGGTTGCCGTTGAGGCTCAGACAATGAAAGAGCTGTTTGTCGACATGCCTGATACGCTTTCAGTGGTACTGACAAAAAACAACCGTGCCGATTGTGTTGATTTTATAGCCAGCAATATGGAGGCAAAGGTTACCAACCGCTTTGACAATGTTTCGGATGTCAGGATATTGACAGATGATTATCTGAAGGCCGATGTTACGGAGTGCAGCTCGTGGGAAATGCGCCGCCTCCCGGTAAACGACTCCACTTATGTCATCTGCATGGTCACCACCGTGAGCGGCCCTGTGCGTGACAGTAACGTTTGCTTTTATTCCGGGAATTGGGAAGAATTGCCGAGATCCCGGTATATAGACCCGTTTCCTGTTGCCGGTGATTTTTTTGCCGCTCCCCGGAATATGGAGGAAGCCGGCTCAATAAAAGAGCTCCGCAAGAAATCATACATAACTTTCATTCAGGCTTCTTTGTCTGAAAAAGATACAAGCCTTTCTTTTATTTATACCGCTCCGGATTATATGAACAAGGAGGATGCCGAAAAGCTAAGGCCTTATATAAGGCGCGGCCCGTTACAGTATGAATGGAAAGACGGGAAATATGTCCGTAAGCAATAAAAGGCCATGACTATTGATGAAGATATTAAAAAGGCCTGTGAAGTGCTGGCTGAAGGCGGGGTGATATTATATCCTACCGATACCGTGTGGGGAATAGGCTGTGATGCCACGAATGCCGGAGCTGTAAGGAAGATTTATGAGATAAAAAAGAGGGCCGGCGGCAGGGCGATGCTGGTTTTGGTCGATTCAGAAGCGAAAGTGGGGTTTTATGTGAAAGATATTCCTGCGGTGGCATGGGATTTGATAAGATTGTCTGTCCGCCCTCTTACCATTATATATGACGGCGCCCGTAATCTTGCTCCCGATTTGTTGGCTGAAGACGGCAGTGTAGGGATCAGGGTTACGGATGAGCCTTTTTCAAAACAATTGTGTTTCCGTTTTGGAAAGGCGATTGTCTCGACTTCTGCCAACATCTCAGGACAGCCTTCTGCTGCAGGCTTTAGTGAAATTTCAGACGAGATCAGACAGGCTGTGGACTATATCGTGGAATACCGTCGGCATGAATCCGGAAAGCCCAGACCCTCCGGTATCATTAAGCTGGGTGCTGACGGAACGGTAAAAGTAATTCGTGAATAAGAAAGGAGAGCATGCCGCATGGAAATGCCAGTAGAAAAAAAGAACCTGCTTCAGAGACTTGTCGGCTGGTGCGAAGAACATATTGGCAAGAAACATTTTATTTTGATAATCAGTTTTCTTGTAGGGATATTTACCGCATTTGCAGCGTGGATACTGAAATGGCTTATTCGTCAGATCGAGACTTTCCTGACAGAAAATTTTGATGTCACTCAGGCAAACGGGCTGTATTTGCTTTATCCGGTTATAGGTGTTTTTCTGACGGGGCTGTTTGTGCGCAATATTGTTCGCGATGATATCAGTCATGGTGTTACGAAAATCCTGTATGCCATATCCCGCCGTCAGGGAAGGATAAAACGCCATAATATATGGTCTTCGGTTATTGCCAGTAGCATAACAATCGGGTTCGGCGGGTCTGTAGGGGCTGAGGCTCCGATTGTATTGACAGGTTCCGCCATCGGATCAAACCTGGGAAGGGTTTTCAAGATGGAGCACCATACATTGATGTTGTTGGTGGGGTGCGGTGCCGCCGGAGCGGTTGCCGGAATCTTTAAGGCTCCTATCGCCGGATTGGTGTTTACACTGGAGGTTTTGATGATTGACCTTACTATGGCTTCGTTGCTGCCGTTGTTGGTTTCTTGTGTTACAGCGGCTACATTTTCCTACATAACTACGGGGATGGGAGCCATGTTCCGTTTTCATCTTGATAATCCTTTTGTTGTAGAGCGTATCCCGTATGCCATACTGCTGGGAATATGCTGCGGATTGGTCTCATTGTATTTTACCCGTGCTATGGATTCGGTGGAAGACGTTTTTCGCAAGTATTCAAATCCGTATGTCAGACTGATGATTGGCGGGGCAATGCTGAGCATATTGATATTTCTTTTTCCCCCACTGTATGGTGAAGGGTATTCAACTGTTAATTTGTTGCTGAACGGCCGGAATCTGGATGATTGGAATAAAGTGCTGGACAACTCGTTCTTTTACGGGCATGCCGATTTGCTTTTGATGTACTTGCTGCTGATAGTTCTGTTTAAGGTATATGCCTCAGGCGCGACAAACGGGGGTGGCGGCTGTGGAGGTATTTTTGCTCCCAGCTTGTTTTTAGGCTGTATTACCGGTTTTATTTTTGCGCGTTTTTGCAATCAGTTTGACTTGGGGCCTTATATTCCGGAGAAAAACTTTGCTCTTTTGGGAATGGCCGGACTGATGTCTGGAGTAATGCATGCCCCCTTGACCGGCATTTTCCTGATAGCCGAGCTTACCGGAGGATACGATTTGTTTCTGGCACTGATGATTGTTTCTGTCAGTGCGTATTTGACGATTATTGTTTTTGAGCCTCATAGTATTTATTCCATGCGTCTGGCCAAGAAAGGCGAGCTGCTGACTCATCATAAGGACAAGGCTGTATTGACTTTGATGAATGTGGAATCGGTGGTCGAGACTGACTTTGCAAAAGTATCTCCGGAGATGGATTTGGGTAAGATGGTGCAGGCCATATCAAAGGCAAGGCGCAATGTCTTCCCGGTAGTTAACGGAAAAGACGAGCTTTTGGGAATCGTGCTTTTGGATGATATTCGTAATATAATTTTCCGTCAGGAGCTGTATCATCGTTTTACGGTCGACAAATTTATGGTGTCTCCTCCGGCCAGGATACGCACCGGTGATACGATGGATATTGTAATGCGTAAGTTTGATGATACGAAAGCATGGAATTTGCCGGTAGTTGATGAAAACGGGAAATATGTGGGATTCATATCCAAATCGAAGATATTTAATAGTTATCGCCGGATACTGGTTGATTTTTCTGCCGATTGAAAAAAGATTGTAAAAGATTGTATGGAAAAGAAAGATTTGCGGATTGTATATATGGGTAATCCCGGTTTTGCGGTAGAAAGTCTGCGGTGTCTGGTTGAAGGCGGATACAATGTGGCAGGAGTGATTACCATGCCTGATAAGCCGGCAGGCCGTCATGGAAGCATATTGCAGCCCAGTCCGGTGAAAGTTTACGCACAGGAGCATGGATTGAAAATCCTGCAGCCGGAAAGATTGAAGGATGAAAGTTTCATTGGGGATTTGCGTGCGTTGAATGCGCATCTGCAAATAGTGGTCGCCTTTAGAATGCTGCCTGAAATCGTCTGGAGCATGCCTCCTATGGGAACATTCAATCTTCATGCTTCCTTGCTTCCGCAATATAGGGGAGCCGCTCCTGTTAACTGGGCTGTCATTAACGGCGAGAAAGAAACCGGGGTTACGACCTTTTTTCTGAAGCATGAAATAGATACGGGTGAAATCATACGGCAAGTACATGTGCCGGTAGAAGATACGGATAATGCGGGGATTGTCCATGACAGGCTGATGATGCTGGGCGGAAGGCTGGTTGTTGAGACCGTTGATGCCATTCTGGCAGGAGGCGTAAAGGCCATGCCTCAGGAGAATGTCCGGATTGAAGGCGGCCTGCTGCGGCCTGCTCCTAAAATATTCAAGGACACCTGCCGCATAGACTGGAGTAAAAATCTGAAGCAGGTATATGATTTTGTAAGAGGACTTTCTCCGTATCCTGCATCATGGACGGAATTAAAGCGGCCCGACGGTAAGGTGACTGTTTTGAAAATATATGAATCGAGAAAAGTTGAAGCAGGGCATTCTTTACCCGCAGGACAGGTAAGGACTGATGGAAAGACTTATTTTTCAGTGGCTGTCCGAAACGGTTTTCTTGAGCTTTTATCTGTTCAGCTTGCCGGAAAGAAGCGGATGCCGGTTGCCGAATTTTTAAGAGGGTACAGACTCTCAGACAGCCATAGAGTGGAATAGATGCGGTTAATGGAATTTCAGGTTCAAGACGGGAGTGCGGCCTCCTCCTTTCCTCCCTTTCTCTTGTTGGGCGGCGGAGAGCGGCTTCCCGCCTCCCCGGTGTTCGCGTTCATCCTGCGGGGCGACAGGCAACGGCATCTTCTGCTTCATCCCTTTCCGCCTTGCGATACCCTGCCCGATACGGGGAACTGGTTCAGAGTAAGGTGCCCGGATAGCGGTGCTGCCTGAAGACTGACGGGAAAACGCATTCCAGCACCCGGAATACACAACAGGCTTTGCACAACGCAAAGCCCCGCCTCTCCTGAGCCGGGGCTTCATGCCATAAAAAGGTTGTGCCGGGACTCCGGCACAACCCTGAATCTCTTTCTTAAGACTTTTATCCTACGGATTATCCTAATTTGATAGCTTCTGAAGGACAGGCATCTGCACAGGTTCCGCACTCTGTGCACATTTCGGGGTTGATGGAATATTTGTCACCCTCAGAGATTGCTCCTACCGGACATTCGTCAATACAAGTACCGCATGCGATACAATCGTCACCAATTACGTAAGCCATTTTCTTATCAATTTAATAGTTAGTACCAATTTGTATTGATGCAAATATACACCATTCTTTGACAGGTTGTAGCGTCTTTGCCGGAATTGCCTTTAATTTGTACCCGTTCTAAATAAGGAACGGGGGAAAGTCCGGAAATGAGTCTGCCAAGCCCGTCAGCATAAAAGTCTGTATATCAAAGCTTTATTCTTAAAAAAAGGACACGTTTTGCAACTGTATCCAAGTTGTTTGTCGCATTCTTGAAAAATCTGTTCTAAATAGTCTTTTCCGGTAAAAGGGGCTGTTTCCCGAAATTCAGGGTAATCTGTCCCGGCGGACGGCCCTGTCTGTCCGTTTGCGGAACATTTCTACAGCCCTACAGGTGCCGGGCACAGCGGCATCTGTTCTTTCGCACTGCTTTGTAACCGGGTGCTGTAAAAGTGCAGGAGACATCGCTGCCTGCCTGATCTTCAAACAATTATGTTCCCGCCGGACTCTCGCTGTATCAGGAATTATCTGCACAGCTCATCACATACCTTGTCTTGAAAAGAGCGGGCCTGTGAGCTTTTCAGCACACTCTGGTTGATAATTACGAATGCCAGCAGATGTCCGTTGGATGCTTTGGCATATCCGGCCAGAGAACTGATTCCGGTTACCGTACCGGTCTTTGCGTGTATCCGGCGGAAAGCTTTCGTATTCTTCATGCGGTTGGCGAGTGTTCCGTCTACTCCGGCAATGGGCAATGCTTCATAAAGAATGTCGAAGATTTCCTTGTGGTTATAGGCATGGATAAGGAAGCCCAGCAGCAGGTCGGCCGAGACATAGTTATACGGTGACAAGCCGCTTCCGTCGGATATCCGATAGTATTCGGTAATGTAGCCGAGCTCTTCTATGCATTCTTCAATTGCCTTTGTCCCGTCTGCCGCATGTGCGGGATGTCCGGGCGATTTCCATCGGGCAAGGTTATAGAACATGGCTTCGGCCGAAAGGTTGTCACTCTTTTTCATGGCTTGCCTTATGATTGCCGTTATCGGGCGTTTGATTTCTCCTATCATGGTTGCATGTCCGGGCACCTGTCCGAATTCGTATACTCCTGTTTCTATTCCGTTTTGCTGCAGGCATTCGGAAAACGCATAGAGAAAGAACGATGCCGTGTCAAAGACAGGGATTGTTTTTTTTGTGGTGCGGGCACAGTTCCCGCTGATTTCTATTTCGTTGCTCTGATACATCCAGTTTCGCTCCATTTTCAGTTCTCCTGCTTCCGGGCAATAGCTTCTTGCGCTGTTGCTCAGTGTGTAATATGAAGAACGCGGTGAAATGCTGACGTATGCCAGAGAATCTTTTTGTGCAGGGCTTGCCGTTACTTCCACACATCCCTTGTTGAAGATAAGCGGAGAGAGATAAGGCTGGAAATAATACCGGGCATCGTCCCATGACCACCCTTCGCCGTAATACAGGGAGTCTTTCATTGATACATCGCCAATGATACTGCCTTCTATCCGCCGTATGCCTGTTTGTGCGGCATTGGCTGCCAGCTGCCGCATGTCTTCATAGGTGAATTCAGAATCGAATCCGCCTTTTATATACAGATTCCCGTGTAAGGTTCCGTTCGTTATGCTCCCGTCGTATAGCAATTGGGTAGATGTCTGATAGTCTGTTCCCAGTCTCCAGAGAGCGCTTACCGCAGTAATGATCTTTTCGGTTGAGGCCGGCCGGCATGTCTTCTTGTCATTGTGTTTAAAGACCGCCTGTTTGCTTGTCAGGTCATATACGCTGATTTCGGCTTCCGAATATTGAAACAGTGACATGTCCAGCAGATTTTCCAGACGGTCGCCCAGTGACTGGGCATTGGCGGCGATGCTCAGTGGAATAAGCGGTAGTATTGCGATATATTTTGCAAGAGTTCTTTTCATGTGATTGAAGTTTTCAGGGAATGACTGATTTTCGGCTGCCCGCTTCCTGCCGGGATTTGGTTAGTACTTTCAGGAAATCGTCTTCGTTTACGGGCATCACGGGTATGTATTTTTCATTGTCGTATACAATAAGCAGGTAAGAGAGCAGACAGTGTCCGCACAGCCGGAGATGCCGGCATTTCTCAATGCGTCTGACCGCTTTTACGGGAATGGTCCGTTTGCGCATAAAACGTCCGTAACAGACTATCAGCTTATTTTCGCCGGTAATGGTATAGGTGGTATGGATAATGCGTTCAATGACAACTGTCAGAAAAAGCAGCATTGCCGCTCCGTATACGGCCATTCTGTACCAAAAGGCCATACAGGCTCCTATGGCGAGAATCGTAATGAGGATATACATTGTAAAATGTACGTGCGCATGAAATGTCCTGTCCATTATTCGATGGTGTTTTGCTTTTCAGACTGCGAATTTAAGGAATAAATGAAAATATGTTATAGGATAAATAAAGTTTTTTAATAATTTTGCAGCAATTGTTATAATATATAAGGTTATGATTCATAAATTTGATTACCCCCCGTTACAGGCCATGCATTACTTGAACGGGCCTTGCTCTGGAAGTTGCCTTGGAAAGGGATGTGTGCCGCCGGTTATCCGCAGCCTGCAATGGCAAAAATAATGAAAAATACGGCTCTCTTCTTTATATGAACCGGAAGAAGAGGGGGTTATTCCAATAAATATAAGGGAAAAGATGGAAAACGAAACCTTTATCCGTTTCCGGCAAGGAGATGAAACCGCATTCAAGACACTTTTTTATGAATACAGTCCCGGCCTGCTTGCCTTTGCACGCCGTTTTGTGAGAGAAGAAGACGCAGAGGATGCGGTACAGGATATTTTCATGCAGATATGGAATCATCGTCAGGAGTTCAAGAACCCCGATACGATAAGTTCCTATCTGTTTGTCTCGGTCAAGCATCGTTGCCTGAACATTCTTCGCAGCAAAGATATGCATCGCGCCTATCTGGAGTCCTTGTCGGAGGAAGACTTTTATGACCATATGCTCGATGTGGAAGTCTACACTTTGCTTTACAGGGCCATATCCGGGTTGCCCGAGAATTACAGGAAAGTGATAAACTATTCTCTTGAAGGGTACCGCATTGACGAGATAGCCGGACTGATGCATACAACGGCCGATGCTGTCAAGGCCTGCAAGAGACGGGCAAAGGAACTGCTTCGCAAAAAGCTGAATGGTACATGCCTTATAATAATATTGTTTCTGGCTATCAACGGTGTGTGGGGAGGAGAAGCGGGATGGAAGCCGGCAAATTGCTGGCCTTATGGCTGTGCTGTTCCTAAACGCCCTCTTAGATCGTCTTTGACAGGCTGAATGTGTTCCCTCAAACTCACGCATCAAGGTGTTCCCGCCTTTGTTAGTGGATATATGCGGGTTTTTCTGTATGGTTATCGTCTGTCATTGTATTCTCTGTTATTGCGACAAGGTCTGGCGGCAATGGAAAAAGACCCAATGCCGCATCAGTCAGTACTCTGTCTTGTCGGTTTTCGCTTCCCATTCCTGAAACGCTTTCAAGGCCTCATCACGGAGCAGTTCTTCCGATTTCAGACGGCGTTTATCGGGATCCAAGGACATTTCCTCATAAATAAACGAATCATTGAATCCGATACCGGCCGCGTCATGCTTTCTGTTTCCGTAATACACCTTATCCAGACGTGCCCAATAGACGGCTCCCAGACACATCGGACAAGGCTCGCACGAGGCATAAATCTCACATCCCTCCAAATGAAAGGTTCTCAGTTTCCGGCATGCGGATCTGATGGCATTCACCTCCGCATGGGCCGTAGGGTCATTGCCGCCTGTCACACGGTTCACTCCCGTGGCAATTATCTCATCACCGCGCACAATCACCGCGCCAAACGGGCCTCCCCCGTTTTGTACGCTTTCAATGGAAAGCTCAATGGCTTTCCGCATGAATATCTCTTTCATAGCCTGCATACCGCTTAAATTCAACCATTCCTTTCAGACAATACAGAAGCAATCAGCTCTTCCTCCGTAACCGGCTTCTGCTCACCGCTCGCCATATTCCTCAACATCAGTTTCCCCTCACTCATTTCATTCCCGCCGACAATGGCGACAAACGGTATTCCCCTGGCGTTGGCATAGCCCATCTGCTTTTTCATTCTCGCCGCATCGGGATATATTTCCGCACGGATTCCCGCCTCACGCGCCTTAGCCAGAACCTGAAGGCAATATGATGCCTCGGCGGCTCCGAAATTCACAAAAAGCAGCCGGGTTCCGCTTACCGCTTCTTCCGGATACAAGTCAAGCTGATTCAGCACGTCAAATATACGGTCCGCTCCGAACGATATTCCTACTCCGGATACCCCCGGCATACCAAACACGCCTGTCAGATTATCATACCGTCCGCCTCCGCTGATACTGCCAATCTGCGCGTCAGGCGCCTCAACCTCAAAGATGGCTCCCGTATAATAATCCAGCCCGCGTGCCAGTGTCAGGTCAAGTTCTATCTCATTTCTTATATGAAGCCCGCTTAGCGTATTCAATATAAACTCACTTTCCTCTATTCCCTTCATGCCTGTCCCGCTGGCGGCAAGCAGGGTTTTCAATATGTCCAGCTTTCCGGCATTCGTTCCGCCCAGCAATATAACAGGCTGCAATTTATCAATTGCCTCCTGAGAAATCCCTTTCGATGCGAGTTCCGCATTCACATTGTCAAGCCCAATCTTGTCAAGCTTATCGACAGCCACTGTAATATCGGCTATCTTATCGGTCTCACCTATGATTTCGGCTATACCGGAAAGAATCTTGCGGTTGTTGATTCTGATTAATACACGGACTCCAAGACGGGTAAACACGGCATCAATCATCTGCACAAGCTCAACCTCGTTCAGTAACGAGTCACTGCCCGCCACATCGGCATCACACTGATAAAACTCGCGGTATCGTCCCTTTTGCGGGCGGTCTGCCCGCCATACCGGCTGTATCTGATAGCGCTTGAAAGGAAAAGCTATTTCATCGCGGTGCATCACCACATAACGCGCAAAAGGCACAGTCAAATCATAGCGCAGCCCCTTTTCACAGAATTTGCCCGCCAGCTTCGCCGCGTTTCTTGAAAGCAGCTCCTCATCGGTCAAGGCGGAAAAATAATCTCCCGAATTCTGTATTTTAAAAAGGAGCCTGTCGCCTTCGTCACCATACTTTCCGGTCAACGTAGAAAGGTTTTCCATTGATGGCGTTTCAATCTGCTGATAGCCAAATAAATGAAATGTCTCACGAATCGTATTGAATATATAATTACGCTTCGCTGTTTCTATCGGTGAAAAATCTCTTGTCCCTTTGGGTATTGACGGTTTTGCTGCCATATTTTAATTCCGTTACATCTGTGATATGATGCGCGAAATTAGCAAATTAATGACAGGACACATCAATTCCCGGCCAATATTTTCCTGTAAAGAGTCAATTATTTTGTTTTCTCAAAAGGAAAGCCCGCTTGCTTATGGCAAAAAAATTCTTTTATTAACTAAATTCGCATTTCGGAACAAAGTATTCAAGACTATGAAAAAAATCAGGCACTGTATGCGCAACTTGCTTTTGTTTTTCTTTATATCCACAACCGGGGCTGTAATTCTGTACCGTTTTCTTCCTGTATATATTACCCCTCTTATGGTCATACGCGTTGCAAAACAAGTCTTTCAAGGCGAAAAGCCCCGCCTTTACCACTCATGGGTCTCTTTTGAAAACATTTCACGCCATCTTCCAATGGCAGTTATCGCATCGGAAGACAACCGATTTGCCGAGCATCACGGATTTGATTTCGAAGCGATCCGGCAAGCCATTGAGGAAAAGAAAAAAGGGAAAAGACAACGCGGCGCAAGCACCATCAGCCAGCAGACAGCAAAAAACGTATTCTTATGGCCTGAATCGTCATGGCTAAGGAAAGGACTTGAAGCCTATTTCACCGTGCTGATTGAACTGTTCTGGTCAAAGGAAAGAATTATGGAAGTATACCTGAACTCCATAGAAATGGGTGACGGTATCTATGGCGCGGAAGCCGTGGCCCTGCACCATTTCAACACCACCGCCAAAAACCTTTCAGAAGGCGAATCGGCTCTGATTGCGGCATCTTTGCCCAATCCTCTCCGTTTCAATTCAGGAAAGCCATCCGGCTATATGCTTAAACGGAAAACACAAATCATGCGCTTAATGCAGCTCGTTCCGCAATTTCCCGGGAAAAAGGAGAAAAGCAGACAATACGGCCGGCAAAAGCCGTAACATCCGGTGACAATATTATAACTCCGTCTGTCTTCTTTCGGGGACTGTATGCTTGCAAAGGCCGTTCCAGCCCGCTTGTCCATTGACCCGCACGAAGCGGATGCCACATGAGGAGACACCGGCGCATCAGGAAAACATTACGAAGCAATGAGATTTCCATGCGCAGAGCAGGTCAGGCTACGGCCTGATCCGGATATCCCGTGCATTGTCCGCTTTCATATTTTCCGTGCGGCATCCAAACCAGCATGACTTCCGTAAAAGCATCCATGAGCTTCAGACACCTGCAAGCGCACAGAGCTTTGTTTTTTGGCATATCGTATAATCTTAACTTAGCCCGCCCGCTAATAATAAATAAAAAAGACTATCTTCGCGTCATATTATTATGTCAGTTCTTATTTTTATCAGATATGAGACAGCAAACAGACAACCGTGCCAGTATATGCCTGAACTTTCTAAAAGACATCGCCGTACATAACAACCGTGAATGGTTTAATGAGAACCGCTCAAAATATGATGATGCCCGCCTGGCCTTTGAATCAATGACCGAGGAGCTGATTGCCCGGATTACCGTATTTGATCCGTCCGTGCAATATTTAAAAGCCGGTGACTGTACCTACCGGTTTTACCGTGACATCCGTTTTTCTCCGGATAAATCTCCCTATAAACGCCATTTCGGAGCTTATATCAACGCCAAAGGGAAAAAATCTTTTCACGGAGGATATTACTTTCATATAGAGCCCGGCAACTGTCTGCTGGCAGGAGGATCATACTGTCTGCCTTCCAATATGCTAAAAGCTGTACGCCAAAGCATTTATGACAATCCCGAAGCCTTTCACAAAATCGTCAGTAATAAAAAGTTCCGCACCCTGTTTCCCGTCATTGGAGAAAAACACGCCAAAATCATCCCAAAAGGCTTCCCTAAGGATTTTCCTTACCCGGAATATCTCAAATGCAAAGACTATTCTGTTTTTCACAATGTAAACGACAGCTTCCTGTCCGGTTCCGGCTGGCTTGAACAGACAGCCCGCGTTTTTGAGACCATGAAGCCGTTTATTGATTTTGTAAATGAAACCATTGACGGCTTCTAAGGAAGAAAAGGAAACATGGAACAGACGCGCTTCATGTCTTTCTCAATTCTTATATTCCATATTGCCGGTTACAAAACAAAGAGACCAAAAAAGGAACCGGCATTTCAAAAATAACACCATGCAGAATTGTTACAGGAATCATGTTCTGCGCGGAATATCCGCTAATCAGAGGAGCATTACATCCATTCGGGTTTCAATCAATCCATGCAACATCTCTTTCAAATACCCGTTTGAAGCGGTTCCTGTTCCCTGCACGGAAAAAATGAAAAACATATAAAATCAGTTTTGAAATGGTACTGCCGCTGGCTGGAAACAACGGGACTCCAAAAAATAATGTCTTAACAACGTCAGGTATAATCATTTACTACAGTCTTTCCGGATGCAGGCAATATGGCTTTCATATTTATCCTTACTGCTCACCTGCACAAAAACAGCGGGAAGACACCAAAGAGAGAGGATCGCATAAAAGGGCGAATCCGCCACTATACCGCCGTATGGCCGGGGCTCCCGATATTGCATACAAAAAAGTATTGTAATTTATTGTATGGTTTTATTGCTCAGATAATTTTGAATATCCTGCTTGTAACTGTCAGATATCGGAATATATTCTTTCCCGAAAACAACGCGTCCGCGCTCAATCAGTCTTATTTTGCTTTTTTGCACAATGTATGAACGGTGTATTCTGATAAACTGTGCTGACGGCAACCGTTCTTCCATGCTTTTCATACTCATTAATGAGAGTATGGGACGCGGCTCGTTTTCCAAATATATCTTTACATAATCCTTAAGTCCTTCGATATAAAGTATATCCTTTAAAGGTATCTGAACCAATTTATAATCACTTTTTACATAAATACATTCCTCATTATTTTGCATATCAGCCTTTGATTTTTCTTTCATTTCAAACCATCGGTATGCCTTGTTGGCCGCTTCTAAAAAATCTTTGTAGCTGACAGGCTTCAAAAGGTAGTCAAGAGCATTTACCCTGTAACTGTCAAGCGCATATTGACTGAAAGCGGTTGTGAAAACGATTCTTGTTTCCGGACTGACGATATGCGAAAACTCCAGTCCGTTTAATTCCGGCATTTGAATATCAAGGAACAGCAAGTCAACAGAATTGTCCTGTAAGCCTTTTGAAGCCATTACAGCGCTTGAGTATTCACCTTTCAGTTCCAGAAAGGGGGTTTTGTCCGCATAAGTCTTTAGCAGTTCCAAAGCCAGCGGCTCATCGTCAACTATGGCACAAGTCAAAATCATAATCTATTGTTGCCGGTTTTAATTGATAAAATGGAAGAATAAACACTTCCGTTCTCACTGACTCCCTTTTTCCATTCATATTGTCCGTGATAAAGCAGCTCCAGTCTTTTCTTTACCTGTTCCAGGCCAA
>CAYUIJ010000033.1:0-22206 GCA_964444735.1 uncultured Bacteroides sp. | reverse complement strand
AAAAAAACATCAACAAATATATTCCATGAACAACGAACTAATACAGCAGGTAACTTATTATGTGGAAAACAATAACCTTGCAATAAATCATTACATTTGCATCAGACATTAAACCTGAGATAAACAAGCGATATATAATTTTGATTATGGCACTCATTAAATCGGTACGGGGATTCACCCCGCAAATAGGAAAAGACTGTTATCTGTCTGAAAACGCCACCGTAGCGGGCGATGTGGTGATAGGAGATCACTGCAGCATCTGGTTCAATGCCGTGCTGCGCGGTGACGTGAACAGCATCCGCATAGGCAATAACGTGAATATTCAGGACGGAAGCGTGCTGCATACGCTTTATCAGAAATCGACCATCGAAATAGGCGACTATGTGTCGGTGGGACACAACGTGACCATTCACGGAGCCAAGATTGAAAACTACGCGCTGATAGGCATGGGCTCTACCCTGCTTGACAATGCGGTTGTGGGTGAAGGAGCCATTGTGGCCGCAGGAGCACTGGTGCTGAGTAATACCACTATCGAGCCTCACACACTATGGGCGGGCGTTCCGGCCAAATTTGTCAAGGAAGTCTCACCAGGGCAGGCCTACGAACTGAACAAGAAAATAGCCGATGGATACCTGATGTATGCCGGATGGTATAAGGAAGAAGAGAATAAAGGGCGGAAATAATACCGGCCGCGCCGGCACTGACGAAAAAGCCGTATGCCCACCTCTTCGGGAAACGCATACGGTTTTTAAGCGTCCTTTCCAGAGAAAAACGGCGCCTATCAGTCTGCGCCGAGCTCTTCCACCGTTTTTCCTTCAAAACAGGCAATAGCCTCTTTCCATGCATCGGGAATGACAACAGCCTGCTGATTTTCCACATCATAAGCAACCATCACCGTGCGGCACTCGCATTTTACCTCACCGGTTCCGGTATTCACGGCACGCTGACAAAGCACGAAGCTCTTATGCCCCAAATGTACGGTAGAAGTCTGTATGGCCAGTTTGTCTAAGAAGTATACGGGAGCCATGAAACTGGCATTGATATTGGCCACCACCAGCGAGATGTGACGATAGTCCATATTTTCTTTCCGCACCGCTTCCATATAGGCCGTCTTGGCCAAATCGTACAAAGAGAAATAAACCGAATTATTGACATGCCCCAGCTGATCCACATCACTGAAACGTAACTGAACGGGATATGTATGCCTGAAAATCATCCGCCATATAGAGTTTTGTTTGTGCAAAGCTACACAGAAATCTGTTCCGCCGGAAAACAACGCTTCAAAAAATTTACAAGCACACAAAACGCACAACCGAAGATTCGGGAGACTTTTCAAGGGAACAAAGGCAAAAACGGGCAATTACCGACAGGAATCTCTTTCTAAGGATCTACGGCATACAACCCATTGCCAGACTGAAGGACAACATGAAAGGGCGGCATTCCATCCGCATTCGGACAAAGTGCCGCCCTTTTCTTTATTTACTCTTGGCATAATCTGCCACAAAACCGTCTTTCAGCCATTTGGCCAGAGCCTCACGATTGGAACTTATTATCAGCCGGCGCAAATCAAACTGATTCTGTATGTTTCCCAACTCAACAAATACGGAAACAGGGACAGTGTGTCCAAGCACATAAAGTCCACGCTCACTCACTGTACCGCTGAATCCCCTGTTGGGCTGATGCTTGCCATACTTGGCTTCAAACGTATTCTTCATGGTTACGGCCAGACGCTTTCCCAGCGTGCTCCCCCGCGCATTGTAGAAAAACACATCCATCCGCTTTCCTTTTCCACGACTGTCTACATGAATAAAAACGGCACGACAATAGGAATAGCGTTTACGGTCGGAACCATACATGGCTTTAATCTTATCACAACGTTGCTTCAGACGGGCTGTCTGATTCAAGGGAATGGCATCGCCCATACACGTCTCACGCTTGCTGTTTGAAAGATACGATTCATTACGTATGCCGTCTTTGGCATCCTGAATGATAACGCGAACGTCTGCCCCTTCTTCCATCAGTCTGCGAGCCAAGCGCAAAGCTATGTCATAGGCATACTCATCCTCATGCAACTCATGCTTGCCCGACCGGCCAATCGCTCCGGGATCAGGGCCTCCATGTCCGCTCACAACATAAAAGCAGGCACCTTCTAACCGACGGGATTTTATTTTCACCGTGGCTTGAGACTTTCCGAACAATGGCTCGTAAACGGTTTTTCTTCCGGCATTCTTCAAAACAGAAGCTGATTTTGAATCAGACCGTTTACTTTTCACGGGAGGAATGATATAAGACATTCCCAAACGAAGCTCTTGTCTGCCTTCCAACTTGCCCTTATTAAGTTCAAGAAAATCGTCCATATATTTTTTGGGAGAGCGGTTGTGGCGCAACAGGAATGCCGAAATTCCCTCACCCGGCTTCGGAGCGGCTTTTTGCTGCGCATTCACCAATGCAGCCGTAAGCATCAGGAACAAACAGAGAAACAGACGTGCAAACATATCAGTGATTCTTATTTTCCATTGAACAATCTGCAATTTTTTTGAAATGCCATGAAAGAAAACACGCCATGACAGCAGTATATCATAAACAAAGAGAACATGCAACACATAATGAACATATCAAACAGAATCCAATACCTGTTACTCATGGCTTCTTCTCCTGAAGAAACAGACAGACATCTCCGCTTATTGCCAAACTCATAGACCATCCGCTTGATTTCATGTTCACAACCCGCCTTGTAATTAGTACAGCAAGGACTACACCTGCCGAAGCGGGCTTTATCCTAACAAACACTACCTATCACCAGAAAATATCATCCAACCGGCACTCTAACAGGATTAACATACTACTTTCTTACAGGAATGACAAATTCACGAACAGGAAGCGAATCACCCTCTTCATCCAACACGGTCACATGGAACACCGCTTCGCCTTTCTCAGGCATCCTCCCGGCAGATATACTTGCGGTATAACGAACACCATCACCTGCAGGAATACACTCTAAAGTAACGGAAGACGAAATATACAAACGTTTCAACCCAGACTTCTCCATAACGACAGGAGTTATATGAAAAGCGGCAGTCCTACCACTATTTACAACTTCAAATATAATCTTCGCATGCTCGCCTGATTCAATAATATGATTCTTATTGTCATCAATAAACCGAAGATTACGTACCACAAGCTTTGACGCCAAGTCCTTATTCACATAATCAACAGAAGCCGCCGGATAACTCTCACAGCAGTCTGTACGCTCCTCTGTTCTTTTAACAGGGGTTGTCGCCGCATTGGCTACAAGCGCGCCGGCAACAGTTCCTGCAATTGCCCCCATTAATTCACCATGATAGCATCTTGAACTCGCAGCACCTATAATGGAGCCTGCCATGCCACCTATGTTCGCACCCAGCATAACAGCTGTAGGATCTCCGGAAACACGTCCTTGCGAAGTGCATCCTACCAGGCCAAGAGCCAATACTAACAAAACGGATATAAACTTACTCATACACAATCTACAGTTAACAGAGACAGCCAAAAGTACAAAATTATTTTATCAGACACATACAATATGCATGCAATTAACAAATCCTTAAATTGAAAAAACCGGCAACTATACAAAGAGAATACATATAAGAGGAAAGAGGATAGCCGACTGGCTACCCTCTTTCCTCTTATAATAATAACGCTTGTCTTATTCAGCTTTTGGAGCCTCTTCCGCAGGCACCCCGTCAGTAGCTTCTGTAACAGGGACCTCAGTTGCAGAAGACGCACTCTTCTTAGAACGACGAGTACGGACAGCTTTCCTGGCAACCTTATCCTTGGCCATATTCTCATCGTAATCAACCAGCTCGATAAAACACATTTTTGCATTGTCACCAAGACGGTTCCCTAACTTGATAATACGAGTGTAACCGCCCGGACGATCAGCAACTTTTACAGAGATTTCTTTGAAAAGCTCAGTTACCGCATATTTATTCTGCAAATAACTAAATACAACACGACGGGAATTCGTGGTATCGTTTTTAGACTTCGTAATCAAAGGCTCAACAAACTTCCTCAGGGCTTTAGCCTTGGCAACGGTAGTAGTGATTCTTTTGTGCTTAATCAAAGAGTTTGCCATGTTTGACAACATGGCTTTTCTATGAGCGGCAGTACGGCCTAAATGGTTAAATTTCTTATTGTGTCTCATTTTTTATTCTTCATCTAATTTATATTTAGAAATATCAGTTCCAAACGACAGATTCAGACTTTCGAGCAAATCATCAAGTTCCGCAAGCGATTTCTTACCGAAGTTTCTAAACTTAAGCAAATCAATCTTATTAAATTGAACCAAGTCACCAAGTGTCTCTACATCTGCAGCCTTCAAACAATTCAAAGCACGAACAGACAAGTTCATATCAACTAACTTGGTTTTCAATAGCTGGCGCATACGCAATACTTCTTCATCAAATTCTTCATAACCGTCAGCATCGGAGTTTTCCAATGTAATCTTCTCGTCAGAGAAGAGCATGAAGTGATAAATCAATATTTTAGCAGCTTCTTTCAAGGCTTCTTTCGGATGAATGGAACCATCCGTAGTAATTTCAAAAATCAATTTATCATAATCTGTCTTTTGCTCAACACGATATGGCTCAACTAAATATTTGACATTACGAATCGGAGTATAAATTGAATCAATAGGAATCACATTAACATCAGTGCAGAATTCCCGGTTTTCATCAGCAGGAACATAACCCCGTCCTTTGTTGACAGTCAAATCAATCCGCATAGTCGCCTTTGAATCTAAATGACAAATAACCAATTCAGGATTTACCACTTCAAACCCACTCAAACACTTACCTATATCACCTGCCTTAAATTCATCAGAATTTTCGATAGTAATACTTGCCTTCTCGTTTTCGAATCCCTCTACTCTTTGCTTGAGCCGAACTTGTTTCAGATTCAAAATAATATTGGTTACATCTTCTTTCACTCCAGGAACGGAAGCAAACTCATGCTCAACACCTGCTATGCGGATAGTATTGATAGCAAAGCCTTCAAGAGAAGAAAGAAGAACACGCCGCAAAGCATTACCTATGGTATGACCATAACCAGGCTCAAGCGGACGGAATTCAAACTTTCCATTATGTGAATCCGCTTCCAGCATTAATACCTTATCAGGTTTTTGAAAAGCTAATATCGACATAAAATTAATTTTATTTATTTAGAGTACAACTCAACGATCAATTGTTCTTTAATGTTCTCAGGAATATCCGCTCTCTCAGGATTATGCAAATATCTGCCTGCCCTTATATTTTCATCCCATTCCAGCCAAAGATATTTGCCATGATTGAAACCCGCAAGAGAATTAGTTATAACCTCCAAAGACTTAGATTTCTCACGAACGCCTACAATCTGACCAGGTTTGACCGCATAAGAAGGAATGTTCACAACATTACCATCAACAACGATATGCTTGTGACTAACCAACTGACGAGCCGCGGCACGAGTCGGAGCAATGCCTAAACGATAAACGACATTGTCAAGACGAGATTCCAATGCCTGCAATAACACCACACCGGTAATACCGCTAGCACTGGCAGCCTTTTCAAACATGTTTCTAAATTGTCTGTCCCACACGCCATAAGTGTATTTGGCTTTTTGCTTTTCAGCCAACATGACACCATACTCAGACATTTTTCTTCTTCTAGAGTTTCCATGCTGTCCAGGAGGATAATTTTTCTTTGACAAAACTTTATCAGCTCCGAAAATAGCCTCACCAAATCTACGTGCAATTTTTGATTTTGATCCAATATATCTAGCCATTTTATTCCCAATTTAATTGGTTATTATGAACTTGAATCGCTACAGCCACGAATTACAGAAAAAATGCAATCCATTTATCCAACTCAAGTCTCATATTAATTCACGTTATCTCTTAAACTCTTCTTCTCTTTGGCGGACGACAACCATTGTGCGGGAGCGGTGTTACGTCAATAATTTCCGTAACCTCAATGCCTGCTCCATGCACGGTTCTGATAGCAGACTCACGACCGTTACCAGGACCTTTTACATAAGCCTTAACCTTTCTAAGCCCCAAATCATACGCCACTTTCGCACAATCCTGTGCTGCCATCTGAGCTGCATACGGAGTGTTCTTCTTAGAACCTCTGAACCCCATCTTACCTGCTGAAGACCATGAAATGATCTGACCTTCACTATTTGCAAGAGAAACAATGATATTGTTAAAAGAAGAATGAACATGCAACTGTCCATTCGCATCAACTTTCACATTTCTCTTCTTAGCTGCGACTGTTTTTTTTGCCATATCAACGATTATTATTTAGTAGCTTTTTTCTTGTTAGCAACTGTTTTCTTTCTTCCCTTGCGAGTACGTGCATTGTTTTTCGTGCTTTGACCTCTAACAGGCAAGCCCAAACGATGACGGATACCACGGTAACATCCTATATCCATTAACCGCTTAATGTTCAATTGTACTTCCGAACGAAGATCTCCCTCAACTTTGTATTCAGCCCCAATAATCTCACGAATCTTAGCAGCTTGATCATCATTCCAGTCTTTTACTTTAATATCCTTGTCCACACCAGCCTTTTCCAGGATCTTAGCTGAACTACTACGACCTATTCCATATATATAGGTCAACGCAATCTCACCTCTCTTATTCTGAGGCAAATCTACACCAACTATTCTTATAGCCATACACTAAATTATTTTTCTGCAAAAATAATAAATTATCCTTGACGTTGTTTATACTTAGGATTTTTCTTGTTAATAATATATAAACGGCCATTACGTCTAACGATTTTACATTCCGGCGTACGTTTTTTTAATGATGCTTTTACTTTCATATCTTCATTGTTATTTATATCTAAAAACGATTCTTCCTTTTGACAAATCGTAAGGCGACATTTCCACTCTTACTTTATCGCCAGGTAAGATTTTTATATAATGCATTCTCATTTTTCCTGAGATATGCGCTGTTATCTCATGCCCATTCTCCAATTCAACACGGAACATTGCATTTGACAATGCCTCTGCAATTACTCCTTCTTGCTCTATTGCCGACTGTTTTGCCATATTTTAAATTGCTTTATCTCCTAAAACTTCTTCTATAAAATCAAATGTCGATAATATATCAGCTTTCCCTTTTCTGATTGCAACCGCATGCTCAAAATGGGCAACCCAACTTTTATCCCGCGTCTTAATTGTCCAATAATCCGGCCTCATATATATTTCCGGTGATCCCATCGTAATCATAGGCTCTATTGCTATACACATTCCACTTTTCAACAAGATTCCAGAACCTTTTTTACCATAATTGGGAACAGGCGGCTCTTCATGCATTTCATGCCCGATTCCGTGACCAACGAACTCACGGACAACTCCATAAGATTGTCTCTCACAATAATCTTGAACCGTCGCGCCTATATCACCCAGACGTTTCCCATGAACAGCATTTTCAATACCTTTATACAAGGACTCTTTTGTTGTTTTCAAAAGCTGAACGACTTTGGGATCAACCTCTCCCACACAAAAGGTATAAGCTGAATCACCACAAAATCCATTCATAAAAACACCGCAATCAACGGATACAATATCACCCTCTTCCAAAGGGGTGTCATTTGGAATGCCATGAACAACCTCATCATTGACAGAAGTACAAAGAGTTCCGGGAAAAGGCCTGCCAAATTTACCGGGGAATCCCTTGAATGCCGGTATTGCACCATTATCACGAATAAATGCTTCCGCAACCCGGTCAAGTTCCAAAGTCGTGACACCCGGCCTTATTACCTTAGCAACCTCAGCCAAAGTTCTTCCTACAAGAAGATTACTTTGGCGAAGAAGCTCTATTTCATCATCTGTCTTAAGATATATCATAAATAAAACCAACAGCTCAAACATTCGCCGAACGCCCTTTAATACGTCCCGATTTAAGCAAGCCATCATAATGTCTCATCAACAAATGACTCTCCACTTGCTGCAAAGTATCCAAAACAACACCAACAAGAATCAAAAGAGATGTACCCCCAAAGAAATGAGCGAACTCAGTTTTTACTCCAAAGACACCTGCAAAAGCCGGCAATATAGCAACGACAGCCAAAAAAACAGAACCCGGCAAAGTAATACGCGACATGATCGTATCAATATATTCCGCTGTATTCTTACCCGGTTTGATGCCCGGAATAAAACCATTGTTCCGTTTCATATCCTCAGCCATCTGGTTCGGATTAATTGTAATTGCTGTATAAAAATAGGTAAACAGAATAATTAAAACAGCAAAAATCAAATTATACCAAAAACCTGTATAGTTACTCAGGGCAACGGCAATACTGCTGACTTCACCATCTCCTGCTGAGAAATTGACAAAAGCCGCGGGTATAAACATTATTGCCTGAGCAAAAATAATAGGCATTACATTAGCCGCATTCACTTTTAAAGGAATGTACTGCCTTGCTCCGCCATACTGTTTATTGCCAACAATACGTTTTGCATATTGTACCGGGATTTTACGGGTTCCACGTACCAATAATATTGCAGCAGCGATTACCAACAATAAAAATACGATTTCAAACAAGAACATAATCAACCCCCCGGCACCTGGAGAAGCCATTCTTGAAACAACTTCTTGAGAGAGAGCTTGCGGAAGACGTGCAATGATACCCACCATAATGATTAAAGAAATGCCATTCCCAATTCCTCTATCTGTAATTCTCTCACCCAGCCAAAGAATAAACATACTTCCAGCAGCCAAGATAATGGCCGATGAAATCATAAATAACGTCCAATCTAATGAAGCATTTAATGAGCCACCGGCTTGTGCCTTTAAATTAAGCAAATAGGATGGTGCCTGAAACAATAATATCGCAATGGTTAAATAACGGGTATATTGATTGATTTTTCTTCTGCCGCTTTCGCCTTCACGTTGCATTTTCTGAAAATAAGGAACAGCCACAGCCAACAGCTGAATCACAATAGAAGCAGAGATATAGGGCATAATGCCTAACGCAAAAATAGATGCATTAGAGAAAGCACCACCCGAAAACATGTTTAACAAGGCTAAAAGGCCTTCGCTAGTCTGTTCATGCAATTTAGACAACATATTCGGATCAATACCTGGAAGAACCACATATGAACCAAACCTGTATATCGCAACAAACAATATAGTGGTGAGGATCCGTTTTTTCAGGTCCTCAATCTTCCATATATTCTTTAATGTTTCAATAGATCGTCTCATTGAATCAGAGTTTTACAGCATTACCACCAACAGCCTCAATAGCGGCCAATGCACTCTTAGAAAAGGCGTGTGCCTCAACATCAACCTTTGCAGTCAATGCACCGTTACCTAATACTTTGACTAATTGCTTAGAAGAAATAAATCCTGCAGCACATAAATCCTCAATACCAACCTTACTCAAGCCCTTAGCCGAAGCCAATGTCTGGATAACATTCAAATTGATTGCCTTATACTCTACACGATTGATGTTTTTAAAGCCAAATTTCGGGACACGACGCTGAAGAGGCATCTGACCTCCTTCAAAACCTATTTTATTTTTATAGCCGGATCTTTGTTTGGCTCCTTTATGTCCTCTGGCAGATGTTCCTCCCAAACCGGAACCCGGTCCACGACCAACTCTTTTTCTGGTCTTGACAGATCCTGCGGCAGGTTGCAAATTATTTAATTTCATAATGAAACTTAATTATTATTCAACAATACATTACTTCAAAATGGTAACAAGGTGTTTTACTTTCTCTACCATCCCAAGAATCGAAGGAGTATCCTCATGCTCAACCACATGATTCAACTTACGAAGTCCCAATGCATCAAGTGTCCTTTTCTGATTTTTTGGAGCACCAATTCTACTTTTTACTTGTTTGATCTTAATAGTTGACATAATACCTCTCCTTATCCTCTAAATACTTTTTCCATACTAATCCCTCTGTTTTGAGCAACCATTCTTGCATCTCTCATTTCCCCCAAAGCCAAAATAGTAGCTTTAACCAAATTATGAGGATTTGAAGATCCTTTGGATTTAGCCAGAACATCAGTAATACCAACGCTCTCAAGCACAGCACGCATAGCTCCCCCGGCAACTACTCCGGTACCTGCTGAAGCTGGTTTAATAAACACCTTAGCACCGCCAAACTTAGCAGATTGCTCATGAGGAACAGTGCCTTTCAATACAGGAACACGGGTAAGGTTTTTCTTTGCGGCTTCCACGCCTTTAGCAATAGCTGTAGTAACTTCACCAGCCTTGCCAAGTCCCCAACCAATGATACCATTTTCGTTACCAACAACTACAATAGCAGAAAAACTGAAAGTTCTACCACCTTTAGTAACCTTAGTAACACGATTGATAGCAACTAGTCTGTCTTTAAGTTCAATATCGCTATTTAACCTCACTTTATTATTATTAACTGCCATAATTCATTAAAATTTAAGTCCACCGTTACGAGCAGCATCCGCTACTTCTTTTACTCTCCCATGATACAAGTAACCGTTACGGTCAAAAACGACAGTCGTAATACCAGCTTCTTGCGCCTTTTTAGCAATTAACTCGCCAACCTTAGCAGCCTGTTCCTTTTTAGGCATAGCTTCAAGACCTAATGAAGAAGCAGAAGCCAATGTCTTTCCGGCCAAATCATCAATGATTTGAACATAAATTTGCCTGTTACTTCTAAAAACAGTCATACGCGGACGTTCAGCAGTACCGGAAATTTTATTCCGTATTCTGTATTTAATCTTGATTCGTCTTTCTATCTTTGTTGTCATAACAATACGATTTTATGTAAATTATTTAGCACCGGCTGATTTACCCGACTTTCTACGAATTTCTTCGCCAACAAATCTGATACCCTTGCCTTTATATGGCTCAGGCTTACGGAAAGAACGTATTTTTGAGCAAACTTGACCAAGCAACTGTTTGTCACACGATTCCAATATAATAAGAGGGTTCTTATTTCTTTCTGATTTAGTCTCAACCTTGATTTCAGGCGGCATTTGAATAAAAATACTATGTGTATAGCCTAAAGAGAGCTCCACAATATTTCCGTTGTTTGACGCACGGTATCCAACACCCACCAATTCCATTTCTTTCTTATAACCTTCAGAAACACCGACAACCATATTATGAACTAAAGCACGATACAAGCCGTGATAAGCATGTCTTTGCTTTGGATCGTCTTGCATCATATTTTCATTTTCTGTGAAAAGGATTTTCCCATTTTCAACAGAAACTGCAATGACCGGATTTACAAATTGGCTTAATTCGCCCTTTGGCCCTTTAACGGTAACCACATTATCCTTAAGAGTAACTGTTACTCCTGCAGGGATATTTACGGGTAATTTTCCTATTCTTGACATAAATAATCCTCCCCTTAATAAACGTAGCAAAGAATCTCACCGCCAATCTTCAGGTCAGCAGCCTCTTTGTCTGTCATTACACCTTTGGAAGTAGATATAATAGCAATACCTAATCCATTAATAACGCTCGGCATTTTCTTGTAACCGGTATACTTACGCAAACCAGGAGTAGAAACCCTGATCAATTTTTTGATTGCGTTAACTTTGTTAACTGAATCATACTTCAAAGCTACTTTGATAGTGCCCTGCGGCCCATCCTCTACAAACTTGTAATTAAGGATATAGCCTTTTTCAAAAAGGATTTTAGTAATTTCCTTTTTCAAATTCGAGGCAGGAATTTCAACAACTCTGTGTTTTGCACTAACTGCGTTTCTCAGCCTCGTCAGATAATCTGCTATTGGATCTGTCATATAAATAAAAATTTAAATTAATCAGGACTCTCCTGACAATATTTAAAACAAAAAAAATAAATTACCAACTTGCTTTCTTAACGCCCGGGATAAGACCGTTTGAAGCCATCTCACGGAACTGGATTCTCGATATGCCAAACTGGCGGATATACCCTTTTGGACGACCCGTCAGCTTGCAACGATTGTGCAAGCGGATAGGGTTGGCATTTCTAGGAATCGCCTGCAACTTCCGAGCAGCCTCATAAGCAGCAACAGGATCACCTGTTTTTACAATCTTCTTCAGTTTTGCACGCTTTTCAGCATATTTGGCTACAAGTTTAGCTTTTCTTACCTCACGAGCTTTCATTGATTCTTTTGCCATAATCTATCAATCTTTTTTAGCGTTTTTAAAAGGCAAACCAAATCCCTTCAATAAAGCATAGCCTTCTTCGTCTGTTTTCGCAGAGGTTACAAAGGTAATACTCATTCCCAATATTTTAGTAATATTATCAATATTTATTTCAGGGAAAATGATTTGCTCTTGAATTCCTAAGGTATAATTACCTTTACCATCAAACTTGCTTTCGATACCTTTGAAGTCACGAATACGTGGAAGAGCCACGCGAATCAGTTTTTCCAAGAATTCATACATTCTTTCACGACGTAATGTAACCATCACACCGATAGGCGTTTTCTTACGCAGTTTAAAATTTGCAATATCCTTACGAGAAACTGTAGCAACAGCTTTCTGGCCAGTGATAGTTGTCATCTCGTTAATAGCGACATCAATAATCTTCTTATCAGCTACAGCCATACCAAGACCTTGATTAATCACGATCTTTTTCAGTACTGGGATCTGCATAGGAGATGTATATTGAAATTGGCTTCTCAATGCAGGAGCAATGCGCTCTGCATATTCTTTTTTAAGGTTAGCAGTATTACTCATTACCTAATCTCCTCTCCTGATTTTTTAGAATAACGTACTAAAGTTCCATCCGAACTTCTCTTTCTTCCCACACGTGTCGGTTTCCCGGTCTTAGGATCAACAACGTTCAAGTTTGAAATATGTATAGGAGCTTCTTTCTTCACTATACCACCTTGAGGATTTTTAGCACTGGGTTTAGCACTCTTAGACACCATATTGATACCTTCGACCACAGCACGGCCCTCTTTAACAAGGACCTTCAATACAGTACCGGTCTTACCCTTGTACTCACCACAGTTAACATAAACTGTATCACCTTTTTTAATATGTAACTTGCTCATTCCTTTGTTTTTTACAAAATTAAAGTACTTCAGGCGCCAATGATACAACTTTCATGTTTATAGCACGAAGTTCACGGGCTACCGGACCGAATATACGACTGCCTCTAATTTCACCAGCGTTATTCAACAAAACGCAAGCATTATCATCAAAACGAATATAAGAGCCGTCAGCACGATGAATTTCTTTCTTAGTACGTACGATCAAAGCCTTAGACACTGCACCTTTTTTAATATCACTTGAAGGGATCACGCTTTTAACTGAAACCACGATCACATCTCCCACAGTAGCGTAGCGCTTTCTGGTTCCGCCTAAAACGCGGATACAAAGAGCTTCTTTTGCACCACTGTTATCACACACTGTAAGTCTCGATTCTGCTTGTATCATAATTACTTAGCCCTTTCGATTATTTCTACTAACCTCCATCTCTTAGTCTTGCTCAAAGGACGAGTTTCCATAATGCGTACTGTATCACCAACATTACATTCATTTTTCTCGTCATGAGCATGGTATTTCTTCGTCTTGCTAACGAACTTGCCATATATCGGGTGCTTCTCTTTGAACTTAGCTGCAACGGTAATGGTTTTATCCATCTTATTGCTTATAACAACACCCATTCTTTCTTTTCTTAAATTTCTAGTTTCCATCAGGCCATTACTATTTGTTAAGTTCTCTCTGACGCAACTCTGTCTTCATGCGTGCGATAGTGCGACGCAAGTTTCTGATTTGTGCAGGATTCTCCAAAGGAGAGATAGAATGATTCAAAACCATTTGATTGTACTTGGCTACTTCAGCGTCAATTCTTTCTGCCAATTCATTGGTAGCTATTTCTCTAATTTCTGCAATCTTCATAATTATGCGTTTTGATTTTGAAAATCGTAATCACGTCTAACAATAAACTTCGTAGTAACAGGAAGTTTCTGAGCTGCCAAGCGCAAAGCCTCTTTAGCAACTTCATAAGAAACACCTTCCACTTCAATAATGATTCTTCCCGGAGTAACAGGGGCTACAAAGCCTTCTGGATTACCCTTACCTTTACCCATACGTACATCAGCAGGTTTCTTAGTAATAGGTTTATCCGGGAAAATGCGGATCCAAATCTGACCCTGACGCTGCATATATCTAGTTACAGCAATACGGGCAGCCTCAATCTGATTTCCTGTAATCCACTTCGTACCCAAAGATTTAATGCCGAAAGAACCAAAAGCAAGTTGGTTACCTCTATGAGCATTACCTTTTTGGCTACCTTTTTGCTGTCTTCTGAATTTTGTTTTTTTCGGTTGTAACATATTTTCTAAAATTCAAATTCGTTAGCGATTGTTTTTCTTTCTTTTAAAGTTTTTTCCTCCGTTGTTGCCGTTGTTTCCTCCACGACCGTTTTCTTTACTCTGCACAAAGTTCGGAGTAAGATCTCTCTTACCATAAACTTCACCACGACAAATCCATACCTTGATACCCAGCAAACCAACTTTAGTCAAAGCTTCAGCATGACAATAATCAATATCTGCACGGAAAGTGTGCAATGGGGTTCTTCCTTCCTTATACATTTCTGAACGTGCCATTTCCGCACCATTCAAGCGTCCGGAGATTAAGACCTTGATACCTTCAGCACCCGTACGCATGGTGTTTGCAATAGCCATCTTGATAGCACGGCGATATGCAATTTTACCCTCAACCTGGCGTGCTATATTATTTGCTACAATCACAGCGTCAAGTTCAGGCCTTTTAATTTCAAAGATATTGATTTGAATATCCTTATCGGTGATCTTCTTCAATTCCTCCTTCAACTTATCCACTTCCTGACCACCTTTACCAATGATAATTCCCGGACGGGCAGTACAAACAGTTATAGTTATAAGTTTCAGCGTACGTTCAATAACAATTCTCGAAACACTGGCTTTCGCAAGTCTGGCGTTCAAATACTTACGAATTTTGCTATCCTCAAGCAAAGCATCACCAAAATCTTTGCCACCGTACCAATTTGAATCCCATCCTCTAATAATTCCCAGACGGTTGCTAATCGGATTAACTTTTTGTCCCATTACTTTTAATTTGATTATCGTTAGTATTCTTTGTATCAACAAACAAAGTTACGTGGTT
This sequence comes from uncultured Bacteroides sp., assembly GCA_964444735.1. Lineage (GTDB taxonomy): Bacteria > Bacteroidota > Bacteroidia > Bacteroidales > Bacteroidaceae > Phocaeicola_A. The sequence goes on along the minus strand of CAYUIJ010000033.1, from coordinate 7,097 downwards.
AGAACGCTTGCGAATCCTATGGCCTCTTCCCTGCGGAGCTGGTCTCATACGTTTTAAAGTAGTGCCACAATCAACAAAGATCTTAGTTACAAACAATTCTCCGTCTTCAACCTTGCGATCGTTTTTCTGTTCCCAGTTAGCAATAGCAGAGCGCAATAATTTTTCCACTCTTGCAGAAGCTTCTTTAGAAGAAAACTTCAAGACACCAAGTGCTCTGTTCACTTCCATACCACGAATCATATCCACAACCAGACGCATCTTTCGAGGAGAAGTAGGAACATTTCGCAACTTTGCAAAATACATGGTCTTAAGGGCCTCTTTTCTTTTTTCAGCCGAATTTCTTTTTCTTGCTCCCATTTAATTTATTTTTACTTTAATTATTTCAAAACAAATACCTGTTTATTTTTTCTTATTGCCTGCGTGTCCACGGAAAGTACGAGTAGGCGCAAATTCACCCAACTTGTGCCCTACCATGTTCTCTGTAATATAAACAGGAATAAACTTATTTCCGTTATGAACTGCAATAGTATGCCCTACAAAATCAGGGGAAATCATTGAAGCTCTAGCCCAAGTTTTAACAACAGACTTCTTGCCACTTTCATTCATAGCAAGCACCTTGCTTTCAAGTTTGACATTAATATATGGACCTTTTTTTAATGAACGACTCATAATTTACTCTATTAACCTTGTTATTACTTTCTTCTTTCGATAATGTATTTAGAAGATTGCTTTTTCGGAGATCTAGTCTTCAAACCCTTAGCATACAATCCCTTACGTGATCTCGGATGACCTCCTGAGGCACGTCCTTCACCCCCACCCATCGGGTGATCAACAGGATTCATTACAACGCCACGGTTGCGAGGACGATGACCTAACCAGCGAGATCGTCCTGCTTTACCAGAACTCTCCAGAGCGTGATCAGAGTTACCTACACTACCAATAGTGGCCTTACAAGTGCTAAGGATTTTTCTTATTTCGCCTGAAGGCAACTTAATAATACAGTATTTACCCTCTCTAGAAGTTAACTGGGCAAAATTACCAGCCGATCTAACCAAGGCTGCACCTTGACCAGGACGTAATTCGATATTGTGAATTACAGTGCCAATAGGAATATTCTGAAGAGGAAGAGCATTACCAATCTCAGGTTCTGCCGTCTCGCCAGACATCAAAGTGCTTCCTACTTTCAATCCATTGGGAGCAATGATGTATTTTTTTTCTCCATCAGCATAAAACAACAGAGCGATACGAGCCGAACGGTTTGGATCGTATTCAATTGTCTTAACCACTGCTGGAACACCGTCCTTATTTCTCTTGAAGTCAATAAATCTGAACCTTCTCTTGTGACCGCCACCCATGTAACGCACAGTCATTTTACCCGCATTGTTGCGACCACCAGTCGAACGTTTACCACATACAAGAGATTTTTCTGGTACAGATGCAGTAATCTCTTCAAAAGTACCAATAATCTTATGTCTCTGCCCCGGTGTTGTGGGCTTAAATTTACGTACTGCCATCTTTTATTAAATATTGCTATAAAAATCAATAGTATCACCTTCTTTCAAGGTCACAATAGCTTTTTTATAAGCATTTGTACGACCTCTAACAATTCCAGCTTTAGTATAACGAGTCTTATTCTTACCAGAATATCTAATAGTATTTACATCAACTACAGTAACATTATACAACGCTTCAACTGCGTTCTTAATTTCTATTTTGTTAGCTTCCGGACACACAATAAATCCGAAACGATTACTCTTTTCGGATATCGAAGTCATTTTTTCAGTTACTAACGGTTTAATTATAATTCCCATTACCTAAGCCTCCTTATCTTTAACAAAATTATCAATGCTCTTCAACGAACTTTCAGTAATCACAAGAGTATCCGCCTCTAAAACTTTATAAGTATTCAGAGCAGAAGCAATTATAACATTTGCACGTTTGACGTTACGGGCCGATAAAAATACATTTTTATCAGCTTCCGGCAAAACCAAAAGCAACTTCTTATCAGAAATTTTAAGATTATTTGTAATATCTATAAATTTCTTAGTTTTAGGAGCTTCAAAGCTAAAGTCTTCAATAACAACAATTGCATTTTCTTGTGCCTTGTATGACAATGCAGACTTACGAGCCAAATCCTTTACCTTTTTGTTTAGCTTAAACCAATAATCACGTGGCTTAGGACCAAAAACACGCCCTCCACCCACTAGTACCGGAGAGTTGATATCACCACGGCGAGCGCCTCCTCCACCTTTCTGACGGCCTAATTTTCGTGTCGATCCACTAACCTCGCTTCTTTCTTTTGATTTATGAGTCCCCTGGCGTTGGTTAGCCATGTACTGTTTCACAGCCAAGTAAATAGCGTGATCATTAGGCTCAATTCCGAAGATAGATTCATTTAACGCTACCTTTCTTCCAGTCTCTTGACCTTTAATATTATATACGTTAACTTCCATTATTTTTCAATTATTACGATTGAACCTTTACAACCAGGAACAGAACCTTTGATTAAAAGAAGATTGTGTTCTGGAATCACTTTTAAGACCTGTAAATTGTGAGTAGTTACACGATCGCACCCCATATGACCTGCCATACGCGTTCCTTTAAATACTTTTGCAGGATAAGAACATGCACCAATAGAACCCGGTTTACGGGCACGGTTGTGCTGCCCGTGAGTAGTCTGGCCCACACCGCCAAAACCATGTCTTTTTACAACACCTTGGAAACCTTTACCCTTAGAAGTTCCGATAACGTCTACATAAGCAGAATCATTGAACAATTCCACAGTGACAACATCACCCAAGTTTAATTCACTTTCAAAATTCTTGAACTCGGCCAAGTGTCTCTTCGGAGTTACTCCAACTTTTTTAAAGTGCCCCATCATAGGCTGAGTAGTATGTTTTTCCTTTGCATCTTGGAAACCTACTTGAACAGCCTCATAGCCATCTTTTTCAATAGTCTTAATCTGAGTAACTACACAAGGACCAGCTTCGATAACAGTGCATGGAACATTTTTTCCATCAGCACTGAAAACGGATGTCATTCCGATTTTCTTTCCTAATAATCCTGGCATTTCAGTTAATTTTTAACGTTAAACTTTAATTTCTACTTCTACACCACTAGGCAACTCTAACTTCATCAAAGCGTCTACAGTCTTGGCTGTTGAGCTATAGATATCAATCAAACGTTTGTAAGAAGAAAGCTCAAACTGTTCACGAGATTTCTTATTAACGAATGTTGAACGGTTTACAGTAAAGATACGCTTGTGAGTTGGCAATGGAATAGGGCCACTAACGATAGCTCCTGTAGCCTTTACTGTCTTTACAATCTTCTCAGCAGATTTATCTACCAAGTTGTGATCGTAGGATTTCAGTTTAATTCTAATTTTTTGACTCATTAGTAAAATATGATTTAATAGTTATTTAAAAGAGGGATACAGGTTAAGAGTCATTCGCTAACCCGTTCCCCGAAAAGTTTTATACTAAGTCTACGCGGCCTTTAACTTCTTCAAGCACCGCTTTTGCAATAGAAGCAGAAACCTGTGTGTGATGATCGTAAGTCATTGAAGAGGTTGCACGACCTGAAGTGATAGTACGCAAAGCAGTTACATAACCGAACATTTCTGCCAATGGTACCATAGCCTTTATGATACGTGCTCCAGAACGGCTTGATTCCATACCTTCAACCTGTCCACGACGTCTGTTCAAGTCACCGATAACATCACCCATATTTTCTTCCGGAGTTACAATTTCAATCTTCATGATCGGCTCCATCAAGACAGGGCCTGCTTTAACACAAGCATTCCTGTAAGCCTGAATTGCGCAGATTTCGAAAGACAACTGGTCAGAATCAACCGGATGGAATGAACCGTCAAGTAATGTTACTTTCAATGAATCAAGTGGAAATCCCGCCAACACACCATTCTTCATAGCGGTCTGAAAACCTTTCTGTACTGATGGGATGAATTCCTTAGGAATGTTACCGCCAGTCACTTCATTGACAAACTGCAATCCGCCTTCTTTAAAGTCTTCGTCAACTGGACCAACGTTAACAATGATATCAGCAAATTTACCACGACCTCCAGATTGTTTTTTGTAAACCTCACGAAGGTTAACAGTCTTGGTAACAGCTTCCTTATAGTTAACCTGAGGACGGCCTTGATTACATTCTACTTTAAACTCACGTTTCAAACGGTCGATAATAATATCCAAATGGAGCTCACCCATTCCGGAAATAACTGTCTGACCAGTCTGCTCATCGGTACGTACTGTAAATGTCGGATCTTCTTCAGCCAGCTTCGCCAAACCGTTAGAAAGTTTATCCATATCTTTCTGGGTTTTCGGCTCAACTGCAATACCGATAACCGGTTCTGGAAAATCCATAGACTCCAATACGATTGGCGCTTCTTCATCACACAAAGTATCGCCCGTACGGATATCCTTAAATCCGACACCTGCACCGATATCACCTGCGCTTACTAAGTCAACAGGATTCTGTTTGTTTGAGTGCATCTGGAACAGACGAGAAACGCGCTCTTTCTTTCCAGAACGGGTATTGAAGATATAAGAACCGGAAACGACCTTACCAGAATATACGCGAAAAAATGTCAGACGGCCCACATACGGGTCAGTTGCAATCTTGAATGCAAGAGCCGCAGTCTTTTCATCCTCATCCGGTTTACGGTCTTCCTCTGCGCCAGTTTCAGGACTTGTTCCCACAATGTTCGGAGAATCAAGCGGTGAAGGCAAAAAAGCACAAACATAGTCAAGCAAAGTCTGCACGCCCTTATTCTTGAAAGAAGAGCCACAAAGCATCGGAATGATTTTCATATTCAGTGTTCCTACACGCAATGCATGCAGGATTTCCTCTTCAGTAACGGTAGAAGGATCATCAAAATATTTCTCCATCAAAGTTTCATCAAATTCAGCTGCCTTTTCGAGCATTTTGTTTCTCCATTCGTTAGCTTCATCAACCAAGTTTGCAGGTATTTTTTCAACATCATAGTCTGCTCCCATTGTCTCATCGTGCCACAGAATAGCTTTCATCTTCACCAAGTCAACCACGCCTCTGAAGTTTTCTTCTGAACCGATAGGGATAACAACCGGGCATGGGTTAGCACCCAACACGTCTTTCATTTGACGAACAACTTCAAAGAAATCTGCACCAGAACGATCCATTTTGTTAACGTAACCGATACGAGGCACATTATATTTGTCAGCCTGATGCCATACGGTTTCTGACTGGGGCTCAACACCACCTACTGCACAATAAGTAGCGACAGCACCGTCAAGAACACGCAAAGAACGTTCTACCTCTGCAGTAAAGTCCACGTGTCCCGGAGTATCAATCAGGTTAATTTTATAGATATTACCGGCATATTTCCAATGAGTAGTAGTCGCAGCAGAAGTAATGGTAATACCACGTTCCCGTTCTTGCTCCATCCAATCCATTGTTGCAGCACCATCGTGCACCTCACCGATTTTGTGAGTCAATCCGGTGTAGAACAAGATACGCTCTGAAGTTGTGGTCTTGCCAGCATCAATGTGAGCCATGATACCGATGTTACGGGTCAAATGCAAATCTTGTTTAGCCATCTTAGCTTTCTTATATATTCTTATAATTGAACTAATATCTGATTCTAGAATCTAAAGTGAGCAAATGCACGGTTAGCTTCTGCCATACGGTGCATGTCCTCTTTACGTTTAAATGCACCACCTTGCTCATTGAACGCATCAATAATTTCGGCAGCCAACTTGTCGGACATTGACTTGCCGCCACGCTTACGAGCAAAAAGAATCAAGTTTTTCATCGAGATTGACTCTTTACGATCCGGACGGATTTCAGTCGGAACTTGGAACGTAGCACCGCCAATACGGCGAGATTTAACCTCAACTTGAGGAGTTACATTATCCAATGCTTTTTTCCAGATTTCAAGAGGAGTTTTCTCTTCGTTAGGAAGTTTTGCCTTTACTGTTTCCAATGCAGTATAGAAGATTTCATATGAAGTATTCTTCTTACCGTCATACATCAAATGGTTTACAAATTTTGAGACCTTTTGGTCACCAAACACAGGGTCTGGAAGAACCATACGTTTTTTTGGTTTTGCTTTTCTCATTTCATTTTTGAAAATAATGTTTTGTTTGAGGCTGCAAATGTTTTCTTCAACACTTCCACCGAAGCATTTACTCAACCCTTAAGCATTTCTCAACAAACCAAAACGTTTTTAATAAATAGTTTAAATTTCAATCAGTAGGATTATTTCTTACCTTTTGCAGTTGGAGTCTGCCCTTGTTTCGGACGTTTAGCACCATACTTAGAACGGCGTTGAGTACGGTTAGCAACACCGGCAGTATCCAAAGTACCACGCACGATATGATAACGTACACCCGGAAGGTCTTTCACACGACCACCACGAACCAAAACGATTGAGTGCTCTTGTAAGTTGTGCCCTTCTCCCGGAATGTAAGAGTTAACCTCTTTCTGGTTTGTCAATTTCACACGAGCAACTTTGCGCATCGCTGAATTCGGTTTCTTCGGAGTAGTAGTATATACTCTCACGCAAACACCACGCCTTTGAGGACATGTGTTCAATGCTGGAGATTTACTCTTCTCAACCAAAACCTTTCTTCCTTTTCTTACTAATTGTTGAATAGTAGGCATTTTGTTTGATTTTTTAATTGTTATATATTGTTTTGTTACTTTTTCTATTCAGGCAAAAAACACTTTTCGGGCTGCAAAGCTACTAATTAATATTTTAATTAGCAATATATTTCTTTTTTCTAAAATCACAGAAAAGAAGTTTTTTACATTTTTTGTAAGAGTTTAAGATTTAAAAATTAAACTGTAACGCAAAACCTCAAAATGATAGCCATGTATCCGGTCGGACAAAGCTCCTGCATATAATTCCACACATCAACCCGCTTCTCCAGAGACTGTCGCAAGGTGCGGCTTTGAACGCTTTCTTTCTTAGTGAGAGAAGAAAGTACAGAACGGTACAGATAGCCCTCACTGGAACAAGTTCCCAATATAAATAACATAAGTTCGGAATAAGGTTCAAAATAATCTGCTGAATATTAGGAACATAGCGATAAAAGCATTAA
>CAYUIJ010000032.1:0-23186 GCA_964444735.1 uncultured Bacteroides sp. | reverse complement strand
CCGGAAGTCCCGGCAGTGCCGCAAACAGCATAAATGCCAGTCTTTTCATATCCGTTACATGTTGGTGTTTTTCCATTCCATGTCCTTGACCCTTAACCGGGTCTCCCATACCTCATCGGGCCGGTCTATGATCTCGCACTTGTTGGGGTCATTCCCCACCGTAAGCTTTCTGATGGTACCCTTCTTGCCTGCGGCGTTGTAAGTGGCCATCAGGAAGGCATTCTTTTCGCCCGCTGAGCAGAACTCCGACTCAAGGTACGTGATCTCATCACCAAAGTCTTTCTCAGTCAGCTGCTTTCGTGCGTAGTCATACATATACAGCGTGCTGCCTACGGCATACATCAGCCTGGTCTGGTTGGACGCGAACGCGTAAAGAGACGCCTTTTCAAAGCCGGCGGCCATACCCTTGTCAATGGTGTAACACTCTCCCTTGGTAACATTATACGGACTTATTGGGCTGGCATCTACGGTGAACTGATAGATAAAATACTCATCGTCAAAACCCTCCACCTCTTTCATAATGGCGTAGGATGATCCATCGGAACCGTCATACGCGTTCTCCCCGTACACTATGGTTCTCCTGTATCCCTCGGGCTTGTCTCTTTGCCAAGTATGCTGATTCCACGGAAACCGATCGTTAGGGTATTCATTCGTCGGATTTACGCAGTGGGTGGCACTATAGGCGCTGTTTATCTTGACAAACGCGTCATAGTCCATGTCATACAGCAATATGCAATTGTATGCCATCATGTTTATTCCTTTGCAGAACGCCAGCGGATAAGGCCTGAAGAAATTTTCCGAGCTCGCATCGTACCTGTTTACCGGAACGGTGAGGTACTCCAACCTGGGTATGCCGTTAAAGAATGCCATGTCCTCAGTAATATACCCCCTGTATGTAGCGCTTCGGTTCATGGTTGACTGGCGCGGAAACATGTCAAGTATCCGCATGGGGGTCTTGTGAGGATAGACGGTCTCTATCATTCCGAAATTCTCAGCATCGCCCATATAGGCTATCGAATCCTGATTGGTCAGCCGGTATGAATTGTCCGCAGTGGTCATCCAGAGTGCCTGCTTGTCGTTCTCGGCTCCGGCTCTCGAACCCGCAAAGAGCAGTTTTTCCGCGCCTTTGAAGCCGTATTCGCTGTTGTCAAAAACGCCCTCCATCATTATGGTATCCTTGTTTGCCGGCATGGCCAGCATGTCCACTCCCACAGTGCCGTCATCCGTATCTCCGAGTATCAGGAATCCCCTCGTCATGGGGGAGGTCACCGTCAACGTGGCGCCTTCCAGCCATTTCAGGCCGGTATTCCTGTCGGTTACCTGAAAGTAGACGTTGTACCGGCCCGGAGAAACGGTTACCGGATAGACCAGATCCTTCTCGTTGCCTATCGTTGTGTGCTCTTGATAATTCCCGTCGTGGCGGATATACCATTCAAACTCATAGCCGCTCATGTCATCGCCCGCAAGGGATCCCTCTATGTCGAGCCTGTAGGTAAGGGTATCCACTTCCGAAACCATGCTCCAGTTCCTTATACCGTCTACGGTATCGCCCTCGGCCGTCAGCTCGCGGATAGTCACCTCATTGATTTTCTTATAGTCATAGTTCCCCTCGTCATCCACACAAGAGCATACCAAAATCAATGACATCAATATTAATAAAAATCTACGCATATCAATAAATTTAAATTTAATCAAACCATATCCTCAGGTCTTGTGCCGTTGCCCCACGTCACGACATTGCCGCTCACCCACATCATGGTGCCGTCTTCGTCTATCACCCAGTATTCCCTGCCCTTGCGGTATTGCTCCATCAGGTATTTTCCCATCACCGACTGAAGAATCATGTACCGTCCCTGCAGCATTTTCGCATCGTCATCAAAGTAAGACTTGGGCCAGCCCGTCAGCTCCATCATAAGCTCAAGCTTCTTTCTGGAGAACTTTCCTAACTGGAACTCTATCCATCCTGCAGGCTGCACTATCTTATTGTCTACAAATACGGTAAACAGGTTAGGATCAGGGTTGTTATACAGCGTGGTGTCCGTATCGGTCCACCTGCCGGGAATCTCCCCTATCTCCGAAAAGGCGGTGGCAAAATGCTCGTTGGGCAGCAGCCGCAGCCGGATATTGAACGTACTGTCATCCATGCGGGGAGTCTTGCGGAGTGTCATCCTGACGTACGAGCAGTTCGTACCGCCGTGAATCACATAGTCATTCCCCGACAGGTCATACTCTTCGGCACTGGCGGTAGTACTGTCTTGATCCACCTCTAACCTGAACGGTCTGTCATAGCCGGCAACGTTTCCGGCTACCGCCACTTTAAGTCCGATAACGGTATCCTCCGTCCCCTCCTGCATGTTCCCGAAAGACACCCTCATAAAATACTGGTGCGCCCACGTGGTGGTATCTCCCCAGTAAGCCCCGTACTGCACGTCAAAGTAAACGGCATCGGTGCCTTCGTAATCCATCATCTCTTTTTTCTCACAGCTTAAAAGAAAGTCTGCCGATATGAAAAAACAGACTATATAAAATAAGTGCTTCATGATTAGTCCCTCCTCTTTTATTCAAGTTCAACCCGCTTGTCAGTCTCAGCCTTAGGCAGCGGCCAGACGTAATTTGCCGGATTCATCTCAGTCACACCGTCATAGGCGGTGCCCGAGATCATCTCCGCCTTGCCCAGACGCTTGTAATAGAAAAACAGCTGCCCCTCGCCAATCATCTCCTTGGCGAATTCCTTGGTAATGATGTCTTCCAGGCTTCTGTCATCGTCACTGATACTCATACAGTTCCTGTGGCTGCGGAGCTCGTTGATCAAGGCCAGCGCCTCCTCATGATCGGGAGTGCATTCGGCCGCAATCAGGTACATCTCGCTCAGCCGTACCAAAGGCATCATGTACCTGTAGATTTCCGATCCGTTGGTGGTGGCATCCGAGCTGAAATCCTTGTACTTGTCAAGATACAGGGAACCCTCGGCCACATATCCGTTCTCCTCGGCATCTTTTATCTCGGCATCGGTAGGCTCGGCCACCTTCCACATGCCCTTGCGCCAGTCGTTGTCATCATCGTATAAAGTGGCGGCCTTTGACTCTCCGCTCAGATTGGAGCCTATGAAAGTCAGACGGTTTTTTTTGGAATTCAGCGACTGCGAGAAATAGCTGCGGTACACATCGGAGCGCTTGCTGTTATACAGGGCGAACATCACCTCGCTTGAGAACATGTAGTCCTCCTTGCCGGATGCCTCATAAGCCTCGGTAGTGGTCCATGAGAATATGCCGTCACCGTCCTCCTCCATCACCTTGTCGATAATCTCGTTTTTTGCTATGCGGTAGGCTTCGGTCTTGTCGCCTTTCCAGAGGCTCACCCTGGCCAACAGCCCCTGCACCGCGTAGTAGTTCAGCCGCAGCTGCCGGTACGACATGTCGTTTGCCGACGTGCCGTCGTCTTCCGGAATCTCGGTTATCACGCCCTCGGTTATAATCGGGTCCACGGGCCTCAGCAGATCGGCCGCGGCGGTCAGGTCCGCCGTCACCTTATCAAGCACCTCCCCTGCGGTAGAGTAAGGGAAGACGTTCCTGCTGTCATCATCCACATAGGGAATGCACGGCGTTCCAAAGGAGGACTCTCCGGGCACCGGGCCGTAAATGCGCAGCAGGTCAAAGTGCAGCATGGCCCTCAAGGCCAGCGCCTCGCCCTTTATGAAAGGGTAATAGTCGGCCTTCAGGGCGGATCCGCCGTCGTCACAATGACGGAGAAGCACATTGATGTTTGCAATCATCTCATACATCAGCCCCCAGACGCTGCCGTTCTTGCTCTCGAAATTCGCCTCGTTGTAATTGTACTTGGCATACTCCTTGTAGGTGTGATCATTGTTGTCGGTAACGTTATAGTACTGCGCAAGTATGTCCATAATGCCGCATGTAAGGTCGCTCGAGTATACGGAATTCATTTTCAGATAAATTCCGTTCAGGGCTTTCATGAAACCGGAATTCTCGGAATAAAGGGCGCTCTCCATGATCTTGTCGTCCATCTTGACATCCAGCCAGTCTTTGCATGACACCGCGCTGAGCAGCAATGTGAATGCAATAATATTCTTTAATATTGAACGCATAAGTTAATATTTTTTAATTTTCAAACATCAGAAACCTAAGCCTATCGAGAGGGTGAACGAGCGCTCGAACGGATAGTCCAAGCCCCTTTCCTCCTTGATATTGCTGATACGGAAGATATCGTTCATATAGAAGTTCGCGCTGAACGAAGACGCCTTGACATATTTCAGGAAACGGGCGGTAGAGGTGCGGTAGCCCACATTGATGCTTGAGCATTCAATGGTGTTTTCCTTGGCTATGAAGCGGCTGCTCATCTGAGTGTTGCCGCTTATGTCGTCAATGCGCTTGAACTTGGCCTTGTCTCCGGGCTGTTTCCAGCGCGAGGTGAACGCGCGCACGTCCTGATTGTAGTTCAGGCCGTCAGAGGTGATGTTCTCCACTTTGTTCAGCAGGGTCGACAGCTGGGTGTATCCTCCCCACCGGTAAGAGAACGCGGTACTGATCGAGAAGCCCTTCCACGTCAGCGAGGTGTTGATGGAGCCCGTGGCCTTGGGGTTGGTGTCCCCGCACAGCACCTCATCATCGATATTCCATTCATACGTGTATGTCCCGTCTTTCTTTATGAAGATCTCGTTGCCGGTGGCGGGGTCGATGCCGGCCGAGCGGACGGCGTACAGGCCCGACAGGCTCGCGCCGTCATAAATGCGCAGCAGGCTCTCGCTGGCCCTGCCCCTGTCATTGAACTCCTTCAGAATATCGCCCACGTTATAATACTTGGTCGTATTGTGGTTGATATTCGCGCTGATGTACCAGTTCAGCTCCGGACGCTTGAATATATAGGCGGTGAAGCTCGCGCTGACAGACCTGTTGTCCGTGGCGCCCACGTTCATCGGCACGGTAGTGGCGCCCGTTGAAAGCGGCATGTCGATTCTTACCAGCATGGGGTCTGTCTTGCGGATCGAGTAATCGGCGCTCAAGGTCAGCCTGTCATTGAACAGCTGCGCGTTGATACCCCAGTTGTGGTTTTCGGTCTTCTGCCATTTCAGGTTGTTGTTGCCCCACGTGCTCACAAACACGTTCAGTCCGAACGGGTTGGAGTAGTCGGTCATGTAGCTGTAGATGCTGCCCGCCAGCTTCGCGTCGAAGTTCTGGTTCCCCGGATTGCCGTATGAATACCGGATCTTAAGATAGTTGATCACTTTCGAATTTTTCAGGAACGGTTCGTTATGAAGGTTCCAGCTCACGCCTACGGACCAGGTGGTAGAGAACGGGTCATCGATGCCAAACTGCGACGAGCCGTTTTTGGTAAAGTTGAAGTCGGCCAGGTAACGCATGTCGTAGGCATAGTTGAAGTTGGAATAGTATCCTACGCTGCGGGTCTTTGACTCGCTGGAGCTCGGCTTGCCGCCATCCGGGTATCCGGATGAGAAGTTGGGATTGGAGAACTCGTCCGACATATAGCCCTGGGCCGACAATCCGGTCGACTTGCTTGAGTTCTCTGAAAACTGCATGCCGCCCACCACGTTTACCGTATGCTTGCCGAACGCCTCCCCGTATGTCAGGTTGATTCGTCCGTTGTAGTTCGATATGGTGGCATTGGTCTTGTTATACGAGCCTCTTACGGAGGCGTCCTTCTCCACCTCGCCGGTCTCGTTGGGAGACACGAATCTCTTGGTCTCGTTCTTGGTCATGGAGTACGACAGGCTTCCCCTCAGTCTCAACGACTTCCAGATCCTCCAGTCTATCTGAAGATTGTCGGTAATGCCCACGCCCTCGTTCTGGTTGTAGCTGCTCTGCTGCAGATCCCACAGCGGGTTCCAGATATAGGTATAGGCAGTGCCATAGTTCTCCCTGTACACATACTTGGGCACCTCGCCGTTCTCGTTTCTCTTCGCGAAGAACGGGTTCATGCGGGCGAACCTGCTGAAAGGAACCGTCTCATTGTCGGCAACCGTGTTGTTGATCGTCAGCTGGTTCGATACCGACAGGTCCCGTATCCTGTAATCCAGACGGATGTTGCCGTTCAGCACATCGCGTGACGACTCCTTCATCACGCCCATGGTGTTGTTGTATGACAGCCCTACGCCGTATACAAACGTCTTGTCTCCGCCGTCTATATACAGGTTATGAGACTGCGAATAAGCGGTCCTCAGAGGCTCGTTCATCCAGTAGGTGTCTACCCCCTCCTTAACCAGCTCCAGTTTCCGGTAGTATTCCTCCCGGTACGACTCGCCGATAATCTCGCCGTTCTCGTCCAGATTGAGTTTTCCCCCGTCGGACGTGGTGGTGGCATACACTCCGGCCAGTTTCTCATATTCCAGCTTCTGGGCCGAGTTCATCAGGTCATAGCTGTCAAGGTCGGCCCAGCCGACGGTCAGGCTGCCGTTATAGTTCACTCTCAGCTTGCCCTGCTGGGGCTTGACGGTCTCTACCACCACAACACCGTTGGCGGCTTTCGATCCGTAGATGGCCGTAGCCGCCGCGTCTTTCAAGACAGAGATGCTTTCCACGCGGTCCATGTTCAGGTCACTGATGGTCTCCAGTGTGGTCTCGAAGCCGTCGAGAATGAACAGGGGCTGGTTGGGATCCGTCTCGTATTCCTGCTCCAGATCCACAATGTTCATCTTGCCGTTGATTGTAAAGTCCAGCTTGGCGTTCGGGTTGGATCCCTGCAGGTTGTTCTCGGTGATTATGACGGAGGGATCCAGGATGCTCAGGCTGCGCAAGACGTTGTTGGCCCCGATCTTCTTCAGATCGTCCGTCTTGTAAGTAGACACCGAGCCGGTAAAGCTCTCAATGTTACGGGTGTAGATACCGGTATGGACCACCTCCTCCAGCTGCTCGGAATTCTCGCGCATGGTTACGTTTATCACCGTCTTGCCGGCCGTGCCGGCCGTCTCGGTCCTCATGCCGATGAACGTGAATTTAAGCGTGCCTTCCTTAGGGATTTCAATGCTGTACCTGCCGTCCACGTCAGTCGAGCCGCCCGCCTGGGTCCCGTCCAGCATCACGGTAGCGCCGGGCAGCGGGTCTCCGCGCTCGTCAAGCACCCGGCCGGTAATCCTCCTTGAGCCCGGCTGCCGGTCTGCCTTCATCACCACGTCCAACGTGCCCTGGCCCTTGTATTCCACTTCCTGAGTGCTCATCCCGGTGAAAGAGAACACCAGTACCACGCTCCGGCCCTCAGGCACGTCCAGCCTGTATCGCCCGTCCTGACCCGTCGAGACTCCTCCCGCCGATCCTTTCACGGCCACCTTAACCCCCTGAAGGGGCCGGCCGGCCTCATTGGAAACCTTCCCTGTCAGCACTTTCGGGGGAGGAGACCCTCCCTGATCCTCACTCCATACGCCGGGCCCCTGTGCCCCGGCTCCGGCAGGCGCCAATGAAAGCAACACGCAAAGCAGCCCGGCGAACAGCCTCGTCCGTCCGGCGGACAGGCCCGTCACCGGAGCGGCGCCCGCACCGGACAACGGCATACCGGAATCACCCGCGGCAATGCCCTTGCGGACCGATCTGCCCTGCGGGGCATCAGCCCTGTTTACCCCCCCCCTCGCGGCATTCCGCACGGCCGCGATTACGGGAGAATCAGCCATGGCCGCCATCGGGGCATCTGCATGCCGCATGACGCTGTCCATGCCGCAAAAAGGGAACACGCCTGAAATCATCTTGTAAAAAAATCCGCTCATTCTCCTCTTGTTTTTAAAATTAGACTAAAATTTGGATTGATAAACTACCTTTGCAAAGGAATAAATTATTTTTACAAAAACAAGATTTTTCTTTCTTTTTTTTAAATATTGCCATAATAATTATTAAAAACAGTGCTTAATCATCCGGTTAATCAAAAAAACACTCCTGTTTTAACAAATATCGGAATGAAAAATTAACATTCCGGCAAAACCGCCGTTTGCCTGCCCCCGCACGGCACCCAAAATCCGGCGCCACAGGGAAGCTACGGAAAAAGCATGGCTCGCAGCCGGTATGTTAAAAAAAAGACAGGGCCTGCATGGCTGCAAAAAAACGCCCTGCCTTTTTTCCTCTTCCCCCCGGCAGGACAAAGGCGGCGGCCCGGCCGGAACCTTTCCGGGAAAAATTCCCGCAAGGCAGGCTCCATGCGGCCATTGGAACATTAAAAAAGGCGCCGGGTTCTTGAGAATACGCCTCTGTTCCCGGAAAAAACATTTTCCGGAAAAATATTTGCCGGAGAATGTTTGCCGGCCGGATTTATTTGTTGTAACTTTGCGGCCTGTTTTGGTCCGTGCGGGTTTAAAAAGCAATCTTGGCGATTAAGGTTCACCCGGCGGAGAAACCGTTTTAAATTATATCATATATGTATGTAATCGTAGAAATTAACGGACAGCAGTTCAAGGCCGAAGAGGGCAAGAGACTGTTCGTGCACCGTATCCGGAAAGCCGGAAGCGGCGAGACCGTTGAGTTTGACAAGGTACTGCTGGCTGATGACAACGGGAACATAACCGTAGGCACCCCCACGATAGAAGGCGCGAAAGTGGTATGCGAGGTGGTATCTCCCCTCGTAAAGGGAGACAAGGTGCTGGTTTTCCACAAGAAAAGAAGAAAAGGCTACAGAAAGCTGAACGGTCACCGTCAGCAATTCACAGAGCTGACAATCAGACAGATTATTGCTTAATCATTTAAAAAGTAAGAAGAAATGGCACACAAGAAAGGTGTAGGAAGTTCAAAGAACGGCCGTGAGTCGGCAAGTAAAAGGCTGGGCGTGAAGATATTCGGCGGACAGGTCTGCAAGGCGGGCAGCATC
The DNA here is from genome assembly GCA_964444735.1 of uncultured Bacteroides sp. Classification (GTDB taxonomy): domain Bacteria; phylum Bacteroidota; class Bacteroidia; order Bacteroidales; family Bacteroidaceae; genus Phocaeicola_A. The sequence goes on along the minus strand of CAYUIJ010000032.1, from coordinate 14,369 downwards.
ATTGTCCGTCAAAGAGGCACCGTCCATAATCCGGGCAGGAACACCGGCATGGGCAGGGACCATACTCTTTATGCGCTGACCGACGGCATTGTACGCTTCAAGAAAGGGCGTAAGAACAAAAGCTATGTATCTGTAATTCCCGCGTCCGAGGCGCAAGCCTCATAACAAAGGCGGCTGCCGGAAGGGGGTTGTGTGAGTCTCGCACAACCCCCTTCCGGCGTTTTATGGGCCGCGATCCTTAAAAGGCGGTGCGGCATGGCGGCCCCGCTCCATACCCATCCCCGTCGCGAAAAGCCCGGCCGGCTTTCTGTCCGCCGCCCGGAAAGGCGGAAAAGGCCGTCGCGCTTCTTATCGGAGACTTCGCCCGCGGCAGGAGCGGAAAAAACAACGCCGTTCATTTGCATTCCGGCCCGCCTTTTCCTATCTTTGCATATTCAAGACAATGAATCCAAGACAATTCAATACCTTACGACACATGCTTACTATCAGACAAATCACGGAAGACACAGACAGGGTGATACGCGGGCTGGAAAAAAAGCGCTTCAAAGACGCGCGGGAGGCCGTATACAAGGCAATCGGGCTAAACGACAAAAGAAAACGCGCCCAGTATGCGCTTGACAAGAACCTCGCGGAAATCAACGCGGTGTCAAAAACAATCGGCACGCTGATGAGGGAAGGCAGAGAGGAGGAGGCAAAAGCCGCGAAAAAGCGCGTTGCCGGAATAAAGGAGGCAAACAAGGCGCTGGAAGAGACCATGAACCGGGCGGCCGGTGACATGCAGGCCCTCCTCTGCACCATTCCCAACGTTCCTTATGAGGAGGTTCCCGAAGGAGCCTCGGCCGAAGAGAACGTTGTGGTAAAAACGGGCGGAACGATTGCCGGGCTTCCTGAGAACGCGCTTCCTCACTGGGAGCTGGCAAGAAAATACGGCCTGATTGACTTCGATTCGGGAGTCAAGGTCACAGGCGCGGGCTTCCCTGTCTATAAGGGGAAAGGAGCCCGCCTGCAGCGGGCGCTCATCAATTTTTTCCTTGACGAGGCAGGAAACGCCGGATATACGGAAATCGTGCCTCCGTCTGTAGTAAACGCGGCATCCGGATACGGCACCGGGCAGTTGCCCGACAAGGAGGGACAGATGTACCATTGCGAGGCGGAGGGCCTGTATCTCATTCCTACGGCGGAGGTCCCGGTGACCAACATCTACCGTGACGTGATTCTTGACGAGAAGGATCTTCCGGTAAAAAACTGCGCCTATACGCAATGCTTCCGCCGTGAGGCCGGATCATACGGAAAGGACGTGCGCGGGCTGAACCGCCTGCACGAATTCTCAAAAGTAGAGCTGGTACGCATTGACAAGCCGGAGCACTCCAAAGAGTCGCATCAGGAGATGCTCGGCCATGTGGAGGGGCTGCTGCAAAAGCTGGAGCTTCCTTACAGGATTCTCCTCCTGTGCGGAGGCGACATGAGCTTCACGGCGGCGATATGCTACGACTTTGAAGTGTATTCAGGAGCCCAGGGACGCTGGCTCGAGGCAAGCTCCGTCTCAGACTTCGGCACTTATCAGGCAAACCGTCTGAAATGCCGTTACCGCAACGCGGATAAAAAAACCGGGCTCTGCCATACACTGAACGGATCGGCGCTGGCCCTGCCAAGAGTCGTTGCCGCACTGCTTGAAAACAACCAGACTCCTGAGGGCATACGCATGCCGAAAGCACTGGCGCCCTACTGCGGATTTGAAATGATCGACTGACTTTTTTAAGAGCCTCTCAGGCCGGGCCATACGAATACGGCCCGTGCGGGAGGTCCTTGCCTTTCCGTTTATAAAGGCCATGCCGCATCCGGCTGCGGCTACAGGGAGACTCAGAGAGTGAAAAGCGGCTTTTGGGGATCACACGGGAAATCCCCTGATGACACAGGCGCCCGCCGTACGGCCGCCGCAAGCCGGGCGCGAAGGAAGGGCCTGTAGGGGAGCTTATGGGGCCTTGTGACGACAGTTCCCGGAAGTTTTCTTGCGCAATCCGACGAAAGGCCTTATCTTTGCATTTCTGATAATGAACAACACTGACCTTTAATTTTTAATACGGAAAAGAGATGAACAGAATTATTTCAAAAGAGCGGTTCTCTGAAAATGTATTCAGGTTTGAAGTCGAGGCTCCGCTGATAGCAAAATCACGCAAAGCCGGCCATTTTGTCATTGTGCGTACAGGCGAAAAAGGCGAGCGCATGCCTCTTACCATAGCCGGAGCCGATCCTGTGAAAGGGACCATCACCCTCATTGTACAAAAGGCGGGATTGTCTTCGGCCAGGCTGTGCGATCTGAATGAGGGCGATGCCGTGACGGACATCGCAGGCCCGTTAGGGCAGGCCACCCGCATTGAGAAGTACGGTACCGTGATATGTGCCGGAGGCGGGGTAGGCACGGCTCCGTTGCTTCCTATCATACAGGCGTTAAAGGCTTCAGGAAACAGGGTCATCTCGGTACTTGCGGGACGGACCAAAGAGCTCGTCATTCTTGAAGAAGAAGTCAGAAAAAGCTCCGATGAGGTAATTGTCATGACCGATGACGGATCCTACGGGCGCAAGGGGCTCGTCACCGAAGGCATCGAAAGCGTTATCCTGCGCGAAAAGACAGACAAGTGCTTCGCCATCGGCCCCGCGGTGATGATGAAATTTGTCTGTCTGCTGACCAGAAAATACAACATCCCTACCGATGTCTCACTTAACACCATTATGGTAGACGGCACAGGCATGTGCGGCGCATGCCGCGTCACCGTGGGCGGAAAAACAAGGTTCGTGTGCATCGACGGGCCTGAGTTCGACGGGCATCAGGTGGATTTTGACGAAATGCTGAAACGTACGGGCGCTTTCAGAAAAGAAGAGAAAGAAGAGATGGACCGCTTTATTCATGAGCATGATGACGTGGCGGGGAATCATGAAAACGGGCGCGGCGCCCCATGGCGCGAGGAGTTACGCAGGAGCATGAAGCCCGGTGAGCGCGCTGCCATCGGGCGCGTGACAATGCCCGAGCTTGATCCGGAATACCGCTCACACCGCCTGAAAGAGGAGGTCAACCAAGGCATTACAGCAGAACAGGCCGTTCTTGAAGCCAGACGTTGCCTTGACTGTGCCAGCCCTTCCTGCATGACGGGATGTCCGGTAAGCGTAGACATCCCCGGATTTATTAAAAACATCGAACGGGGAGAGTTCCTTGAGGCGGCCCGCGTATTAAAGGAAACGAACGCGCTTCCCGCCGTATGCGGCCGCGTATGCCCGCAAGAAAAACAGTGCGAATCAAGATGCATCCGCCTGAAAATGGGAAAGCAGGCCGTAGCCATCGGCTATCTGGAAAGATTTGCCGCCGACTACGAGCGCGAAAGCGGACATGTGTCACTGCCCCGCATTGCCGGAAAGAACGGTGTCAAGATAGGAGTCGCAGGCTCAGGACCGGCAGGACTGTCCTTCGCGGGGGAGATGGCAAGGCTGGGATACGATGTTACGGTCTTTGAAGCCCTGCACGAAACGGGCGGCGTGCTAAAATACGGTATCCCCGAATTCCGCCTTCCGAACAGGATTGTGGATGTGGAGACAGACAATCTGGAAAAAATGGGAGTCACTTTCATCAAAGACTGCATCGTAGGCAAGACAATCAGTGTAAAAGAGCTGGAAGACAAAGGATATAAGGGGATTTTCATCGCCTCCGGCGCGGGATTTCCAAACTTCATGAATATTCCGGGCGAGAACTCTGTGAACATCATGTCGTCAAACGAATACCTGACCCGTGTCAATCTGATGGACGCGGCCAGTGAAGACACGGATACCCCCGTCACCTTCGGCAAGCGCGTAGCCGTGATCGGCGGAGGCAATACGGCCATGGATTCCGTGCGCACGGCCGTCCGTCTGGGAGCCGAACGCTCCATGATTGTCTACCGGCGCTCGGAAGAAGAAATGCCGGCGCGTCTGGAAGAGGTGAAACATGCCAAGGAAGAAGGGGTGGAATTTATCATGCTGCATAGTCCCGTTGAATACATAGCCGATGAGAAAGGCGCCGTCAGACAGATGGTATTGCAGAAGATGGAACTCGGAGAGCCTGACGCATCGGGGCGCCGCAGCCCGGTTCCCATTCCCGGAGCGACTGAAACCATCGACATCGACATGGCGATTGTCAGCATCGGAGTGTCGCCCAACCCGATCGCGGCCCGCTCAATAGAAGGCCTTGAACTCGGCCGCAAGGGCACTATCGTCGTGAATGACGACATGCAGTCGTCCGTGCGGACAATCTATGCCGGAGGAGACATTGTAAGAGGCGGGGCGACCGTCATTCTGGCCATGGGCGACGGCCGCCGCGCGGCCGCCGCAATGCACAGGAGGCTGAGCGGAAAGGAATGACCGGCACATCCGCGCGTGCCGGCGGAACCGTAAAAAGGCAAAGGCCTTCCCGCCACAGGCGGCGGAAGGCCTTTGCCTTTTTTTTACGCGTAACGGCCCGTGTCAATATACAAACCCTACATTGTCTATCCACAGGGTATTCCCTACGGAACCTATATAGGCTCCGCCATGACTGGAATCAAACTGCAATATCACATGCGTAGGGCTTTCTCCGTTTCCTGCCCAGCCTGTCTCCCTTACAGGCACCATCTTTCCCTTGCTGTTTCTGGCATACATTTCACGTTCACCCTGCAACAAGCCCATATACGGCCTGTAAAAATCCTGGCGCGTAATATCGCCGTAATGAATCGCAAACCGGGCGTTCTCCACCCAGCCGTCAGTGTTCCTGTCAAAACGCCGGACCATTGTCCCCACTCTCAAGGCATAAATATTGCCCGCGCTATCCTCCCATCTTTTTTGCAAAAGACATACGCAGTCTGCCATATCCAGTCCATCCACCCTGGATTTCTTACCGAATCCGGTCTGCCTTATACGGTCAGGCTTCCCCGAAAGCCTTACCTTATAGTCAAGGCGCAACGCCTTAGGACGCCCTGTGAAAGGCATTCCCGCGTTCAGCTTGCCCATCGGATTGTCCGTACCGGTAACCGGCTCCAGGGTCTCGCCTAAAAACACGGATCCGGCAGCCAGCACCTTGATGTTAAGCAGCCCAAGCACATGGCATTGCTCCTCATGAGTCTCCAAACGGGCACAATATCCGTGTCCTTCCCTGGTTTCCCTGAATACCGAAGTGTTCGTCTTGGTCACTCCCGCCACTTTTGCCATTACATTCGACGTTCCCCAAGGCGATCCGCCCTGAGGCACATAAGCCTTGTTTTCATTCCACACGCCCGAAGGCGCTATTTCATACAGCACTCTGGTTTTTCCGCCAATAACCATACTTTCCTTGACATTACGCACCAGCCATGAATCCATATCGCCATACCTAATGTATTCCACTCTTTCCTGAGCATGCGCGATTCCCGCAAGAACAAGCGCGCAAAACAAAGCAACCGGTTTCCTATTCATAGCACAACCCCATTTTTTCCAATACTCTCAAATCATTCCCGTCCCAACAGAGCCTTAACGGTACGGGCTCATTCCTGTCGTTTATATAATATCTCCCGCGCACGGAAAAATCAGGGCTTGCCAAAGACAAGGAATCATTACGGTATGCGGTCTCGACTCCCCCCAGCCCGAGCAGCGTATGAAACACGCAATCGCTGCCTGAGGGCAAGCCGACATGACCGGCCATGTACTCCATTCTCTGCGCGTGCGCCAGGCGATAAGCCTCCGAAGTCCATATTATCAACGGGACATGCAGCTGATAACAGGAAGGCGCCGGGGAAGCATGCAGAAACAAATCACGCCCGTCATCAAAAATATCCTCGCCATGATCCGATGTATAAAGCAGGGCCGCGCTTCCCCCACGCCCGTCCAGCAAGGAGATCAGCTTTCCCAAAAACGCGTCGGTATAACGAATGGAATTATCGTAGGCGTTTATCATCTCACGCCGGCAGGCTTTCCTGACATTCTCTATAAAATCGGGTACGAAAGTCCTTGCTTCTTCAGGGTAACGGTCATGATAATTAAAATGGGAGCCATAAGCATGCAATACGACAAACAAATGTCTGCGCCCCTTTTCAAGAATCTCATGCAAGGCCTGTACCAGTATTCCGTCATAACTCACTCCCTTTCTGTTATCGTTCAGAAAGACACAGCTGTCGGCCTGTCCGCCGATAAAATCAATAAAGGAGTTATTGCGCCGCTGGTTGGAAATATAGGCGGTATAGTAGCCGGCCTCACGATAAGCCGCCATAATGCCCTTGCTCCTATACAATATCTCATAATCTTCCGCCGATGCCAGCGACAATAAAATAGGAACGCTTTTATGAGTCGTGTTGCTCTGGCTCATATTGTCACGAAAGACAAGCAACCCGTCTGTTTCCGAAAGTACCGGATTGGTGGCACGCCGGTAGCCGTAAAGCTGCCAGCTGGCAGATCTTGAGGTCTCACCCACCACACAGACAATCACCTGAGGCAACGTATCGGTATCTGCCATATACGCGTCAAAGACAAAATCAGCCGACGTGTCCTTATACGCTTCCGAGGCGTTTTCGCGTTCCATTGCCAGCAGACAGTTATAACACGCGTTCAGAGGAAACATGTCATCCGTCAGCTCATACCCGCCTTTGGCATACGCGGCAAATATACATATCAGGCTTGCCGCCAGCAACACGCCAGCAACACGCCTGTGAGTCCGCCTGAAGGCGCCGGAAAGCCTTTCCTTCATACGTATGGACCACACGGCCAGCACCAATGAGGGGACATAAATCAAAACCACCCCGGTTACCGCCGGCCACAGCCGCGACAGCAACTCACCGGCCTCACTGAAATTGGTGGTAGACAGGTTGAGCCACATATCGACAGCTATAACGCCTTTGCCGAACAAATATGTCAGTACCGTCTGGAACGCTCCGACAAACAAAAAGGGGAGACAAATCCAATACATCACTCCGGGCTTCTTACCCAGTGTCATCAATCCCCCAAACACGGCAACGGGCAGCGTTATCAAGGCGCATTTCCCCCATCCGTTCATCTCTTCCGTAAACACCAGTATAAAACCGGGCAACGACAATATGAGCCAGAATAAATAAAACAATACTCTCTGTCTTTTCATTAAAACGCTTCGTTTATATTAAACAAAAAGCCGCCGCCATTGCGGGTAAACCCGTAATCCAGACGGACATTCACACGCTTCTTAAATTCCCAGCGGTAACCGATACCCGCATTAGGCAATATGCGGTTCCAGCGCAACGCGCCAAAGTCAGGATACACCTCGGCCAGTCCGGTCCACAGCGCCATTCCGTTACGTTTCCATATATGCTGCCTTAATTCCATCTGAGCCTCCATCAGATTCCTGTCACGATAACGCCCCTCATAATATCCGCGCATCCTGTTGCTTGAGCCGACTTCGGCCAGCATGGCCCAAGGCACGTCTCCCACACACTGCCTGCAATGGAACTCTCCGGCCAGCACCCCGCCTTTCCATACCCGGCGATAGGCACTGGCCGACAAGTCTGAAGTAAGATAGCCCGAATGATTCCCCATGAAACGGGGATTGGCCAACAAGTCAAGCTGGACAAACCATCCCCTGCAGGCGTTCAATATAAAGTCACGGGTGTCATAAGTATATGACACTCCGATACCATAGTCATGCACTACTCCTGACTCCCCATTGAGCAAGGCCCTTGCCTTTTCGTCAAGAGAATAGGCCCTGACCAGCTGGAAACGCGCCATAGGCCCAAGGAAAGCATTCGCGGATATCCTGAACTGAAACCTTGCCATCAACTCTACCTTGACGCGCTTATACCCGCTCCTGTTACCATCGTTATCGGCATTCTCAAAGCCTATTCCCCAAAAATCGCCCGGAAACGTATAGACATATACCCGGTAATCCAGCCGGTATTTCCTTTTCGGAAGAACATTGTTCCCGCGAATGCCTATCAGCATGAAGCCCTTTGTGGTAATGTCACCATACAACGAGACGTTTGACTGAGGCAACAGCGAATCGGAGCGGTCCGTAAAATACAACCCTGAAGCCACCATTCCCAATCCAAGGCCGTAATCAGAAGAATAATGGGGCCCGGCCAAAAAGCCCCAGTCGATTTTCTTGGCCGGATCCGGCTTATCCGACTCTTCAATGTAATCAAGCAAACGCTTCAGCAAAGAACGCCTGCGCTCACTTACCGTGTCTGAAACGGAAGCGGAAATTTCCTTGCTCTCATTCGCAGCCGCCGGTGAAAGACATGCTCCCGCACCCGTCCAGAACACAAAAAACAAACTCACTATATGGAACCGCATTTTCATATACATAGCAGGAAAATCCGGTGCAAAAATACAGTTTTCATCGCAAATTCCAAAATTATACGGCCGTCATCGGAATCCAAAATACGACAATCCGCATTTAAGACCGGCATGCCGCCATTGTACGCCCTGCACCCGAAACCCTGAGAGTATCGGGCAGCGGCAACAGGCAGCCTGGCAAAAAGCCGCTTTTTCAGGATAGCGGCGGCTGAACTTGCCAAGAAAGCCGTCCGGACACTCTTGCAAAAATTCCGCTTGACACCGCGGTATATGCCGGACAGCCTTGTCTCCGGCAATTGAAACGGCCGCGCGAGCCCAAGGAAGCGCCTTGCCTGTCCCGGCCTGCCGGCAGGGCCCATGCGCAGGAACAAGAAAAATCCCGCCCCGGATGAGGGCGGGATTTCCGTACCGGATTCCGCGAAAGGCGGGAATCCTTTTTGTCTTGTATCGCCGGAACTATTCGGCAGCTTTTTCAAGCCACATGCATCCGCGAGACGGGTCGGGGAAGTAGAGGCCCAGACCGAAGTTCGCATAACCAATAGAGGCATTGTAGCCTATTATGCCGAGTCCGGGGAATTGCATTCCATCATTGGCGTTGGGAAGAGTCGTGGCAATATAGTCATTCGGCTTAATCACCACAGACTCCGTCGCGCGGTCATATTCGAAGTTCCATGCCGCACTTTCATTCCTCACCAGACTCATCCCCTCGCTCAGCGGCACAATCCACAAATCGTATTGTTGGCGGTTGGAGGAAGCCGTCACCTTAAATTTCAAATCCTGGCATTTCATCTCTACGTATGATATTCCGTCACTGCCGGTCTTCACCGTCGCCGTCGCCGGATCACGGTCTCCGAACTGCTGGTCCAAGCCGACAATCTTGAGATTGGCAGGCGAAAACGGCGAGATCGGTGAAACCGTTATCTCAATATCCTGCGGGAGCCCCTCCTCATTCACAGAGTGCAGCGTCCATGTCCCGCGGAAATAAGCGCCGTTCTTGTCCACAGGCAGCTGGTGGACGGGCAGCGTGCCTATCACCTCGCCTTTAGCCGTGATTTCAAGAGAGGTGCTGCGGGTCTTCCCCGTTTCATTCTCCGTAAATTGGAGCATATTCTTGTTGCCCCACGGGTCTTCGCCAATCGTGAGCCAGTCTCCTCCAGCCGCCACCGCGATACTCCAATCCGGATCGTAACCCTCAAGATCTTCGGTGGCTTGGAAAGCATCGTACTGCTCGCCTTTATCAGCCGTAAGGAGGATTTCCTTGAGTTCGTTCCCGTAGAAGTCGGTTAACCAGCGGAGGGCGTTCTGCGTGACGATGAGCCTGACAGTCTTCCATCCGGCGGTGAACGTCAGTTCGGCCTGCCTTTCCTCTTCGGGATTGCGCTCGGCGGTGAACACGATGCTGTCGTTCACGGGGGTTACGGTCAGCCACTCCGGCCTGCCCTCTATCTTGAGGTCGGAAACTCCAACTCCGCTCATGACGTATTTCACGGAAACGGCGAACTCCTCGCCTCCCATTCCTTTCAGTGCCACGCTGTCGGCATAGATGCCGAACATGGATCCTTTCTGCAGGATCGTGACCTCCTTGCTGCCGCTTATGCCCTCCACGGTGATCTTGCCGGTGCGCAGCATGGCATCGGGGTTGGGCCCTACCCGGAAGCGCACCGAGTCGGCGGCCACCGAGGTGATTTCTATCCAGTCCTTGTCGGCAAAGGCTTTCACCTCGCCCATTGAGGCGATGCTGATGCCGCCCTCTCCGCCATCGGCCTCGAAGCCCGTATCGGCGGTGTTGATTGCCAGTCCCTGCAAGGGTTCCTCGTCATCGGAGCATGCCGCGCCGAGGAGGCAGAAACCGGCCAAAAGCAATATGCTACTTATCTTTTTCATAATCCTGTGTCGTTTTATGGGTTAGTCGATTTTGGTCATTGTGGTAAGATCATACAGCCGCACGTAGTAGCCATCGGCCGTATCGTTGGACGGTGGCCCTGAAAAGACGTAGTACAAGAACCCGCTGACCACATAGCCGCCCCACACGCCGTTGTCCTTGAAGGTGAACGATATGCCCTCGCCCTCATCGCGCGTCAGGGTCATGCCTATGCCGGAGGACCAAGTGAGGTAACCTGTCTCCGTGTCCCACGGGCAAAGGTAAACATATCGGCCCTGAAGATCTCCGAGATACTGTGTGGTAAGCGACAGCGAGCAGTCACTCTTGCGGTAGGCAAGCTCCAAGGGATATTCGTCAACCAGCCCCTCCAGCTTGAAGGTCTTCAGCCGCTTGCCTTCGGTCAGCCTCACCCGGCTGACCGAACCGGTACTAAGCGTACACGGCATCGAGAAAGTCCCTATAAGGTCGTTGTAATGGACGAAGTTTTCGGCATGCGCCCCCGTGAGGGAGACTTCTTTCACCGCGCCCGAAGCATCCTTTCCGTCCACGGAGACCAACTTTCCGCTACCGGCATCATAGTCAAAGTTCTGCGCCGTCACTCCGCCGATGGTCACGGGCCGGTAGAACGAGATGCCCGTTTCCGTGAAAGCGTAGGCCAGCGTCTCGTAGTCGCCCTCGGTGTCGCCGGACAGGTAATGGGTCATCACGCTGTAATTATCATCGTCATAAAGCCTGACGGTCTCGGAGCCGTCGCTCCAGTCGAATGCCGCATAGAGCTTGCCGGCCACCGTATCGCGCATGGCAAGCACTTTCCGGGCGGCCGCCGCGATATCCTCGTCAAGCGCGGTGAAGACGATTTCGTTTCCGGTCTTGGTGCCGCGGAACACCATGCGGCTTTCGTCTCCCTCCATGTACTCGAACTCAAAGTCGCCCTCCCAGGCGTTGCCGCCGTAGGGGTCGGGGTCGGACCAGTAATGGATGTAGTCGTTGTAGGTGTCGAAAGCGAGGACGACGCTCGACGAGGCCTTGATGGAGTAGTGGCTCGTGACGGTCTCCTCAACGTCCCTGTGCAGGTCGGCCGCGATCTCCCCCGTTACCGACACGTTTCCGTCCTCATCGAACTTCGCCGTGTAGGTGCTTCCGCCGAACTGCCGATCGGAAGAGGGGTAATATACGAACTCCCAGCCGTGTTCGGACGCGGTGAGCAATTGCCGGCACTCGAGCATCCTCCCGTTCAGGCGGTCGGCCGCCGGCGTTTCGAAAACCTCGTCCACCTCGTTGGTGCAAGCCCCGAGCGCGAGCAAGGCAACCGGTATAAAAAGAATCTTTTTCATCACGTCATTTTGTTTTAAAGTTTGACCAATCCAAATCATTGATGTCAGAGTAGCGGCGGTCCAGCTCCTGTCTCAGCCGGTCCACATCCATTCCCCACTCTTTCATCATGTAGTCCTTGACGATGGCGAGCTTGCGGGTGATGCGGCCGGCGCCCTCCGTGCCCGCCCCTTCGAGCCTGTCGTTCCACTCCTCGTCAGAGAGCGTCACATAATAGGCGAACACCTCGACGAAATCCTCACCCGGCGCGCTGCTGGCGTAGGCGCTTATGAATCCTTTCTCGGCAGCCTCGGCGTCGCTCAGCGAGTTCCACTGTGCGGAGTAGTCGCCCTTGGATACGGTGTTGAAGTCGGTGGTGTACGCCTTGTGCTGGTTCAGGATGTGCGCGAACTCGTGGTGGATGGTGTGCAGGTAGTAGAAGTTGACGTCATCCTTGCTGAGCAGGCGCACCGTGTAGCCGTCGGACTCGTCCGTGCCGTTGTTGTAGTTGATTTCAATCATCGGGCTGCCGTTTCCGAGAGGGTTGGTTTCGAGCCAGTTCCCCACGTAGAGCGTGATCTTCAGGCCGCCCTCGGCCGTGCCGAGCTGCACGGTGCCGTTGGCGTTGTAGGCGCCCGATCCGATGACCTGGATCAGCCTCGGCGAGTATTCGCGCATAAAGTGGATGTCGGTGACCTCGGTGTAGGGGTCAAGCCAGAGGTAGCGTATCATCTTGGCGATGATGCGCGAATAGATCTCTTCCGCCGGGACGAGGTCATAGGACATGTCGCTCTCGATGTCCTCGTACCGGTAAAGGAAGCGTATGTTGTAGGGAGCGCGGTAGTTCTCCTCGAGCCAGTTGTCGAACTCGGTAGGCTCGTTGACTTCCTCCTTGATGACGCTGTCGCTGCTGAGATCGTCCTCTCCGCAGGCGGAGAAGACCGCGCAAATCAGCGGCAACGCAATAAATAAGAATGTTTTTTTCATGTCTCTTGTTTTTTTTAATCACGGTTATTAACGCGGGTTCTTCTCCATTCCGGCTGCGACAACCATTTCGGGTATCTGTATGGCAAGACGCTTGTCGTACGGCTCGATCTGGATGTTGGTTCCGCCGTCTACAATGTGTTGGTAGGCGATGCCATAGCGTTTCAGATCCTGCAGCCGGACGCCTGTGTGTATATCCGCTATACGGCGGGCGTGCAGGCAGGCGTTGATCAGCTGCGTCTGCATACCCGGCTCAACATCGAAACGAGGAGCAAGCGGCTTGGAGTAGCGCGGGTCGCCGTCGGCATAGAACTCCGCTATATCCTCAGCAGTGTTGTCGTTATTCAGTAAGTCTTCATAATACTGATCATCATACTCGCCTAAGTCATTGATATAATCTTCGGGATACCGTTCTGCATAGTCGGCCTGATAGATGAACCAGTTCAGGTCACGCGCGGCCAAATCGTACTCCTTCAGCATAGCGTGCGCTTCGGCGCGGTCGATAAGGGTCTTCTCCACGCTGAACACCACCTGCACCAGATAGGGGTGTCCGATGCCTGCGACCTCATCGGTGTACATGAAGTATTCGTCCTGCACGGGCAGAAAATATCCCTGACCGCCGCCGTTCCATTTGTATGTCACGCCGTAAGGCAGCATTCCGTTCTGCCCCCACGGGCCCGCGCTCGTCAATGTCTCGCCAAGCAACTGGAACGTGAGTACATACCGGCCTGTGCCGCTTCTCTGGTAGAGGCTGGTGAAACCCTGCATGAAGAAGTTGGCGTTCTCCTCAGAAGCGACATAGACATTGGTGTACTCAGCCGATGACGTACAATCATTCATATAAGGCTGCCAGTTGCGGAACAGCGGTGTCGGGTCGTCTCCTATCGCCTCGTCCGCATACCTGACAGACTTCCCGGGCTGCAGGTAGTAAAGGTAGAACTGCGCCGCGAACGCATGAGCCGCACGAGTGTTGAAGTGGTACTTCGGCTGGGTGTACTTCGTGTCGTCAATCAAAGGAAGCCCTTCCTCGATGTCGCGGGCGATCTTCTCATAGACTCCGGCCACCGTGCCGCGATCGTACTGGTTATAGACGGTCTTCTCGGGCTTCTCCACGTAGGGAATGCCGAGATCGGTCGTGCTTGTCTGCGGATTGTATGCCTGACAAAACGTGTTGCACAGCGTGAAGTGCGCGTATGCGCGGCAAAGCAAGGCCTCGCCCTTTTGCGCCGTGAAATCAGCGGGATTCCCGCCTTCGGCCACTTGCTGATCTATGGCCTCGAGCACCGTGTTCGCCGCCGCGATGGCACTGTAGTTCGCCGACCATATCGCAGAGGGGGAATCGGTGTCATCCGAGAGAATGTCTTTAAACTGATATGATTCCTCGTAAAGGCTGCTTACGACATCAATGCGCTGTCCGTAATCATCGACATTGTCTGACATCAGCTCGTGCATGCAGACAGGCATAGACTGAGCGTAGGCGGATACGAGCATTTTCGACATCTGATCCGGGCTCAGGTAATCAGGGTCGATGCGGTTGTCAGGCATCTTGTCGAGGAAGTCATCGCACGAACAGAACACCGCCAGAAGAACCAGCCCGAGTCTGCAAACTATATGATTCATTTTTTTCATAATCCTTATTCTTTAGAAACCTAACTTCAGGGTAAATGTAAACTGACGCGCCAGCGGTGATGATACGCCGCCCGACTGCACGTATTCCGGATCCTGCCCGTTCAGCGACTCGTGCGCGTAAATCAGGAACGGGTTCGTCACCTGCATCTTGAGTGACAGGTTGTCCATGCGCAGGCTCTTGATCACCTGCTTCGGGAAGTCGTAGGTGAGCGAGATCTCCTTCATGCGGATGAAGTCGCCCTTGGCGATGCGCGCCGTGGAGTAGTTGTAGGCG
>CAYUIJ010000031.1:0-23983 GCA_964444735.1 uncultured Bacteroides sp. | reverse complement strand
TGACTCACAAGACAATATGAAGAACTCGCTGACGAGCAGTGCTGACAAGATTCTGCCCAGAAAAAGAACCCTGATTGAGATGGTCAATGACGAGCTGAAGGACATTGCACGGACAGAGCATTCCGGACACCGTTCTTTTTGACAGCTTCATTGCAAACTCCTTGCCGGCTATCGCGGCATGCTGTCTCTTTGAGAAGAAACCCGCCACTGAGGTGAATTTTGTCAATGACGGGCAACTGACTGTTTTCTGATTTTATTTCGGACTCACGTTATATTATCAGTCACATGATGATGTCCGTGAACGGACGCATCGACTGCCCGATGGTGGCACAAGTTCCAGACTATCCGGCCGGGTAACGGCTACGTTGGAATATGCTGCCGTCAAGGAGGAAACATCATGTTTATTTGCGGTCAAAAGAAAAATTTACTTCCCCTGCAATTGCTTAATTGCTTTAAACATTCGTCTTGAATGTGTCCTGTTTTCCAATCAAGATGCTTATCTTTGCATTGTAATCAGTGAATGAAAGAATAAACAACATCAAACTATCAGTAACCATGAAAGATCAGGTAAAACTATTGAGAGACTGCATCCACAAAGATATACCCGCCGTAGTATTTCAAGGCGATGACAGTTGTGCTCCTGAAATACTCGAAGCCGCAAAAAAGATCTATCGCCTACACGGATGCTCGGAAGAATTCCTCTATGACTGGCAGCTTCTGATTAATGAAGTAAAAGCTTATCAGAAAGAAAGTCCGCTTACAGTAAAACTGCCTAAACTGTCGCCCACAGAAACGGAGCTGGTAAGAGACGAAATGAAACGGCAAACTAAAATACAGAGCGAATTTTGAAATACGGCAGAGATCCGCCGCCAAGTCTTTATAAAATATCTGTAACAATGCCGGCCGGGAACCATTGCTTCCCATTATATATAGCTTATACATGACTCTGACTGAACCGCATACCTCTGCTAACAGACAGGATGACATCAGGATTATAGCATGAGGCATGATATTTTTTTCCATCCGATTCATTTCTTTAAATCTTTTATTCGTATGAGTAAAAGATCCGTCATTCAGATCCTGTGTGATCCAGACTGTCTCATCTTCCAAACGAACTTCGAGCCTTACAGTTTTGTCAGAATAAGTGTCGGCCTAACCCCCCCCCTAATGGCTAATGACGGAACAGTTGTCAGTCGTGATAATAAACTCGTTTTACGCGTGTAGACACGCCAGTAAGGATCTCGTAAGGAATGGTACCGAGTATGGATGCCAGCTCGCTTACCGGAAGGTTATCACCGAAAATCTCCACACGGTCGCCCTCCCGGCAATCAATATCGGTAACATCAATCATACACACATCCATACAGATATTTCCCACATAAGGAGCCTTCCTGCCCTTGACCAGACAATATCCGTGCCCACACCCCAGATGACGGTTCAAGCCATCGGCATAGCCGATAGGCAACACCGCTATGCGTGACAGACGGCACAACACTCCCTTGCGGCTGTATCCTACGGTATCTTCAGCCGACACATCGTGTATCTGGAGAATAGTAGTCTTCAACGTGCTCACGTTATGAATAGACTCATTGCCGACAGGGTTCACACCATACAGACCCAGTCCCAGACGAACCATATCGTAGTGTGCCTGCGGAAAGCGCTCGATGCCGGCAGAGTTGCAGATATGACGCAGTATCTTGTGCGGAAATGCCGACTGCAACTCAGACGAAGCCTTATCGAAAAGCTCAATCTGCTTGCGCGTAAAATCATCAAACTGCTGAGAATCGCTACCCGCGAAATGCGAGAATACCGACCGGGGCAGTACGGCTGTCTGTGATTTCAAACGACGGATAAGGGCAGGAATCTCTTCGGGCAAGAATCCCAAACGGTGCATACCCGTATCAAGCTTGATATGAATGGGGAAATGCGTGATACCCTGTTTCCCGGCCGCCTTTATCAATGCCTCAAGCAGGTGAAAGCCATACACTTCGGGTTCCAGTTCATAATCAAACAGTGTCTTAAAAGTGGTCATCTCAGGGTTCATGATGATAACGGACGAGGTAATGCCTGCCTTGCGTAATTCGGCCCCCTCATCAGCTACAGCCACTGCCAGATAATCTACACACTGGTCTTGAAGAGTCTTGGCTATCTCATAAGCTCCCGCCCCATAGGCCGAAGCCTTCACCATGCATACCATCTTGGTGCCGGGCATCAGGAAGCCGCGGTAATAATTCAAATTGTCAACCATGGCATTGAGGCTTATCTCAAGAATGGTTTCGTGCATTTTCAGCTCAAGCTGTTCGCACACTTCGTCAAAATGGAACCTGCGCGATCCTTTGACAAGAATCACCTCATTGCACAGTTCTGAAAAGACCGATGAGGCCAATAACGAGGCTGTGTTGTCAAAAAAGTATTTCTCAATGCTGAAACGCGCTTCGGCTGCTGATATCTCAGGCCCCACTCCGATGATTTTCTTAATGCCACGACTTTGAATGAGCTGCGAAACCTTGCGGTAAAGAAAAGCGGGATTCTGACCTGTTTCAAGAATATCAGAAAGAATAAGCGTGCGCTTACGGGTATCCTTGTCAATGCGACGTGCCATAAAATCAAGTGCTATATCGAGCGAAGCAATATCGGAATTGTAACTGTCGTTAACCAGTATACAGCCGTTGCGTCCTTCCTTCACCTCCAGGCGCATGGCTACAGGCTCCAGATGAGCCATGCGATCGGCTATGCTTTCGGGAGCGATCATCAGATACAGGCAGGCAGCCAGGCAGTTCAACGAATTCTCAATGGCCGCATCATCCACAAACGGGATAGTGTAACTGTTGTCTATTCCCAAATAACGGTAGGTAATGGAGGTGCTGCAATCAGTCTTCTTGATGGATCTGATATAAAGAGGCTTTTCGTCATCGGTCTTTGACCACGCAATTTCACGGGCAGAGAATAAAGTCTTGCCTACACATTCGGATATAAGTTCATCATCACCGTTATAAATTATCACATCACAGTCTTTGAAAAGCGAAAGCTTTTCGGTGCACTTGTCTTGCAGCGAGAAGAAATTTTCCTGATGCGCTCCGCCTATATTGGTGAGTATGCCAATGGTAGGGGCAATGATTGAACGCAGAGAATCCATCTCTCCCATTTCTGAAATACCGGCTTCAAACACTCCCACTTCAGTCTGTTCGTTCATCAGCCATACCGACAGAGGAACTCCAATCTGTGAATTATAGCTTCGCGGCGAACGGGTTACTGTCTTTTCGGGCGACAACAACTGATAAAGCCACTCCTTGACAACGGTTTTACCATTGCTTCCGGTAATGCCAATCACCGGGACATCGAATTCCTTACGATGAAGCCCGGCCAACTTCTGAAGAGCCTTCAGCGGTGAAGCTACCCGCAGAAAGTTCGCATTGGAGAATTCTTTACACGATTCAGGTAAAACAGAGACTACAAAATTACGCACTCCGCGATTATATAAACCGGTAATATATCTATGCCCGTCATTACGTATAGTCTTTAGTGCAAAAAACAGCGTCTCTTCGGGAAAACAAAGTGAACGGCTGTCTGTCAAGAGCCAGTCTATCTGCGCTTTTTTATTGCCGAAGCGTTCGGCTTCAAGCAGATTGGCTATTGTTTCAATCGTGTATGACATATTTCTAACTCATTTCCAAAATCTAAGGTCGGACATTTTTCCATAAGCCGGTTTATTTTTAACACTATTTGAGTTAAAAAGGTTTTGTATTGTAACGAATCAGGATAAAACGGACAATGAGAAATCGCCTTTGCAATTTCCCGGCATCCGGTCATTGTCTGCATTGTTTCTGAATTAAAATAAGTCTGACAAAAACACTGCCATATATAACTGACTGATAATGAAGAAGGATGAAACATATCATCGGCATAGAAGCGATAATCACGCAACTCGTCTATGAGAATTTCATAAGACGGAAAATAATGACAACAAGGATAAAGGGCACACAAACGGTCTACCGCCAGCAGCAAAACAGACTTACTTATTTGATTGCCATGGAGACCGTCTTTTACATGCCTGATAGGACTTACCGTGAAAAGAATCTGCAAAGACGGACGCAAGATCAGCAGCCTGTCTATCAGTCTGACATACTCACACACTATCTTATCAACGGTAAGCAGTTCACGACTGAACAGTTTATCGGGCTGCTTGTGGCAATTGGCTACTACGCGCCCGTTTGAAACAAGCCGACAGACCCACGCCGTGCCAAACGTTATCAACAAGTAGTCCAATGACTTGAGATTTTCGGAAGCCGCATGCAGGCGTCCGTTAATCAGTTCCAGACATTCAGACCGGGTAGAAGCCGAAAAACGCGAGTGATGCATATAACTGTGCCAACGGCCGTTTTCAAAAAGCTCCCAGTCATGTTCAAAATACGTCCTGCATCGGATCATATCATCCAATGCCGAAACTATAGACAGCGGATTATATAAAATACCGAATGGATTCACATCACAGCTGAATTTTGAATCAACAAGCATTTTTCCTATATTTTCGGAAAAACAGGAACCTAAAAGCATCATATGGTTAAAATAGCTTATATTAAGTTCTGATTCAGGCAATTCTACTTTCGTTCTGAAATCAATCATATCGCACAATGTCTAATTTTCTTTCACAAAAGTAAGCATATTAGGACAAATTATTTTATTTTTGCAGATTATTATCCTTCTAATGCAAATGAGTGCAGAGAACAAATATAAATTACTTGAAACAATTCACTATCCTTCCGATTTGCGGAAACTTGAAATAGAACAACTTACAGAGGTATGCCGTGAACTGCGTCAAGACATTATAGATGAATTGTCCTGTAATCCGGGGCATTTTGCAGCCAGCTTGGGAGTTGTGGAACTGACTGTGGCCCTTCATTACGTATTCAATACTCCTTATGACCGGCTGGTATGGGATGTAGGACATCAGGCTTACGCACACAAAATACTGACCGGAAGAAAAAAGGAATTTTCGACCAACCGGAAATATATGGGCATACGTCCTTTCCCCTCACCCGATGAGAGTGAATACGATACCTTTGCATGCGGACATGCATCAAACTCAATATCAGCGGCCTTGGGTATGGCCGTAAGTGCAAAAAAGCTGGGCGAGGAAAACCGGCACGTGATAGCCGTTATCGGTGACGGTTCCATGAGCGGAGGACTGGCTTTTGAAGGACTGAACAATGCCTCGTCAACTCTGAATAACCTCCTTATCATCCTTAATGACAACGAAATGTCAATTGACCGAAGCGTAGGAGGCATGAGGCAATATCTGCTTAATCTGAACACGAGCCGGAAATATAACCAGATGCGGCTCAAACTATCGAAATTGTTTGAAAAATGGGGATTGCTGAACGATAAAACCCGAAAAAGCATCATACGATTCAACAACAGCCTTAAATCTGTACTGTCACAGCAACAGAATATTTTTGAGGGGATGAACATACGTTATTTCGGTCCCATTGACGGACATGACGTGAAAAAACTGGTGTATACCCTTTCTATTCTGAAAAACATGAAAGGCCCCAGGCTCCTGCATATTCATACCATAAAAGGAAAAGGATTCCAACCAGCCGAAAAAGCGGCTACCATATGGCATGCACCCGGCAGATTCGACAAGAATACGGGGCAGCGACTGACTACCGACATACAGGGAATACCCCCGCTCTTCCAGGAAGTTTTCGGAAACACACTGCTTGAACTGGCCGAAAAGAATGAACGCATTGTGGGTGTGACACCAGCCATGCCGACAGGATGCTCCATGAACATACTGATGAAGGCTATG
The DNA here is from genome assembly GCA_964444735.1 of uncultured Bacteroides sp. Classification (GTDB taxonomy): domain Bacteria; phylum Bacteroidota; class Bacteroidia; order Bacteroidales; family Bacteroidaceae; genus Phocaeicola_A. The sequence continues at coordinate 18,174 of CAYUIJ010000031.1, read as the reverse complement.
CCCGACCGTGCTTTTGATGTGGGCATTGCCGAAGGACATGCGGTAACATTCTCCGGCGGAATGGCCAAAGAAGGACTTATTCCTTTCTGCAACATATACTCCGCGTTCATGCAACGCGCTTATGACAACATCATTCACGATGTGGCTCTGTTGAAGCTGAATGTAGTGATCTGCCTGGACAGATCCGGACTGGTGGGTGAAGACGGACCTACCCATCATGGCGTATTCGACATGGCATGCCTGCGAATAATACCCAATCTGACCATTGCCGCACCTTATGACGAGCATGAACTGCGCCGGCTTATGTATACCGCACAACTCCCCGATAAAGGACCGTTTGTAATACGATACCCGCGTGGCAGAGGATATCTGGCAGACTGGCGATGTCCGTTGGAAGAAATCGAGACAGGCAAAGGAAGAAAGCTGAAAGAAGGGAAAGACCTGGCCGTACTGAGTATAGGAACCATCGGGAACGCCGCAGCCGATGCCATCGCACAGGTTGAAGCCGAAAATACAGGCATCAGTGTGGCGCATTATGATCTGCGTTTTGTCAAGCCGCTGGACGATCAGTTACTCGAAGAAGTAGCTGCAAACTTCTCACATATCATCACTGTAGAAGACGGAGTGCTGGCAGGAGGTGTAGGAAGCGCCGTGATTGAATATATGGCCGGGCACAATCATGCGCCGCACATACGGAGAATAGGACTGCCCGATCACTTTGTGGAGCATGGATCTGTAGATATACTGCACCATATATGCGGTACCGACTGTGAAGGAATAGCCAAAACTATCAAAGAAGTTCTTCAAGAATCATCCAAGGAACAGGATATATTGGCAAAGTATGCGCACTCCCTAACCTGATTGTCTGATACTGTCGCTTTCCATACCGGGAATGATTGAGAAAGAACGGTACATACGGCCTTTCAATCAGGCATGACGCGGTTCCGGACAGCCAAAAAAATGAAAAACCGCATTTTTCATTTTTTGCTATCCGCTACCTTTCACTATCTTTGCCACGTTTCATGCAAGATAAAGAAAGAAGATTCTATGAAAATTATTATAGCAGGAGCAGGAGATGTGGGTACCCATCTGGCAAAAATGCTGGCTGGCGAGAAGCAAGATATAATCCTTATGGATACTGACGAGGAAAAACTGCGTCAACTGGAAGAAAATTTTGACCTGATGACTGTCAATGCTTCCTCTCTGTCAATCTCCGGGCTGAAAGAAGCGGAAGTGCCCGGAGCAGACCTGTTCATTGGTGTCACCCCGGAAGAAAGCCGCAACATGACATCCTGTCTGCTGGCACACAGCCTTGGAGCAAAAAAAACCGTAGCCCGTATAGACAACGCGGAATATCTACAACCCAGACATCAGGAATTCTTTTCGAAAATAGGTATAAACTCACTTATTTATCCGGAAATGCTGGCCGCACGCGAAATAACCGATGCCATAAAAATAAGCTGGATCCGCCAATGGTGGGAAGTGGACGGCGGTGAACTGGTACTCATCGGAGTGAAAATAAGGAAAACAGCCACCATACTGGACATACCATTGCATCAGTTGGATACGAAATCAATTCCTTACCTCATTGTAGCCATCAAGCGTGGCCTGCATACCATTATACCACGAGGCGATGACTGTCTGAAAGGACATGATCTGGTATATTTCATGACCATGAAGAAATATATTCCTTATATCCGCAAAATAGCAGGCAAGGAAAACTATAAGGATGTGCATAATGTAATCATAACGGGAGGAAGCCGTATTGCCGCACGCGCAGCCATGATGGCCCCGGAATATATGAGAATAAAAATCATAGAAAAAGATATGGAACGATGTCACCGGCTCACCGAATTGCTGGATGACCGGATTATGATTATCAATGGAGACGGACGTGACATGGACCTGCTGATGGAAGAAGGACTGGAAAACACAGAAGCTTTTATATCACTGACCGGGAGCTCCGAAACGAACATTCTGGCATGTCTGGCAGCCAAACGCATGGGAGTAAGCAAGACTGTGGCAGAAGTTGAAAACATGGCTTATATCGGTATGGCCGAAAGTATGGATATTGGCACAATCATCAATAAAAAAATGATTGCCGCCAGCCACATCTATCAAATGATGCTCGATGCCGATGTTACGAACGTAAAATGCCTGACTGTTGCCAATGCCGATGTAGCCGAGTTTATTGTAAAAGAAGGGGCGAAAATCACCAGACATCTGGTAAAAGACTGCGGACTGCCCAAAGGGGTAAACATTGGTGGCGTAATCCGGGAAAAGGTCGGTTCTCTGGTAACCGGTAACACCCAATTGCAGGCCGGAGACCATGTAGTGGTGTTTTGTACGGGAATGACCATGAAGAAAATAGAAAAGCTCTTTATCTAAAGAAGGCTATTCTAACAAAGAAAGTAAAAAAACACAAACTATGATTAACCTGAAAATCGTATTGAAAATATCAGGCATACTCTTGTCTATCGAAGCTCTGTTTCTGCTGGGATGTTCGATATTTCCTTTCTATTATAAAGAAAATGATTTAATCCCGTTTGTCATATCGGCCGGAATCACAGCTTTAACAGGCCTGACTCTGTTTATTGCCGGGAAAAATGCCAGTAACAAGATCAGCCGGAAAGACGGATATATTATCGTCACTTTGTCATGGCTGTCGTTTACAGCACTGGGCATGCTTCCATACGTTATCGGTGACTACACACCCAACATTGCGCATGCCTTCTTCGAAACGATGTCGGGATTTACAACCACCGGCGCTACCATATTTGACAACATTGAATCACTTCCGCACGGCATACTGTTCTGGCGAAGCCTGACTCAATGGCTGGGCGGTTTGGGCATTGTCTTCTTCACAATTGCCGTATTACCTGTTTTCGGTTCCGGTGGAATAAAAATGTTCGCCGCAGAGACTACCGGTCCCACCCGCAGCAAGCTGCACCCGCGTCTGGACGTTACAGCCAAATGGATATGGACCATCTACCTTACCATCACGATTCTTGAGACACTATTGCTGATGGCCGGAGACATGCCTTGGTTTGACAGCATATGCACATCTTTGTCAACAGCCGCTACCGGCGGATATTCAGTCAGGCAAAACAGTATCGCCGCATATAGCTCACCTTATATTGAGTATGTCATAGCCATCTTCATGTTTCTGTCGGGTATCAATTTCACCTTATTATATGTAGCCGTTTTAAAAAAACAGCCGGTAAAGCTTCTGAAAGACCTGGAATTCCGTTGGTATTTAGGAAGTGCGGGTTCGTTCATCGCTTTCATAACCATTGTGCTAATGCTCTCTACATCTATGAGCTTTGAACAATGCTTCCGCACGGCATCCTTTCAGGTAATCAGTATTCAAACAACAACCGGATTCGGTACCACCGATTATATGCTATGGCCATCGTGCACATGGCTGATTCTGTGCTTTGCCATGATTATCGGCGCATGTGCGGGTTCTACAACCGGTGCTGTAAAATGCATACGTATAGCCATGTTTTTCAAAATTGTAAAAAACCAGTTTAAGCATATGCTGCATCCCAATGCCGTATTGCCTTTGCGGGTAAACGGTATTGTCATCCAAACTGAAGTAAAGAATTCACTATTGGCATTTTTCTTTGTCTATATCATCATTTTCCTCCTCGGATGGCTGTATATAATCCTGACGGGAGTAGATTTTACGGAGGCTTTCAGCATATCCCTGTCAAGTCTGGGAAATGTGGGACCGGGATTGGGAAAATACGGACCTGCCTATACATGGAGCACCCTTCCTGATGCAGCCAAATGGGGATGCACCGCACTGATGCTAATAGGACGTCTGGAAATATTTTCTGTTCTGTTAATCCTAAGTCCTGGTTTCTGGAAGAAACATTAAGGCGGCAGGGCCGTACGGCAACAAACAATCGGAAAACTTTTTTATATCATGGAAAGACAAGGAATTCCGCACTTGTTTTTTGAATTCCCTTATTACAAAAATAAGGTTTCATAAGTCCGTATAACGCATATCCTTTTACTGAAAAGAGGAGAGAATTCTAATTCAAGCAAACACGGGTATTTTAATAAAATGTAAGCAATAGTTTATAGACACGGAATGCCATATAACGGCTAAAAACTACAATATGCATCTTACAAAAAGAACTTCCCTTAAAAAAAACGAAAAATTTAATATGCAAATTCAATATTAGTATCTATCTTTGTCACTCAAATGTAGCAGTAGAGATGGTTAAAGGCGTTAAATATTCATTATTGCCTGGTTTCCTGTTGTTGCTTATAACAAGCGTCCCAACAGGAAAATATCATACTATATACCTGTATAATAAGCCTTTATTCCCTACTGCAAACCAACATGTCTCACTCTATACCGCTAACTATTTTATCAATAACCTAATAATTAAAACATGTATCTTACATTATTAATTACCGTAATTTCAACTGCGTTTGCATTGGTAGCTGCCGGTGTATGCATTGCCAAGCTGATAGCTCCGCGCTCTTATAACAAACAGAAAGCGGAATCTTATGAGTGCGGTATTCCTACACGCGGGCGATCACAAATACAATTCAAAGTTGGTTATTACCTGTTTGCCATACTGTTCCTGATGTTCGACATTGAAACAGTATTCCTTTTTCCATGGGCTGCTGTGGTAGGTGAGGCAGGTGTTTATGGCCTGGCAAGCGTTGTCTTCTTTTTAGTAGTATTAATCTTGGGTCTGGCTTATGCATGGAAGAAAGGAGCGTTGAAATGGGAATGAGAGAACCGAAAATCAGAAGCATGAAGTATGAGGAGTTCAAAAACAACGACTACCTTGAAGAGATGGTCAAAGAACTGAATTCTAACGGCACTAACGTAGTGGTTACTACAGCCGACCAATTGATTGACTGGGGACGAAGCAACTCCATCTGGTCTTTTCTGTTGGGAACCAGTTGTTGTGCCATTGAATTCATGACACTGGGCGCGGCACGTTACGACATGGCCCGTTTTGGTTTTGAGATCACCCGTAACTCTCCGCGTCAGGCTGATGCCATGCTGATACTGGGCACCATCACCCATAAAATGGCCCCGCTGATGAAGCGCTTGTATGACCAGATTGCCGACCCCAAATACGTAGTGGCCGTAGGCGGGTGCACCATATCAGGAGGGCCTTTCCGCAAATCGTATCACGTGGTAAACGGTATAGACAAAATCATTCCCGTAGACGTATATATTCCAGGATGCCCGCCACGTCCGGAAGCATTTTATTACGGACTGATGCAATTACAGCGTAAAATCAAGCTGGAGAACTTCTTTGGCGGTGTGAACCGTAAACAACCCAAACCTGTTGAAGAGTAATTTTGAATTATGGATATTAAAAATAAAATTTCAAACATTGTCCCTAATGTTGAATTTAAAGAACAAGGAGATCTGATTGCCGTTGTTGAGGCTGACTCACTACACAAAGTGGCAGAAGCAATCCGTTATGACAAGGAAGATGCAATGGATTACCTGCGTGAAATCGTAGGTATGGACTGGGGTGAGACATTGGGCGCGCTTTACTATCTTGAATCAACCGCCTCGCACAACAGAATCGCATTGAGAACGGAAACTTCCGACCGTAAAAATCCGATATTGCCCAGCGTAAGCGATCTGTGGAAAACCGCCGTCATCAAAGAGCGTGAAGTTTTCGATTTCTTCGGTATCAAGTTTGCCGGAAATCCGGATATGCGCCGTCTATTCCTGCGTGAAGACTGGGTCGGATACCCCATGCGTAAAGATTACGATTTGAAATCGAATGAACTCAACATGAGCAATGAGGTGAATGCCGATACAACCGAAGAATACAGTCTCAATTCTGACGGCACTCTCAGCTGCAAACACAATGTGGTATTCAATCCGGAAGATTTCGTTATCAACATAGGGCCCCAGCACCCTTCAACTCACGGCGCGCTCCGTTTGCGTACAGCTCTTGACGGTGAGACCGTAAAGAAGATTGACCCCGTATGCGGATATATCCATCGTGGTATAGAAAAAATGAACGAAAGCCTCACCTACCCCCAGACACTGGCACTTACCGACCGCTTGGACTACCTGAGCGCGCACCAGAGCCGTCACGCACTGTGCATGTGCATTGAGAAGGCCGCAGGCATTGAAATTTCAGAACGCGCCCAATATATACGTACCATCATGGATGAGTTGCAACGTATCGACTCTCACCTGCTGTTCTATTCCTGCCTGGTACTTGACATGGGAGGACTTACTCCGTTCTTCTACGGATTCCGTGAGCGTGAGATGGTACTTGACATCTTTGAAGAGACTACCGGCGGACGTCTGATACAGAACTACAACATGATTGGGGGTGTACAGGCCGATCTTCATCCCGATTTCCAAAAGAAAGTAAAAGAGTTCATCAAACACATGCGTGGTATCATTCACGAATATCATGAAATATTTACCGGGAACGTCATTGCTGCCACCCGCCTGAAAGGTGTGGGTGTGCTGAGTCGCGAAGACGCTGTCTCTTATGCCACTACCGGCGGTACCGGACGTGCCTCAGGCTGGTCAAACGACGTACGCAAGCATCACCCGTATGCAATGTATGACAAGACAGACTTTAAAGAAATCGTTTATACAGAAGGTGACAGTTTTTCCCGTTACATGGTCCGTATGGATGAAATCATGGAGTCCATGCACATCATCGAGCAATTGATAGACAATATTCCGGAAGGTGAATATCGCGTCAAGACGAAACCTGTCATCCGTATTCCTGAAGGGAACTATTCTACTTCGGTTGAAAGCAGCCGCGGCGAGTTTGGTGTGTTCCTTGAAAGTCACGGTGACAAGAGTCCCTACCGTCTGCACTACCGTTCTACCGGCTTGCCGCTGGTACATGCCCTTGATTCGGTCTGCCGAGGCGAGAAGCTTGCCGACTTGATTGCGATCGGTGCAAGTATGGATTTCGTAATTCCCGATATCGACCGATAAACGGAAAAAGAATAATGAATTTAGATCGTAAAAACAAGAACAATGAATACTTCATTTTTAGATTATTATAGCATTCAGCCTGTTACCAACCGGATTCACGAGACCTTATGCAACGTTATGCCCGAAGATCTTGCCATCTTTACCGAGTGCGTGGTAACGGGAGTCATTGTTGTGGCACTGTATGCCGTTCTCGCTATTGTACTTATCTATATGGAGCGTAAAGTCTGTGCAGCTTTCCAATGCCGTATCGGGCCGAACCGTGTAGGCGGCAAAGGCGGTTTGCTACAAGTACCGGCTGACGTGTTGAAAATCCTTACCAAGGAAATTATCCGCCTGAAAAACTCGGATAACTTTTTGTATGACCTGGCTCCTTATCTGGTAATCACGGCTTCTATCCTGACATTCTCATGCTTGCCATGGAACAAGGGCGCACAGATTCTTGACATGAATATTGGCATACTGTTCGTATTGGCCGCTTCTTCCATTGGTGTAGTAGGCATCCTGCTTGCCGGCTGGAGTAGCAACAACAAATATACCATGATTGGCGCCGTTCGTAGCGGAGCCATGATCATCAGCTATGAGCTTTCGATGGGTATCACCGTTCTGGCAATGGTGGTATTGAGCGAGACTGCCAGCATCAGCGGCATTGTCGAAGCCCAAGCCAACGGATGGAACATTTTCAAAGGCCACATCCCGGCTGTTCTGGCATTCGTGACATTCCTCATCGCCGGTAATGCCGAAGCCAACCGCGGCCCGTTTGACCTTGCCGAAGCGGAACAGGAGCTGACAGCCGGCTATCATACCGAATATTCAGGTCTTCATTTCGGATTCTTCTACTTGGCCGAATACCTGAACTTGTTTATCACAGCCGGTATCGCCTCGACTCTTTTCCTGGGAGGATGGATGCCGTTCCACATAGCAGGCCTTGACGCGTTCAACAGCATCATGGACTATATTCCCGGTGTAGGATGGTTCTTTATCAAGACTTTCTTTGTAGTATGGTTACTGATGTGGATTAAATGGACATTTCCACGTCTGCGTATTGACCAGATACTTACCTTCGAATGGAAATATTTAATGCCCACATCGCTTTTAATCCTCGTATTAATGGTTACACTCAAAGTATTCGGACTGGTATTTTAATGATTAATGCGCCTCGAACGGCAAATTAAAAACAAAAAACAAAATGAGTAAATTTAGCAATTACATAAAAGAATATTTCTCAGGGCTTGACAGCTTGCTGACAGGTATGCGCGTCTCTTTAAGAGTATACTTTCGCAAGGGGGTAACAGAGCAATACCCTGAAAACCGCCACACCACCTTGCATATTCCTGAGTGTCACCGTGCCATACTGGTAATGCCTCACAACGAAAACAACCAGCACCACTGTATCGCCTGCGGACTTTGTCAAATGGCTTGTCCTAATGATACCATCAAGGTAATCTCAGAAACGGTAGAAGGCGAAGACGGCAAAAAGAAAAAAGTCTTGGCAAAATATGAATATAACCTCGGTTCATGCATGTTCTGCAATCTGTGCGTAAACGTATGTCCGCACAATGCAATCCGTTTCAGCAATGACTTTGAAAATGCCGTTTATCAAAAAAGCAAGCTTGTGTTGAAACTCAACCACGAAAATTCATCAGTTGAAAAAAAATAAAAACAATATGGATATAACACTTCAACAATTAGTCTTTTACGTAGCGGCCATCCTGATAAGCGTATTCTCAGTGATGACTGTTACCAGCGGAAGCATATTGCGGTCGGCCACTTACCTGCTGTTTGTGCTTTTCGGTACGGCAGGCATATACTTCATCTTGGGCTACACTTTCCTGGGTGCCGTGCAATTGATGGTTTATGCCGGCGGTATCATCGTATTATATGTATTCTCGATTTTGCTGACCAACTCAGACAAGAGCATCAGCCAAAGGATTTGCAAAAGCAGACTGTTTGCCGTATTGGCCACAGTCCTTATCGGGGCGGCTTTGGTATTGTTCCTCATCTGGACAAACGGATTCGCTCTGAATGCGATTCCGGAATGCGGTGAGACAGGTTTGAAAGAAATCGGACGCAGCCTGACCGGTATGGACAAATACCAATATGTGCTTCCGTTTGAAATAGTGAGCGTGCTCTTTCTGGCCTGTATGATAGGAGGCCTGCTGATTGCACGCAAAAGATAAAAGGAGGGACTTATGGAAATACATGTAGTATATTGTCTGATTGTAAGCACAATCATGCTGTTTGCCGGCATATACGGATTCTTTACCCGTAAGAACCTGCTCGCGGTTCTTATTTCCGTAGAACTAATGCTGAACGCAACGAACATCAACTTTGCCGTGTTCAACCGTTATCTGTTTCCTGATGTATTCGAAGGCCACTTCTTTGCCCTGTTCGGCATTGGCATCGCAGCGGCCGAAACAGCCGTAGCCATTGCCATCATTATCAATATCTACCGGAATATACGTAATATTCAGACAGACAACATTGATGAAATGAAGGGATAAAACGTGACCAACAATTAAAAAACAAAACTATGGATTATTCATATACGATACTGATATTACTTCTTCCCATGCTCAGTTTTATCGTGCTGGGGCTGGCAGGTATGCGTATGCGGCATAAAGCGGCCGGGGCTGTCGGTACTGCGGTACTGGGCATCGTAGCCGTATTGTCATATACGACCGCTTACTTTTATTTCGGCAACGGACGTTCGGCCGATGGTATCTATGAGAAACTGACGCCTTATAATTTCGAATGGCTGCCGTTCACCGGCAACCTGCACATTGACCTGGGAATCCTGCTCGACCCCATCTCTGTGATGATGCTGATTGTAATCTCTACCGTATCACTCATGGTACACATCTATTCTTTCGGCTACATGAAAGGTGAAAAAGGTTTTCAACGCTATTACGCGTTCTTGAGCCTCTTCACATTCTCTATGCTGGGTCTGGTTGTCGCAACCAACATTTTCCAAATGTATATCTTCTGGGAGCTTGTGGGCGTGTCTTCATACCTGCTTATCGGTTTCTACTATACCAGGCCCGAAGCTGTGGCTGCCAGCAAGAAAGCATTCATCGTAACCCGTTTTGCAGATCTGGGCTTCCTCATTGGTATCCTTATCTACGGATACTATACAGATACCTATACCTTTGAGCCTGAAACCCAGAAACTGATTGCCGCAGGCGGTATGATGCCCTGGGCATTAGGCCTGATGTTTACAGGTGGTGCGGGAAAGAGCGCCATGTTCCCGCTCCACATCTGGTTACCGGATGCAATGGAAGGCCCTACTCCTGTCAGCGCGCTTATCCACGCCGCAACCATGGTTGTCGCCGGTGTGTACTTGGTAGCACGTATGTTCCCTATATTCATGGCATACGCTCCCGAAGTCCTTCACTGGATATCATATTTAGGCGTATTCACCGCATTCTATGCCGCGGCGGTAGCCTGTGTGCAGACAGATATCAAACGCGTACTCGCATTCTCAACCATTTCACAGATTGCCTTCATGGTTGTCGCATTGGGCGTTTGCACCGGTGCCGATACAAGCGAAGGCCTGGGATACATGGCCGGTATGTTCCACTTGTTTACGCACGCCATGTTCAAGGCTTTGCTCTTCCTTGGCGCAGGAGCTATCATCCATGCCGTTCACAGCAACGAAATGTCGGCCATGGGAGGTATTCGCAAATACATGCCTGTCACCCATATCACATTCCTGATTGCCTGCCTGGCCATTGCAGGCATTCCGCCTTTCAGCGGATTCTTCAGTAAAGATGAAATCCTTGCCGCCTGCTTCCGGTTCAGTCCGGCTATAGGATGGATGATGAGCGTCATTGCGGGTATGACAGCGTTCTATATGTTCCGCCTGTACTACGGTATCTTCTGGGGAAAAGAAAACAAAGAGCTTCACGCACGCCATACTCCGTATGAAGCGCCATTGAGCATGAGCATCCCATTGATGTTCCTCGCCGCTGTAGTCTGCGTCTCAGGATTTATTCCTTTCGGACATTTTGTAAGCAGCAACGGTCAGGCATACGATATCCACCTGAATGTCCAGGTAGCCGTTACCAGTGTGTGCATCTCCATTGTGGCCATTGTACTTGCCACATTCATGTACATGAAAGAACAGCAGCCGGTTGCCGACAAACTTGCCGCGACATTCAAGACATTGCACCGTGCGGCTGCCCGCCGTTTTTACATAGACGAAATCTGGCTGTTCGTAACCAAGAAAATCATCTTCCGCCGCATCTCTGCTCCGCTTGCATGGTTTGACCGCCACGTAGTAGATCAGTTCTTCAACTTCACCGCATGGAGCGCAAATGCAAGCGCCGATGAGGTACGCGGCATGCAGAGCGGCAAGATACAAAGCTACTGCATCTGGTTCCTTACAGGAACATTGGCCTTTACAGTTATGTTATTATTGGTGTAATTGAACAAAACTATTAAGACAACATGAATATATTAAACTTTTTCGTATTAATCCCTTTGCTGATGTTACTGGGACTGTGGTTAAGCCGCAGCCTGAATCAGGTCCGCGGGGTAATGGCAGCCGGCTCATCAGCATTGCTGCTGCTGTCCATATATCTGACAACCGGCTATCTCATACAGCGTAGTGCCGGTGTCACCGAGGAAATGCTTTATGTTGACAATTACACGTGGTATGCCCCCTTGCATATTTGCTACTCTGTCGGGGTAGACGGCATATCGGTAGCCATGCTTTTACTGTCTGGCATCATCGTATTTACCGGAACATTCGCTTCATGGAAGCTAAAGCCCCTTACCAAAGAGTTCTTTTTGTGGTTCACCCTATTGTCACTGGGCGTATTCGGTTTCTTTATCTCAACCGACCTGTTCTCCATGTTCATGTTCTATGAGGTGGCTTTGATCCCGATGTATCTGCTTATCGGCGTATGGGGAAGCGGCCGCAAGGAATATTCCGCAATGAAACTTACCCTGATGCTGATGGGAGCCTCCGCATTCCTGCTATGCGGTATACTGGGTATCTATTACGGTAGCGGCGCACAAACCATGAATGTGCTTGAAATCGCAAATCTGCATAACATTCCTCTTGAATTGCAACGCATCTTCTTCCCTCTTACCTTCTTAGGGTTTGGCGTGCTGGGCGCTTTGTTCCCATTCCACACATGGAGCCCTGACGGTCACGCTTCCGCGCCTACCGCGGTATCAATGCTTCACGCGGGAGTGTTGATGAAGTTAGGAGGTTACGGATGCTTCCGTGTAGCCATGTATCTGATGCCTGAGGCGACTCAGGAACTTGGCTGGATATTCCTGATACTTACCACTATCAGCGTTGTATACGGAGCATTCAGCGCAGTAGTGCAGACTGACTTGAAATATATCAATGCCTACTCTTCAGTGTCACACTGCGGTCTTGTGTTATTCGCATTGCTGATGATGACACGTACCAGCTGTACAGGCGCCATACTCCAAATGCTGAGTCATGGCTTGATGACGGCTCTCTTCTTCGCGCTCATCGGTATGATATACGGTCGTACACATACCCGTAACATACACGAGATGAGCGGCCTGATGAAAATCATGCCATTCCTCAGCGCAGGTTATGTAATTGCCGGTTTAGCCAACCTCGGTTTACCGGGACTGAGCGGTTTCATTGCCGAGATGACCGTCTTTACAGGTTCATTTGAGAATGCCGGCACATTCCACCGTGTATGCACCATCATCGCCTGCACAAGTATCGTAATTACCGCAGTCTATATTTTACGTGTTGTGGGCAAAATCCTGTTCCACACAGTAAAGAACCCGCATCATCTCGGGCTGACCGACGCCACATGGGACGAGCGCCTCGCCGTCATCTGCCTCGTCATTGCAATAGCAGGACTGGGTATGGCTCCTTTCTGGGTAAGCGATATGCTCCATGACAGTGTCAATACAATCTTAAGTGCTCACCTCTCAATACTCAAATAAATAAAGACATGAATTATTTCCAATTTTTAGATATGAAACCGGAGATCAGCCTCATTGTTCTGATTCTGATCATATTCTTCTACGATCTGTTTACTGAAGGCAAGGAACGCCGCGGTTTCCATACCCTGACATGCATATTGCTGGGTATCCACACGGTATTGAATATCTTTCCCGGACAAGACAGGGAACTTTTTGGCGGCTTGTATCAGGCTTATGCAATGACCGATATTGTAAAGACCATTCTTTCTATCGGCACGCTGCTTGTATTCCTGCAGGCAAGGAACTGGCTGCGTCGTGACGACACCCGCCGTAAGGAAGGCGAATTCTATGTCCTTACATTATGCACCCTTTTGGGTATGGACTTCATGATGAGCGCAGGCAACTTCCTGATGTTCTTCATCGGCCTTGAACTGGCGTCTATTCCGATGGCATGTCTCGCCGCATTTGACAAATACAGGCTTGAATCGGCAGAAGCCGGCGCCAAATACATCATGAACGCGATGTTCTCTACCGGACTGATGCTTTATGGCATTTCATTCATTTACGGTACCGTAGGCACACTTTACTTCAATGATATACCTGCCAGGCTCGAGGGCACTCCAATGCAGATTATGGCCATGGTGTTCTTCTTTGCGGGGCTGGGATTCAAGATTTCCCTCGTTCCGTTCCACTTGTGGACAGCCGATACTTATCAGGGAGCTCCAACCGCTGTGACCTCATACCTTTCTGTCATCTCAAAAGGCGCTGCGGCATTCACACTGATGGTTATCCTTGTCAAAGTATTCGCGCCGATGATTGAAAGCTGGCAGCCGCTCCTTTATGTTATAATTGTCATTACCATCACACTGGCCAATCTGTTTGCCTTGAAACAGGAGAACCTGAAACGGTTCATGGCATTCAGCAGCATCTCACAGGCCGGTTACATCATGCTGGCCGTAATCAGCGGCAACGCACAGGGTATGACTTCACTGGTATTCTATGTATTGGCCTACATTGCCGCCAATCTGGGTGCATTCGGTGTAATCAACGTGATAGAGCAGAAAGCCGGAAAAATTGAAATGAACGACTACAACGGCCTTTACCAAAGCAACCCGAAGCTGAGTCTTCTGCTTACCCTGGCATTGTTCTCATTAGCCGGCATCCCTCCGTTTGCAGGATTCTTCAGCAAATTCTTCATCTTTGCCGCCGCATTCAGTGAAGAATTCTACCTGCTGGTATTCATTGCCTTGGTCAACACCATCATTTCACTCTACTACTACCTGCGCATAGTGAAAGCAATGTACATCACTCCAAACGACAAGCCGATTGCCTATTTCAGCAGCGACCGCAGCACAAAAATCAGTCTTTCCGTCTGTACTGCCGGCATCATCGCACTGGGTATCATCAGCGCCGTATATAACGGACTTAACCTGTATGCATTCGGAGTGTAAAAAGCCGGAGCTTTGTCTGCGGACAAGACCTGTCAAGCAATATAGAAAGGAGCGTTTCACAACGTTCCTTTTTTTCATGTCCATACCATAAGGATATGAAAAAATTTCCTTTCATTCTCCAAACCAAAAAACCATATTTACGGAAACCAGCGGCATTTCCATGCCTGCCGCACGGCACAGGCCGTTGACCGGCACAACTCATCGCACATATAATATTTTTCATCGAATCATGCAAGCGAATTCAACAAAAACCGTTATCTTTACATACTTAAATATTCCTGCGCAATGACTGATACGGTTAAGAATTCAAAATGCAAAGAAACTCCGGCGTTGTTTTACGGGCTTTGGTCAGCCTCGCAGGGACGGCACAGGAGTCTTGCTTTAATATATGGCATATAGTTTCATTACCAACCAGGACCGTCTGCTTTCTGATATCATTACGGGTATCCTGCCCAAGTCTGAAGCAGTGGACATTCTTGTGGGCTACTTCTATTTTTCGGGATATGCCCGGCTCTGTAGCCAGCTTGCCGACAAGCGTCTGCGTATTCTGGTGGGGCTCGACATCGATACCCGTATATCCAACCGTATCCGTGAAGTGGAAGAGCTGGCGGAGTGGCAGCGTATCCGTAGCAAGGTTCGTGAGGAATACTTCAACAACCTGGTGAGGCTCATCAATGAGACCGACAATACCGATACCGGCGAAACCATCGGGATGTTCCGCCAGTTCCAGCACAAGATCTATGACGGCACATTGGAGATACGCAAGACCGAATCCCCTTGCCATGCAAAAATGTACCTTTTCGCATATAACGGCGCAAACAACGAAAACGGCGAACAGCCCGGCGATGTGATTACGGGGTCGAGCAACCTTTCCTATCAGGGCCTGCAAGGCAGAAGGGAAATCAACGTGCGGTTTACGGACAAGGGCAAATATACGGAGGGGAAACAAATCTTTGAGGAACTCTGGGCTAATGCCATACCTATCGTAGACGAGAGTACCGTTGACCGTTGGAAAGAAAAAGTAGGGAGCCGGATTTGGATTGACCGTCTCTTTCAGCCCTATAAACTCTACTTGCGTGTGCTCAGCGAGTACTTCAATATTCCGTCCAAAACCAATATCCGCACTCCTTACGACATTACCGACGGCAAGTTCCTCAATCTGAAATACCAGACCGACGCAATCCAGCTTGCCATGAAGTCTGTGGAGACCCATAACGGCACGATTGTGGCGGACGTGGTGGGACTGGGCAAGAGTATCATCGCCTCTGCCATCGCACACAACCTCCGGTTGCGCGCCATTGTGGTGTCGCCTCCGCACTTGAAGCCGGGCTGGGATGCTTACAAGGACGAGTTCGGTTTCACGGGTACGGTGTTCAGCAGCGGCAAAATCTCAGACGCTCTGGCTCATTACAATGATCTGAAGAAGCCCGGTGAGCAGTTCCTTATCATTGTAGACGAGGCACACCGCTACCGTAACGAATATACCGAAGACTATGCCATGCTGCACAACCTTTGCCAAGGCAACAAAGTGGTGCTGCTGACGGCCACCCCGTTCAACAACGATCCCTCCGACATCTACTCCATGCTGAAGCTCTTTCAGATACCTGCCAAGTCGACTCTCAAAACAGTGGAAAATCTCAGTATCGAGTTCCGCGACCTTATCAGCCGGTACAATAAGCTGCGCGAATTGCAGCGATCAGGCAAGCTTTCAAAGCAGGATGCAAAAAACGAGACAGCCGGGATAGCCCGCACCATACGCTCCATCATCGGGCCTTTGGTAATCCGCCGCTCACGCATTGATCTCCAGCAGATTGACACCTATAGGGAAGACCTCAAAAAGCAGAATATCGAGGTAGTGACACCGCAGGACCCCGCCGAGTTGTCATACGACCTTAAGGAGTTGAAAGACTTGTATCTGCGCACGCTTAATCTTATTTACGGCACGAAGGAAAGCGGGGAGGATGCAGACAACGGCGAGCGCCATTTCCAGGCGGCGCGTTATAAGCCGGTGCTGTATGTGCCGGAGGACAAGCAGAAGGCACTAGCCAAGGATATTGAACGGCAAACGGGGATTGACGATGTGAACATGCTTATAGGCCGCCAGTCGAACGTTGCAAAATTCATGCGCCGCCTATTGGTGCGCCGCTTCGAAAGTTCGGTCGCGGCTTTCAAGGCTTCTCTTGCCTTTATGATCAAATCCTCACGCAATGTGCTTGACTGGATTGACCGCACCGGGAAAATACCCGTGTGGAAAAAGGGCGGCATGCCCGATGCGGACGATTTCTACGAAATCTCCGATGACGGCATGGAGGAAATAGAAGAGGCGTTCGAGCGCTATTCGGGCAAGGGCTTCTTTGTCATTGACATGAAGTTTGTCAATGACGAGTTCGTCTCTGACGTGAAAGCCGACATCGCGCTTTTGGAATCTGTCTACTCGGAATGGTTCGGAGAGGAAGACGCAATCAAATCCGACCCGAAGCTCGAATCGTTTATCCGTCTTGTCCGTGAAAAACTTGCCAAGGAGCCAAACCGCAAGCTTGTAGTGTTCAGTGAGTTTGCCGACACCGCCAATTACCTTGGCGCGGCCCTCAAAGACGCCGGATTGCCGGCACTCAAATACACCTCGGCAGACGCCACTCCCTCAATGCGCCGGGCCATTCGCAATAATTTTGACGCAAGCGTGAAAAAGGAGACGCAAGCCGACGACTACAAGGTGCTGGTTGCCACCGACGCCATTTCCGAGGGTTACAACCTGCACCGTGCCGGGGCGATATTCAACTACGACATACCGTACAACCCCACACGGGTTATCCAGCGTATCGGGCGCATCAACCGTATCAACAAAAAGGTGTTTGACCGCCTTTACATATACAACTATTTCCCCACGGAGGCAGGCGAAAGCGAGACCCGTACCAAGGAAATCTCCACCTTGAAGATGGCGATGATCCATGCCATTATGGGCGAAGACACCAAAGCCCTGACTTCCGATGAGGAATGTACCGCATTCTTCCGTGACCGCTATCGTGCGGAGATCGAGCGTTTTGAAACGGAATCGTGGGACACCCCTTACCGCCGTTTCCTGGAGTCGGTCAAAGGTACGGACGAATACAAGGACGCCTTGCAGATTCCGCATCGCGCCCGGACGGGCCGCATTGTGGAGAAACCGCTCAGAGGCGTTATTCTTTTCGGCAAGAAGGGAGAGGATTTCGTTTTCAAAATCTCCGACGGCGACCGTGATCCGGTAATGCTCTCTGCCGAGGAGGCTCTGCGGCTCTTTGAAGCCGCTCCCGAAGAAAAGCCGTTTGCCGTCAGCGAAGACTTCGACAGCCTGTACCAACGGGCCAAGCTGTCGCTATTCAGGAGCAATACCAAGAACCGCAATGACAGGAACATCCTGAAAGCCATTGACAAGCTCAAAGCGATGAAAGCAAGGCTGCCCGGGGATTACTATTCCGACCTTCTGGCGGCTCTCGATGCGGAGGCGCTGTCAGGCTACGAGGTGCGTCTCATCAACCGGCTGAGGCCGTCAGAAATTCAAAAACTATCCGAAGAGATCCCTGCCGGCTATCTTGTACGCCTGCTCGAAGCGCAGGCCAAGGCGGACGAGGGTGACGAGACATTAATCATATCTGAAGAACTGCAACAATGATGGATTTTAGCAAAGCATACTGCCGTGCGGACTTTGCCGGCTACCTCCGCCGTGAGTTCCTCCCCGATGACTTCAGGCAGGAAGAAAGCAGCGTCCCGTTCTGGACACAGATGAACTACGCCTCTTCCGCCACTTGCCTGGGCAAGTCGAAAACGCTTGACCTTGTGGTCTATGAAATCAGGCACCGCTCG
>CAYUIJ010000030.1:0-24370 GCA_964444735.1 uncultured Bacteroides sp. | reverse complement strand
TTTCTCCCCTCTCATTAACATATTTAACAATTATCCCCCACGGACTCCGGATTATTCTCTCTCACCCCCCCCCAAAAAAAAAGCCCGCCGGAGTACCGTCCCCCGGTCTCAGGGCATGGAGACTGCCATGCAGGGTCCGCCTGAAGCTCTCATAGAAGTGTCAGGGCAAATGTCTGCCGTTGACTTCTTTCAGATTCCGGCTTACGATGAATATTCTTGTCATCGGACACATGCTCCGCCATTTAGAAGCGTTGAAAGCTTTTGCAGATCAAAATATGCCCGTTCCGGACGAACAAGGGGATGAACCTGTTGGAACATCCCCTCAATTTTCTACCTAAAAACTAATCCTTTATAAGGAATCCTTCTTGTCATTCCTGACTTAAATCTACTGCAAAATTTCCACGTTTGCCTGACGGGAATACGCCGCTAAGGAACAAAACCTGATCAGGTGACTGTGCCGCAGATCTCATCACACTTTCCAAATCTTCAACCGTACGCATTGTTTGTCCGTTGGCACGCAAAATAATAAACCCTTTACGTATGCCGGCATCTGCCATCTTGCCGCCTGTTACCCCCGTTACTTGTAATCCACTGTTCAAATGCAATTGCTGTTTCAAATCAGCAGGAAGCTCTTGGAACGCGGCACCTAATATTTCCATGCCAATATTGCTTACAACCTTAGTATTCCCTTGAGTGTTACGCAGCACAACTTCAACGGTATGTTTTTTCTTATCGCGCATAACAGTTACTTTTACTTTATCACCGGGGCGATGCTTAGCTAACGCCTCTTGTAACTCCGCCATATTCTTCATAGCCTTTCCGTCAAAAGCCACAATAACGTCACCGACTTTAATATCCGAACCGGCTACAGAAGATCCCTCAACGATTTCACTTATATGTATACCTTCCACGGTTCCGAAGTCTTTTCCTTCTAATTTCGGATCGCTATTCACGTCACTCCCGCTTATACCAAGCACAGCGCGTTGCACAGCACCGTATTGTTTGATATCAGAGACTACCTTTACCATAATGGAAGTAGGAATTGCAAAACCATAACCTGTATAAGTCCCTGTCGGTGATGTCAAAACAGAATTTATACCAACCAACTCACCTTTTGCATTTACTAACGCACCACCGCTATTCCCTTCATTAATAGCAGCATCCGTCTGTATAAACGACTCGATTCCGCCATTATAAACACCTAACGTACGCGCTTTTGCACTTACAATACCGGCAGTAACCGTAGATGTCAGATTAAACGGATTACCAACCGCTAAGACCCATTCACCAACTTTCAACGCGTCAGAATCGCCGACAGGTATTGTCGGAAAATCATTTCCTTCTATTTTGACAAGCGCCAAATCCGTATCCGAATCAGTACCAATCAAACGTCCTTTAAATTTACGGCTGTCATTCAAGGTAACGTCAATCTCATCCGCCTTGTCAATCACGTGATTGTTGGTAACAATATAACCATCCTTACTAATAATCACCCCGGAACCGATACCGATTTTCGGCTGGGTACGTATCCGCTGGGTGTGTCCGCCATAACCGTCGCCAAAAAAGAAATCAAATATATCAGAAGGGGTTCTTACTACCTGTTCTTTTCCATTCTGAGTGGATTTTATATGAACCACCGCATGCAGAGACATATCAGCAGCCTGCGTCAAATCAACAGGCTGTGCGGCCGTTGCAGTCATTGAGGCCAATTTTGCATTGGGATTCGGTGAAAACAGCTCATTAAAAGATTCCGGCTTCTCATTTTTACTCATTAAAGCATAAGTGGTAACTCCTGCTACCGCAGAACTGAATAACACAATGGTTACTGCCCCCACCAGCATTTTACTTCTCGTTTTCATAACTATCAGTATTTAATTTGTTAAAATTCTATATCTGTTTAACATTTATGGCTTAAAGTAATAACAAAAAATATTCGTAAAAAAACTTTGTCACTATATTTTACTTCTTTTAATATTGACGTTTGATAATTAACAGAAGTTATGGCTTAGATCTGTCGAATTTACATTCGTTATATTTTATCGGCAAATTATGGATATAAGTATTTTTTTGAAACTTTTTCCCTTCCATAAGGAATTTTTCATACCTTTGCAAAAAATGAAAAAACAGAAGGTCGGTCTGTCACCGTTGACATTTGTCAAAGGAGGAAAGTCCGGGCAGCGCAGAGCATCCCGCTTCCTAACAGAAAGCTATTCGTGAGAGTAGAGCCATGCAGAAGAAAATAACCGCCTCTTTTTTAAAGGGGTAAGGGTGAGAAGGCGAGGTAAGAGCTCACCAGCCATATGGTGACATATCGGGCTGTGCATCTTGGGAGCTGTAAGATCATGTATACCGGCGCAAAGAGGGCTGCTCGTCCCAGCCGGAGGGTAGATTGCTAGAGCTTATTGGTGACAATGAGCGTAGATAAATGACAGACTCCTTACTTATATAAGGAACAGAACCCGGCTTACAGACCCTCTGTTTTTTATATAAAACCGTCTGGCATATGAATTTCCGCATCCGTACACGAATCAAATCAATAAAGCGATTTCTAACAGAAGGAATATGGCGAGTTACAGAAAACGAAGCAGGGCGTTCCCAATATTTACTTTATAATATCCTCAAATCTCTGTTGCTTTCCGTGCGGCACTTTAATGAAGACCGTATTATAAACAAAGCCTCTGCGTTGACCTATAACACATTGTTGTCTATTGTTCCCATTCTGGCGATTCTTTTTGCCGTATCCAGAGGATTGGGCTTTGCAGACATGATGGAGGAACAAATTCGAAAAGGCCTTGAAGGACAGTCCGCAGCTGCAAATGTCATTATAGAACTTACAGACTCTTACTTAGCTCACACTCAAAGCGGCATATTCATCGGAGTCGGTTTAATTGTACTTTTATGGGCTGTATTAACATTAATTGGAAATATAGAACGTACTTTCAACCAAATATGGCAAGTAAAGACACAAAGAACACCGTTCCGAAAAATAACCGATTACTTTTCCATTTTCCTTTTGCTCCCAGTCGCTATTATAATATCTGGAGGCCTTTCCATTTTCATGGCTACAATTATGAAAGATCTGGAAAGCTACCATATTCTTTCATCATTCGCCAAATTCATGATACGCACCATCCCATATTTATTTACGGGATTGATGTTTACATGTCTGTATATATTTATGCCTAATACCAAAGTAAGGTTTAAAAGCACCATTGTTCCCGGGTTATTGGCAGGTACCGCGTTTCAGATTCTACAGTACTTTTATATAAACAGTCAGATATGGGTATCAAGCTACAACGCCATATACGGCAGTTTTGCCGCTATTCCTCTTTTTTTATTATGGACTCAGATTTCATGGAACATATGCCTTTTCGGGGCAGAACTTAGCTACTGTAACCAAAATTTAGAAAACTATAATTTTGCACGCGAAATTAAGAACATAAGCCGACGTTACCATGATTTTTTGTGTATTCTTATCATGTCACTCATATGCAAGCGGTTCGCAAAAGGCAAACGTCCTTATACGGCAGAATCTTTGGCACATAAACATGATATTCCTATTCGAATGACCAAGCAGATTCTTTATGAGCTTGTTGATCTACGCCTCTTATATGAATGTAATACAAATAAAGACGAGCTTGCATTTTATCTTCCAGCCGAAGATATAAATCATTTAAACGTGGCAATATTAATGACACGATTAGATTCTGCAGGAAATGAAAACTTCAAAATTGATAAAGAAAACAAATACGATCGTCCATGGCAGACTTTGGAAGAAGCGAAAAACAACTATTACAACGATGTCAGCCATGTTTTGCTCAAAGATTTGTAAAATAAAAGAAGCTCAAAATGGAAAAAACATGACAAGAACAGGTTAAGGACTGTTTGTATAAATTGTAACAGCCGAGACCTCTTCCCAAACATCATGTCATACCGGATAAGTCCAGACGAGAATACATAGAAAAATCACAATAGATTAGGGCCGGCATCTTCATACGCCATCTTATTACACGCCGACTCGCATAAATTTGAATATGAGCCCTATTGGCTTTTTGCTATTTACCGAATATTCCTGATTATCCTTCACTGGATGCTTATCTCAAAATTTCATTTTGGCATTTTTTACAAAACTAATATTTATTATACGAAACTATCTTATCCATAGGCTTACGTGATTTAGGTCTGTCTGATTTCGTTGCATACCCAATTACTATATCAAGTAAAAGACGTTTTGACGAAGGTATTCCTGCAATCTGCTTTATTACCTTTTCATCAAACCATCCCAAAACACATGAGCCTAACCCTTGCTCTTCTGCCGCCAATATAATATGAGCAGAAACTATTCCTATATCAATCAAAGGAAAATGCTTGTCCTTGATTTTAGACCCTATGAAAGATGTAATATTGGCGGATTCTTCTATAACAAGAATATGCACAGGAGCATCTTTTGCAAATTTATTCATACCTAATCCGGCAGCCGCTTTTCCTATGCGAAGTACCAAATCGGGTTCTGTTACCACAACAAATCTCCATGGTTGCGCATTGCAGGCTGAAGGAGCCATGCGTGCAGCCTCCAGAATATAACTTATCTTATATTCTTCAACCGGTTTCGTTTTATCATAGGCTCTGTCACTCTGACGTGACGAGGCCAGTTTTAAGAAATCCTTCATCAGACAAAACTTATTCTGACAATTGCAAAATACGACTGATATATTTGCCTAATATATCAAACTCAATATTCACAATACTTCCAACCTTTATTGTATGAAAGTTTGTATGCTCATACGTATACGGTATGATGGCTACCTGAAACGAATCCTCTTTAGAATTGCAGACAGTAAGACTCACTCCATTCACTGTTATCGAACCTTTATCTACTGTCATGTATCCGTGTTGTGCCATTCCCTTATCAAAAGCATATTTAAAAGTATAATACCAACTACCCTCGGCATCCTTTACTTCCGTACACTCGGCTGTCATATCCACATGTCCCTGTACGATATGCCCGTCGAGACGTCCGTTCATCAGCACACTACGCTCCACATTCACCTTATCACCTTCTTTCAAAAGTCCGATATTTGAGCGTTCAATGGTCTCACGCATCGCAGTTACCGTATATGTTCCATCTTTTATTTTCACAACTGTCAGACAGACACCGTTATGTGATATGCTCTGATCTATTTTCAATTCATCAACAAACGAACATTTCAAAGTAAGGTGCAAATTCTCCTGATCTTTCACCACACGGATCACTTCTGCAAATTCTTCTACAATACCTGAAAACATAATTTTGGTTCTGTTTTTAGTTATACATCCTCTTATCGGAAACAAAGTTACGAAAAATGCGGGAATAACCACGAAGAATGGGAGAAATAACGCTAAATGACTTAACATCAACATCATAAGATGTCAGATGAGGACAAGCCAAAAAAGCGGAATGCGACAGGAGAACGGTTCGCAAATCATTGTCCATGAGAATGTAAGATTTGAAACCATGCAGCAGCTTTCATCAAGGCGAGCCACAAGCAAAGAGATCTTAACTTACACCCGATTTCATCAAAGAATCTGCCGTGTGTCTTCCACCAATAGGAGAATTGCGGAACGGCGGCATTTCAGACCAATCGCATGAGGCTGAAAGGTATGGCTATGCATGCGCGTTTCAACAGACTGACACCGAGAAACCCGTCTGCACAATTCCATATTAGCCCGAATGTGAAGGCGCATGAGTATCTGACGGAAGAAGAACTGACCGATCACGCATGGCACGTGCGGCACAGACATCTGCGAGTCATTCCGGCGTATCCGATCAGGATGCGCGGATATGGCATACGGCCTTGTCTGGCCATCGGATCTGCAATAAGGACAAAAATATCAGAAGAGCGGTATTTTTATCTGACTTAAGACAATATATTCCGATATTCAATTCTGTTACAATAAAACCTGCTGGTCTGTCCGTTACAGAATATCAGCACAAGAATGCCGCACATTAAATATATCCTTGCTTTTTAAGTTCTTCCGCTACATTCTCAAACTCTCCATACCATTCTTTTCCAAACTTACGGATCAACGGCTCTTTCAGAAACTCATAAACCGGAACATTCTTCTTTTCACCCAACAATACTGCCGTTTTACAAACATCCCAACGGTGATAGTTAAGCACCCTGCAGGTTCCGTAATCACTGATACGGATTGGATACAAATGACATGAGACCGGCTTGTAGAAATCGGTTTTCCCCTCATGGTAAGCCTTCTCTATGGCACAATGACAACATCCGTTCTTGTCATAGCATGTAAACACGCAGTCTTTTCCGTCAACGATAGAAGTAACCATGTCTCCCTCCTCATCGGTATAGATCATTCCCTGACGGTCTATCACTTCATGTGCCTGCGGAGACAGCTCATCCCAAACTACCGGAAGTATCTCTTCCAGCTTTTCAACCTCATCAGGTTCTATCGGAGCTCCGGCATCTCCCTCAATGCAACATTTTCCTTTACACGCATCAAGGTTACACACAAATTTCTCACGGAATACGTCTAGTCCAACAATCACATCATCAATCTGAACCATAATCTTGTCAATAATAAAGAAAGCACGAACTGCATCCATGCCGCTACACTTCAATTCCAATGCATCTCTGCAAGAGATCAGTACCTTGTACGGCGCAATCCGTGCTTTACCCGTTTTTTATTTTCAGTCTTTAATCAAATCATGTCCTGTCATTTCTGAAGGCTGCGCCATACCCATAATGTGAAGAATTGAAGGAGCCACATCGGCAAGCACACCGTTTTCGACCTTTGCATTCTTATTCTTGGTCACATATACAAACGGAACCGGATTCAAAGAGTGGGCAGTATTAGGCGTTCCGTCTTCATTCAACGCATGGTCAGCATTTCCGTGATCTGCAATGACAATGACTTCATAATCATTTGCCTTGGCAGTCTCAACGGTATCCTTGACACATTCGTCGATTGCCTTCACAGCTTTCTCAATAGCTTCATATACTCCTGTATGTCCTACCATATCGCCATTGGCATAGTTTACAACAATGAAATCATATCTGTTTTCATTGATGGCAGCCACCAGTTTGTCTTTTACTTCGTAAGCACTCATTTCCGGTTTCAGGTCATAAGTAGCCACTTTCGGAGAAGGAATCAGAATACGGTCTTCGTTATCGTAAGGAGTTTCACGTCCGCCATTGAAGAAGAAAGTCACGTGTGCGTATTTTTCTGTTTCGGCAATGTGCAATTGTTTCTTTCCGCCTGCAGCCAGATACTCGCCCAATGTATTCTGTACATTTTCCTTATCGAACAGGATATGTACGTCCTTGAATAAAGCATCATACGGGGTCATGCAGTAATATCGCAATTCCGGGATGGCATGCATGTCATATTCCGGCATGTCCTGTTGTGTAAGTACGATGGTAAGCTCTTTGGCACGATCGTTCCGATAGTTGAAAAAGATCACTACATCACCTTCCTTGACGGTACCATCGAAATTAGCGTTTACAATCGGTCTGACAAACTCATCGGTAACATCGGCGTCGTATGACTCCTGCATAGCCTGTACCATATCTGTAGTCTTCTTGCCAATTCCGTTTACCAACATATCGTATGCTTCTTTTATACGTTCCCAGCGTCTATCACGATCCATTGCATAAAAGCGTCCAACAATAGAGGCAATCTTTCCGGCAGATTGTCTGCAATGCGCGTCAAGTTGTTCAATGAATCCCTTACCGCTTTTCGGATCGGTATCGCGTCCATCCATGAAACAGTGAATGAACGTTGTGTCCTCCAAGCCGTATTCCTTTGCGATATCACAAAGCTTGAACAAATGATCCAGAGAACTGTGTACGCCACCATTTGAAGTCAGTCCCATGAAATGAATGTTCTTACCAGATTCCTTTGCATAAGAGAAAGCAGAAACCACTTCCTTATTCCGCATTATGCTGTTATCTGCACAAGCGCGGTTAATCTTCACAAGGTCTTGATATACAATGCGCCCTGCGCCAATATTCAAGTGGCCTACTTCAGAGTTACCCATCTGCCCATCAGGTAATCCTACATTTTCTCCGCTCGCTTGTAACTGCGAGTGAGGATACTCAGCCAATAAAGAATCCCAATATGGAGTCGGAGTGTTAAAGATTACGTCATCTTTCTTATGGTCTCCACATCCCCAGCCATCAAGAATTATTAAAAGTGCTTTCTTTGCCATAATTTATTTTTTAAGTTATTCTGCTTTTGCAGTGCAAAGTTAATTAAATATAGCGGTTTAGCATTATAAATGCTAAGCAAACACGATTTTAACGGAAAATAAAGTCCTAAAGATGCTGTACTTGTTTGCGTCATTGATACAATGCACGCCAAGGATGATTCTTTCCACCGTCTTTCCGAATCTTCCGAACGAACAACATTTTACCTCAACCGGGCATCCATGACTTTTCAGAATCACTAAATTCCGACGCATTACTCAAAGAACCGCCCATACTCTGAAATTTCCGGATAAAAGACTTCCGATAATCCTGACCCTTAGGATATTTCCATTCACCCGGTGCAAATCAGATAAAGAAGTATCTGCCCTTTGACAGTTATGAAACATACCCATATAATAATTTCAGACGAATGTATGATAGGCACACATCTGGAAACGACAACTATGTTTTCTGACAAATATAACTTATAAAATAAAAAAAGAAAGCTATGAGCCAAAAAACGGCTGGTTATGAAAAATAAAAACAACGGACGATTTTTATCCTGATGGAATAAAAGCCATCCATTGCCTTCAATGCATATCAAAAAACAGCATGTACGGTTTATTTGTCTTCAGTATAACGGACAATAGTCTGTTCACGGTCAGGGCCTACAGAAACAATCTTGACAGGAGTCTGAAGCTCTTCTTCAAGAAATGAAACATAAGCGTTGAATTCTTCGGGGAATTCATCTTCACTGGTCATCTTGGTCATGTCAGTATTCCATCCCGGGAATTCTACATATACAGGCTCTACTCTTTCGGCAATGTCATAGGGGAAATAATCAATTTCCTCACCGTTTACTTTATAAGCCACACACGCCTTAATGGTATCAAATCCATCAAGCACATCGCTTTTCATCATGATAAGCTGTGTTACACCATTTACCATGACAGCATATTTCAAAGCTACCATGTCTATCCATCCGCAACGACGCTCCCGACCGGTCACAGCTCCGTATTCATGGCCGATAGCACGTATCTTGCTTCCGGTCTCATCAGACAATTCTGTCGGGAACGGGCCGCTACCTACACGAGTACAATATGCCTTGATGATACCGAACACTTCGCCAATCTTATTGGGAGCAATGCCCAAACCGATGCACGCACCGGCACAAACTGTATTTGAAGAAGTTACAAACGGATAAGAACCGAAATCAACGTCAAGCATGGTACCTTGCGCACCTTCGCAAAGTACAGACTTTCCCTCTTTCAAGAGATTGTTGATTTCATGTTCGCTGTCTACGAGGTGAAACTCTTTCAGATATTCAAGGCTTTCCATCCAGTCTTTCTCCAACCGAGTAATATCATACTCATAGCTCAGGCTTTTCAGTATTTGTTCATGGCGGGCTTTGGCGGCGGCATATTTTTCTTCAAAGCCGGACAGGATATCTCCCACACGCAACCCGTTACGGCTTACCTTATCGGTATAAGCAGGACCGATCCCCTTACCGGTTGTCCCTACCTTCGATGCTCCTTTTGCAGCCTCATATGCCGCATCAAGAATACGGTGAGTAGGAAGAATCAGGTGCGCTTTCTTTGAAATATGCAAACGTTCTTTCAAATTATGTCCAGAAGCCTCAAGCGCTTCAGCTTCAGCCTTGAAAAGAGCCGGGTCTAAAACAACGCCATTACCTATAATGTTCACTTTATCGCCTTGAAAAATGCCTGAAGGTATGGAACGAAGCACATATTTCTGTCCTTCAAACTCAAGAGTATGGCCGGCATTCGGTCCACCTTGGAAACGGGCGATCACATCATAATAGGGAGTCAATACATCAACAACCTTACCTTTGCCCTCATCACCCCATTGGAGTCCTAACAAGACATCTACTTTCATATTCTTTTCTTTTTAGTAATACAGTTATTGTTTTCTTCTTTCTTTTTCTTTCTGCGCAATGCCGCACATCTTCCACATGTTCCGTAAATATACAGGGAGTAATGTGATATCTGAAACTTTTTCAAGTCTGTTTCGGCAATATCTTTCCGCAGATCATCATTTTGAAATTCAGAAACCTTTCCGCAAGTCGTACATATCAGATGGTGATGTGTCTCTATGTTAAATGATTTTTCATACTGCGCCGTATTATTGGAAAAAACATGCTTGATAAGCAATTTGGCATCAAGCAACAGTACAATTGTATTGTAAAGAGTGGCTCTGCTGACACGGAAATTTTCTTTCTTCACCATCAGGTCATACAGCGTTTCAATATCAAAATGACCATTGATAGAATAAATAGCATCCAATATAGCAAATCTTTCAGGTGTCTTACGATGTTTGTTAATTCGCAAATATTCAGTAAATATCTGCTTTACTCTACCTTTTACATTATCCACATCAAAAATAAATAAGAGGTTATTAAGTAAACAAAAGTATATCTTTTTATTGAATCAGAAAAGAATAACATTAAAAAAGAACTCCAATCAAATTTTTCATGCTTGAAAATTCAAATCTGACCAAAATTCTTTTTTCTTAATCCGCGGCCGGATTTTGATTATAAAAAGCCGGGCCTCTGAAGCGCGAAGCATCCGGAAGATTTGTCCATGCCTGAGATTTCTCTCTCCCCCCCCCC
The DNA here is from genome assembly GCA_964444735.1 of uncultured Bacteroides sp. Lineage (GTDB taxonomy): Bacteria > Bacteroidota > Bacteroidia > Bacteroidales > Bacteroidaceae > Phocaeicola_A. The sequence goes on along the minus strand of CAYUIJ010000030.1, from coordinate 13,552 downwards.
CCCAAGCTCTTAACATTGATCTCATAAAGAACGGCTTGTTATCGTGCGCACCATGCTTGGACACATTCCGTTCTGTCTATACGGAATCCGGCACCACAATCTCCGGCTGGAAAGGGCGGGACTGTCCCGCTTTCACACTGGATTCCCTTAAGAGATATTACAAGCCCCAAGAAGTCTAAAATAATACGCATACCGTTATTACTATCTCTGCATTTTTTTATAAGCTAATTTTACCTAAATAATTGCCGCGACTCTTCATTTTAGATTATCTTTGCCTGTCACTTTTTTAACTGAAAATATGACATGCAAACAGAACTATGAAAACGAGCTACGAAATCTGTCATGCAGCCCATCCGGAGGGTGTAAAAATTTATGATACCGCAAGGATCCGCAGGAATTTCCTTATTGAAAACGTATTCGTGGCCGATGAGGTAAATATGGTTTACTCCATGTACTGCCGCATGATTGCGAGAGGCGCATTGTCTGTCAACGAAACGCTTCGCCATGAAGCCATTGACCCACTGAAAGCTCCCCACTTCACTACTTACCGCGATCCGGGTATCTTCAACACAGGCGGATCGGGTATTGTTAAGGATGATGACAATATAATATATGAACTTGACTGTAAGGAAGCGCTCTATCCGGGAAGCGGAAACCGTGAAATCACTTTCAGCGTCAAAGATACGGCACATCCGGCCAAGTTCTATTTCAAATCAACCACCATACACTGCATTTATCCTGACAAGAAGACAAGCAAAGCCGGTGCCGTCAGTGTGAGCCAGCCATCGCATAATCAACAAGATGATAGTAATCCATGTACTCCCAGCCTGTCAATCGCAGATGGAAATGACAAGGCTGAAAACGGGTCCTGTATGGAACGCCATGCCTGCACGCGTGCACAGCCGCCGCATGGAAGCTTGTTTCTATTTTGGAATCCCCGAAGACCATGCCGTATGCCTTTCATGAGCAAGGTGAACGAAACACGCCACCTGTGGATGAAAGACAACGAGGCTGTATTTTCGCCCGAATGGTCATTGCACAATGCTTCAGCCGCTCATAGCTATACTTTTATCTGAGGTATGGGAAGCGAGAACATTGACTACGGCGACCAAGAATTTTCATTGATACCGATCTAAAATAAATCATATTATAACAAAAAAGGACATACAACTATGGTAAATTTCTCACTCGAAGGTAAAGTAGCCTTGGTTACCGGTGCGGCTTACGGTATCGGTTTCGCCATGGCACAGGCTTTGGCAGAAGCCGGCGCAAAAATCGCATTCAACTGCCGTGATAAAGAACACATGAAACGGGCACTGGCCAACTATAAAGCATCGGGCATCGAAGCCAAAGGCTATTTGTGTGACGTAACTGAAGAAAACGAAGTAAGCGCAATGATTGCCGACATCGAAAAGACTCTCGGCATCATCGATATCCTTGTAAACAATGCCGGAATCATCAAACGTATTCCGATGACCGACATGAAGGTTGAAGAATTCCGTCAGGTAATCGACATTGATCTTACCGCTCCGTTCATTATGTCAAAAGCCGTTATTCCCGGCATGATCAAGAAAGGTCACGGAAAGATTATCAACATCTGCTCTATGATGAGCGAACTGGGCCGTGAAACGGTCTCAGCATACGCTGCCGCAAAGGGCGGACTCAAGATGCTTACCCGCAACATCGCTTCAGAATACGGAGAATTTAACATCCAGTGTAACGGTATAGGCCCGGGTTACATTGCAACTCCGCAAACCGATCCGCTTCGCGAACGTCAGGCCGATGGCTCACGCCATCCGTTCGACTCATTCATTGTAGCCAAGACTCCGGCTGCCCGCTGGGGGACTCCTGAAGACTTGATGGGTTCTGTTGTATTTCTTGCATCAGACGCTTCAAACTTCGTAAACGGACAAGTACTTTACGTTGACGGCGGTATTCTGGCTTACATCGGCAAACAACCGAAATAACAAAACTTTGCTTTAAGCCATAAGAACGAGCGGCTTGACTCTTTGTCAATACGACAGGGAAATAAAGCCGCTCGTCTGCATACAACATCCTGCCATGAAACAGATCCTTCCCTTTCCACTATCCTTGATAAAGACGATAAGGAATTCCCAGCCCAGATAACCTTGCCGGAAAACTAATGGATATGCCAATATGATACTTGATTTAGAAGCCGGAGATTTTCCGAATTATGAAAGAGCCCGGTATATGGTTGGTGATTAAGAGTAAATTTACCTCCAATGACTGAACGAGTTTATTTGAGCCAATCAACAAAAGACATTTTTAGGAAAGTGTCTTCATCGGAAAGGATAAAGGAACTTACAGGAGAAACAATTGGAATACAATGCGTTTGTGATGTCAAGAGTAATGTAAAAATCTGTCGAGTCCTTTATGCAGAAAGCTCCCAATGTATCTGTTGAAGAACTGGCCATGTCGGAATCTTGTCTTTTGAAATATTCTTTCACTCTAAATGGATCGAAAGAAGATCAGCCTTATTATGATATTTTCGTGCCTTGTAAATTCAGTCAATTGTAAATGATATATCAGACTGCTTTTGCCCGCTTTATGATAAATATCATCTACCCCCTACCGAAAAGGTAAGCAGCAAGGTTATCATACTCTATGTTTTCGGTAAACAATATCCCGAATGGCTTGACGATATGGCATGAGGAAATGACAGGGAGATCTGTCAGCTCTACGGCCCGCACTTTAAAAAGCACGACAATGCATGTACAGATATGACACCTGAACAAAACCAACTTACCACCGCCTTATCGTAGACGAACGATATGCCGAGAATCTCCATACAAAAAGTCTGCAAAAAATTGAAAGGCTGAAAAAGGCCAGCTATATAAAAACATCCGTTACAGATAAAGGTTGAATAAGTTGTGCAATCATAGCAGAGAAGCTCACACATGCTTTTCAGAAAAAGACGTGCCGCTCTTCAATAAATCACGCCTTTTTATACACCCGTACAATGTTTTTAATAAGAAAAACCATTTCCCCGTAATATAATAGGAATTAATTTTTTACAAAAAAATTCCGATCCCCCGCGACCCTTTTTTCAACAGAGTGTGTCTTTATAATAAATAACATTTATAAAGCACATGAAACATATATCATTCCTGATAGTAAAGTCAATCCTTTCCGGCCTGTCTGAACAGGAAAAGAAAGAACTCAGCCAATGGCGTTCGTCATCACAGCATAATGAGGATTTATATCAAAAATACAAGAAAAAGAATTTTCTACAGGATATGGCCTCTCTCTATATACCCGGAGAGGAAGCCAAACTATACAAACAACTTCAGAAAAAGATGCATCCGGCCCACAAGCGGAGAATGATATGGTATAAATGGAGTGTTGCCATTGCCGCATGCCTTTTATTGTCTGTTATCCTGTATCAGGCATACACAAACTACAGGCAAGAGCAGAACGTCCTGATTCTGGCTGATATAAAGCCGGGGACACAACAAGCCACCTTGTATACTTATTCCGGGAACAAAGAAACGGTTATGCCTAAACAGACTGAAAAAGTTATCATTGACTATCCGGATAACAATAAAAGCCTGAGCAATGAAAATGACGAGTCACAAGATATCATACAACAACCGGCTATCAAACTGAACGATATAAAACGCATTATCGTTCCACGTGGCGGCGAATATAACGTTTTTTTAAAAGATCAAACCAATATTTATCTGAATTCAGAATCCGACATTCAGTTCGCACCCGAATATGGAATAAATAAACGCGAAATGGCATTCAAGGGAGAAGCATACTTTAATGTTGCAAAAACAGGGAATCAGCAACCTTTCATAATCCACACAGAATACGGAACAGTAGAGGTAAAAGGCACCTCATTCAATCTCCGTTGCTATGAAAACGAAAAGACGCTGCAAATAGCACTTGAAGACGGATGCGTACATTTTACTCCCTTACATAAAAAAACCTGTATTCTAAATCCGGGACAACTTCTTACTTATCATGTGAACGAACAGCAAATCATTACAGAAGAAACAGATATCAGTATATACACCTCATGGGAAAACGGAATATACAGTTTCAGGCAAAAACCGCTCTCGGTTATTATGAATGACCTTTCGCGCTGGTATAACATCCCCATTGGCTTTGCCAAAAAAGAACTCGAAAACATAACATTCACCGGTGAAGTCAAACGCTATGACAACTTTATTGATATAGCCGGCATGTTTGAACTGACAAAAATGATTCGCTTCAAGACCAACCGCAACGGTATAATTATAGAAGAACAAAAGTAATCATATTTTTAATTTTATACGGAATGAGATGAAAAACAGAAAGAATCCTTTCCTGCGACAAGGCAGGGAAACGAGCTTTAGCATAAGGCTCTTTGCTTGTTTGCTTCTGGGAACATTGACTATAGGCAACGCAATGGCTCAGAACATAAAAAGAATAACTTTACAATTGAAAAATGCTCAATTGGAGAAAGTACTGTCTACCATCAAAAAGCAGACGGACATGCGGCTTATTTACAGCGATGAAGACATAGCAGACATACCGCCCGTCAACATCAATGTGAAAGATATGGAGGTGCTTGAAGCAGTAAGGCAATGCCTGAAGAATACAGGACTTTCTGCCACTGTAAAAGATAACACCATTGTTATCTCTCCCACCGCGCAAGCCGGAGAAATAAAAGGCATCGTAATTGACGAACGCAATGGTGAACCCATAATTGGTGTCAACGTATCTGTCATAAAAGGAGGAAAGATGATTACCGGAGTGGTTACCGACATCAACGGGAAATTCAGTGTAAACATTCCGCGTGGAGCACAACTTAAATTCTCTTTTATCGGTTACAGTGAACAAGTTGTCAGCCCGGAAAGTAACGAAATGAAAATAGCGTTGAAAGAACATGCCAGTACAATGGATGAAGTGGTTGTTAACGGTTTCTTCACACGCTCAAAACAAACTTATACAGGAGCGGCAAGAACTGTTACCTCTGAACAGTTACTGAGCATATCACCAAACAATGTGTTACAGGCATTGTCAATTCTTGATCCCTCTGTCAAAATAAACAAGAACAATGCAATGGGATCAAACCCCAACAATATCCCGGACCTTGTAATACGTAGTACTACATCATTGGCCACAGACAATGAAGCCGGACTGAATGCCCCTCTTATCGTTATAGACGGAGTGGAATCCACATTACAAGACTTATACGATATCAACATGTACGACATAGAACGCGTAGATATTCTTAAGGATGCTTCAGCGACTGCGCTCTACGGTGAGAATGCCGCAAACGGCGTCATCGTTATCGAACGTAAAAGAGTAGAACAGGCACCGGTACGTATCCGATATACATTTACTCCGGATCTTAGCCTTGCCGACTTATCAAGTTACGACTTATGCAACTCACAACAAAAGCTGGAACTGGAAAGACTGACCGGACTATACGATAACAGTACAGGAAGCATGGACAAGACTTATTACGAAAAGCTGGCTTTGGTCAGCAGTGGTATCAATACTGACTGGAAATCAAAACCCATTCGTACAGGATTCTCACAAACTCATTCACTATCCGTATCTGGCAGAGGAGGGAATATTGAATATAACGTAACCGGAAACTTTACCGACAAGAACGGTGTCATGAAAGATGACGGCCGAAAGAACTATGGTCTTGAACTTTATTTGGCGTACCGCCTTAAAGAAAAACTGGTACTCACTTTAAGAGCCAGCCACCAGCAGACTGACATACGCAGTTCCAAATACGGAGGTTATGACACTTGGTTGCAAATGAATCCTTATGACACGCCATACGATGAAAACGGCGAACTCCGTTCAACATTGTCGTGGAATATGACCAATCCTCTCTACGAGGCGTCACTAAGCAGTTCCTCCACTGAAGAGACTCGTACCCAGAACCTTTCTTTAAGCGCACGTTATAACTTCAAACCGAACTTGTATATCACGGCACAAGGTTCGTTGCTCACGGCAAAAGGTACTGCCGACAATTTTGTGTCTCCTCTCTCCATGCAGTTCAAAAATGTGACAGACCCATTGAAAAAAGGAAGCTACACATTAACCAACAATGACGAAGACAATTACTCTTTCAAAATGGTCGGTAACTGGATACACAGTTTTGATAATGACGGAACATTATTCACCTTGAATGTGGGAGGTGAAATCAAAAAGGAGAACAGCTCTTCACGTACAAGCATTGCCTCGGGTTTCTTGTCTGACAACCTGACCGATTTCGGATATGCCGCCTCTTATTCAGATACGACTCCATATGGAAGCGAGGATCTTGCCACCAGTGTGGGAGTTTTTGCCGCAGCGAACTTTACATGGAAAAGCCACTACATCATTGATGGCTCATACCGTATGTCTGGCTCATCAAAATTCGGTGAAAACAACAAATATGCACCGTTCTGGTCAGTAGGAGCCGGATACAACTTGCATAACGAAAAATTCATCAAGCAGTTAGGATGGGTAGATATGTTGCGTCTGAGAGGAAGTTACGGATATACAGGCAGCGTGAAGTTCTCACCATATCAGGCAACCTCTACTTATAAGTATTATATCACTAACGTTCATCTTGGAGGTGTAGGTGCAATACCTATGGCTATGCCAAATCCGGACCTGACTTGGCAGACTACCAAGAAACTGAATATTGGGATCACATCTTCATTCTTTGGCGAACGCCTGAATGTCAACTTTGACTACTACAATGAATATACCGATGACATGCTCATTGACATATCGTTACCGCCATCATCCGGGTCCAGTACTGTAAAAGATAACTTCGGATCGCAGGAAAGCAACGGTATCGAATTTGCCGTATGGGGCAAACCCATCGTCACAAAAGATTTCAGCTGGACTGTCTCTGCAAACGGACTTCATTCAAAGACCGTCATCAAAAACATCTCTGAAGCATTACAACACAAAAATGATGAAAACAATGCTGTCTCTTACGAATCGGTTCCACGCATACTCTATGAAGAGGGAGGCTCTCCTACGGCAATCTATGCCGTACGCTCCGCAGGTATCGACCCTGCATCGGGAAAAGAAATATACATTAAGAAAGACGGAACCTATACTTATACCTACGATGTAAAAGACAAGGTTGTGGTAGGAGATACCAACCCGGATGTTGAAGGCAGCTTCTCAACAGACTTCATGTATAAGAATTTTTATTTGGGAATAAATTTCAGCTATACGTTTGGAGGAGATATCTACAACTCAACCCGTGCAGCCAAGATTGAAAACATCAATCCACGCTACAATGCAGACGTAAGAGCATTTACCGAAAGGTGGAAACAAGTGGGCGACATTGTACCTTATCTGAACCTCAGTGCAACCGGCGGACAACAGTTTGTACACTCCAGCCGATTTGTTGAAAACGAAAATGAAATATGGCTGTCAAGCATCAGCTTTGCCTATGAGTTTCCACAATCGTTGATCAGTTCATGGGGAATACAGCGTCTGCGACTGACTCTTGGAGCCTCAGACTTATTCCGTCTGTCAACAGTACGCTATGAAAGAGGAACCTCTTATCCTTATAGCCGCAGCATTAATATGTCATTCAATATTACACTTTAAAAACACGGACAAGATGAAAAAACTAATATACATTTATCACGGATTATGTTTTTTGCTCCTTTTCAACGCATGCGATGATTTTCTGGATGTACGCCCCAAATCTGAAAAGGTAGAGAACGAGCAGTTTAAAGACGCGCAGGGATTTGAAGATGCCATATATGGAGTTTACGGCGAACTTCAGAATACCTATTCATACGGCCGTTTCATGTATTGGGGATTTACAGAGGTTCTTGCACAGAATCTTGCTTGTTATCAAGATCAGGCAGAAATAGGACAACCTCTTTCCGAGCTCGATTACGAAGCCGATGCTGTAAAGGAAGTCATTGCAAACATATGGGAAGAAGCATATAAGAATATCGGATATATAAACAACATTCTTGAAAATCTGGAAGAAAGGAATTCCATGACACTTTTCAACTATTATAAAGGTGAAATGCTGGCAATGAGAGCTTTCCTGCATTTTGACCTCTTGCGTCTGTTTTCACCAACCGATGAAACCAAAGAAGGAATTCCTTACGTAGAGACTTATTCATACGAAGTGAAGCCTTTTTATAAAGTAGGAGAAGTGTATGACAAGATTCTCAATGACCTGAACAATGCTGAAAATCTTCTTGTTGAAGAAGAAAACAGCATGGACTACCCAAGAACCGACAACAATCTGCGCAACTTCCTGAATTACCGTAATACACACTTTAACCTCTATGCCGTATGGGGCTTAAAAGCGCGCGTATACTGGATGAGAGGCGACATGACCAATGCGGCCATCTATGCGGAAAAGGTTATAAAGAGCGGGAAATTCCCGCTTGCTTACAGACAGGAAATGGCAGAATATCTGGCAGGAAAATTGTCTGAAAAAGAAACGATATTCGGTGTTTACTCCAATTCATACCTCGAATCGGTACGTACTCTCATATTCAACCAGACTTCATTCATATCATTTTCTCCTTATTTGAAATCAAATGGAACCTATTTACAAACATTTGACGATATCTATGCATCGGACAACGACAACACAGCTGCCGATTACCGAATGCAACAACTTGACAACAGGCTTTGGAGAAAAATTATAGATTATTACACATTAGCCGGTGGAAGTTCGCCAAGCGGATGGGAAGAACGGTATTCCGGATTCACGCTGATGCATGTTTCTGAAATGTATCTAATTGCGGCGGAAGCCCTTCTGGAAACAAATTACGATCTGGCTGTCAGCTACTTTGATACCGAGCTTGCTTCACGCGGGTTAAGAGGATTTGCCGTTCAAGGCAAACAGCTTACCAAAGAAAACATTTACAATGAATATTGTAAAGAACTCTTTGGTGAAGGCCAAATATGGTATAACATGAAACGCCTGAACAAAGATATCATATGCAATAGCCTTAACCGTGTATTACCGGCCAGTGACACATATTATACGGTTCCTATACCAGACAGCGAATACGAATACAGAAATAACGACAAGTAAATACAGTACAGTATGAAAACAATACATATCAAACAAGTCTTGCCCGCTTTATTGTGCATTGCAGGAACGGCCTGCACAAATGAAGACTACCAGCTCTATGATACAACCCAGAAGGATTCTGCGTTCATTGAATACATCAATGACAAGGATGAGGTAGCAACATCCGTTACCTACAGTTTCGGGTTTGACATCGCCACGGAATATGTTGTAATGCTTCCTGTGAAACTTATGGGAATGACCTCTGGCAAAGCGCGTGCGTTCACCCTTGAACCAACAGAAGGTACCACCATGCAGGAAGGAATACATTATACCATAGACCACGAGGCCATGTCTATTCCTGCCAACGGGATCGAAACCAAGGTGAAAATTACGCTTCTGCGAAACAATGACCCGCAGCTGCAACAAAAGGAATTCACTTTGAGCCTGATTCTGAAAGAATCGGAAGACCTCGCCGTAGTGGGACAAAATCAATTCAGCATCACTTATTCAGACATACATCCGGAATTTGCTCCCAGCTGGTGGGTATCATGGGGAATGCCTGCTTACAGATATGACGTGGCGCAAAAGTTTTTTGAGTTTTTCTATGCAATGGAAGAAGTAAACCCTACTGTCATAGACGAGATGGTGACACAATATGGAGACTATTTCATAAACGCCACCAGCATGCAGGGACCACTGTCCATGTATTCCAGTTTCATGAATAAATATGTATTGATACCTCTGTACGAATATTATGAAGTACATGATCCGTCAGCAATTGAAGGATGGAAAAAGCCGTCTGCCATGTAATTTGTGTCTAACTGCTATAAAATAAAAGATATGAAAAATATAACATACGCCGTTTTTTTATTCTTTGCACTCACATCGTGCATCAATGATGATTCACGAGATGCAAACAATCTGCTGCCTGAGCTGTCAATAGAAGGCAGTGATTCTGAAGAGATGCCTGTTTATAACGTTTATTTCGGAACAGAATACCTGGTTATAGACCCACAGGTAAAGACTACATCCAAAAACCTGAGATACGAATGGTATGTAGGCGAATACAATGCCACATCAGGCTTAAAAGGAGAACTTACCAAAATCAGCTCTGAACCGGTACTTAATTATTCTTTCGAAAAGAAAGGCACATACTACATACATCTTGTCGTTACCGATGATATTGTTGGAAATATAATGGAATATCAAGTAAATGTAAACGATTATTTCGAAAAAGGAATATTGATAGTTGCCAACTCGGAAGACGGGAAAGGCAATCTGGGATTTATCAAAGATCTCACTCCTGAAGATATCGCATCCGGAATGGAATACAGGGTAGAAGAACATTGTCTGGAACAAATGAACCCCGATGTCCAAATGACAAAACTCATCGGTGCCGACCGTACCAATGCTTCAGACAATCCTTATGGACAACCGATTCCAATAATGATCGTTGCCTTGGAAGATAAATGCTTCTTTGTAAACTCTACAACCTTTGAAATCATATCTTCTTCTGAATATTCTTCCGTATTCAGCAATTTCAAAGCAACTTGTTTCCTATCGAATGACGGATATGCATCATATCCCTTTGTATACGATGCCAATTCCAAACACTCCATCCATTTCCAAAAGAAATACTGGTATCTGTATGAATATCCGAATGAATTCTATCAGCAAGACTATGAAGATATCATTCCCGGATACGAGTATACGGCAGATATAAATTCATGGACAACAAAGCCCGTGTTCGTAAACTACAATACCTCTGAAATCATCACATACCAGGCATATTCAAGCAACGGAATGGGCACATCCGGTGACTTGTTCAAAGACAAAGATATACTGATGACAGTTCTAAACACTCAACCGAACAGCGGAGACATCTATGTCACAACAAAAGACAAAGCCGATCCCGGCATGATTTCACAATATACCATTTCTTTGACTTACGCAGGTGAAGCCCCTAATTGGACATATGTTTATGAAAAAAGTAAAGAAACTTCTTATGAAGTAACAGATACACAGGGAATTCCTTCACAAGGCACAAGACTGATACTGGCAAGAACCAGCCAGGTGGGATTTTACGGCATCGGCAATAATCTGTATGCCTACTACTTGTTCAATGCATCACCTCAGTTGCCTGCAAAACCCATCATTTCTTATCCGAATGAAGAGATTACCTGTATAGGTTACAATGAAGCCACTCAAGATCTGTATGTAGGCACGTACAGCAACGATACGAAACGTGGAAACGTATATATCTACAGCACAAAAAATTTGACCAGTGACGAATTTGAACCTAAATACGAGTTCAAACAATGTACAGACAAGATTTCTGATATAAGATACAAAAACTAACACTCTCATCTTTATTATTTAATGGAGGTATGTCTTAGTAAAGAACATACCCCCATTTTACTATATTCCAAACCTAACGACCATTCCATAAGGAGGAATATTCGGAGGTTTGCACTTTCTTATTGACTATAGAATACATGTGTCTTTCACCAAAAAACAAAGACATAACGTTTCTTTTTCAATAAATAAGCGAGGAATAAAGAACAAAAGAAAAACCTAATATAATCAGTTGTTTACAGTGTGTTTTAAGGATAGTTGAGGCTGTTTGTTTTCCGTTCCTTTGCCGATTATTGTGTTACTTTTGTTGTCTGTTTGTTACTCAAATCGGATTTTATTTGTACATTTGCCAATGCAACATTAAAGAGTAACAAAATGGCAAGGAGAAAGAAACAGACCAAAGCCAAAGAACCTATCAGAATGAGGTTTAAGGCTATTGCCAACGGTAACAAGTCTATTTATCTGGATTGTTACCAAAGCGGCAAACGCACCTATGAATTTTTGAAGTTATACCTTATTCCAGAGACAGACGAGGCGGCAAAGGTACAGAACCAAAACACGATGCAGGCGGCAAACGCTATCAAAGCCCAAAGAATGATTGAACTTGCAAACGGACAGGCTGGAATTAAAGCCAACCCACAATTGGCAAAGATGAAACTTACAGACTGGATGCAAGTATATCAAAAGAGCCTGATAAGGGACGGTAAAACCTTTGGGTCAGCGATAGACAACACGATAAGAATGCTTGATGAATACTGTGAGAGCGTAATGCTTAAAGATGTAGACAAGACTTTCTGTATCGGCTTTATCGACTACATAAGGAACAAGTACAAAACGAGTACGGGCAAACCTCTATCAGCTGTTTATGTGGCAAATCTGACACGTGCCTTAAGCTGTGCCTTGAACAAGGCGGTAAGGGACGGCTTGATGACACAGAACCCGTTGCACACTCTTTCTTCAACGGAAAAGCCTCAAATACCGCCAAGCAAAAGAGAGTTTTTGACGGTTGAGGAAGTTAAGGCGTTGATTGCAACAGAATGTGAGATGCCAATGATAAAGCAAGCTTTCCTGTTTGCCTGTTTCTGTGGTTTGAGAATATCGGATGTTGAGGCTTTGACGTGGGATAAGATAACAAGTGATAACGGGCGGTTGGTTTGCAACATTATGATGAAGAAAACCAAAGAGCAGCTTTATTTGCCACTATCAAAAGAGGCTGCAATGTGGATGCCCCAAAGGGGGAACGCACAACCAGCCGATAAAGTGTTTTCCTTGCCGTCTGAAAGTTGTGTGTACAAATACCTGAAACTATGGGTTGAGGCGGCAGGGATAACAAAGCCGATAAGTTTCCACTGCAGCCGCCACACCTTTGCCACAATGATGCTTACTTTGGGGGCTGACTTGTACACGGTAAGCAAGCTGTTAGGACACACCGACATAAAAGTAACAGAAGTTTATGCAAAGTTGGTGAATGAAAAGAAGTTTGAGGCGGTAAGCCTTACAGACGGGATTTTTGAGTAACAAAATAAAATAGTGGGTAACAATGGATATAGACAAACTTACAGAACTTGCACAAAGAATCATGCAGGTTACCGATACAGAAAGACGATACAAGGCGGCTGAAAACCTGCAACAAAAGATTGTTGAGGATATAGGCGTCGTTATATCCGCTTGCAGCGACTTGATAAGGGAAAATGCCACATTGAGGTGGAGTGACTACCTCTACCTACGTAAAATATTGTTTATACACGATGATAGGACACCAGAACGATGTATCTATCTACTTACAAATTATTTAAGCGATATTGAGGAATATGAAGCTGACACAGAGGAAAAGAGAGCCGAGAGACAGCAGAAGTTAAAGGAGTACCGTGAAATTAGAGATTTGCCGCCAGAAAAGGTTATCTACAATTGCGATGTACGGGCTGGTATTACCAAAGTTATTAGGAAGATTAGCCCCGATTTAATATATTGCCAACATGGATTATACAGACAATACAGCGAGCTTTGCAGAACCTTTGAATATCGTTTGTGCAGAAAGATACAGGGAAGCAACAGCGGCGACCTAAAAACGCTGTATCAAAAGGTTTGCTTGTACATTGCCTTGAAGAACGAGCGGGCAATGATGAGTGAGGAACTTGTATTGCTGGGTGTGGATGTGCAAGCCGATAA
>CAYUIJ010000029.1:0-24516 GCA_964444735.1 uncultured Bacteroides sp. | reverse complement strand
CATCGCGCAGACAGAGCGCTCCGGACATCGCTCTTTCCACAATTTCATTGCCAACGCGTTGCCGGCTGCCGCCGCCTGTTGTTTCTTTGAGAAGAAACCCGCCATTGATGTCCGCTTCGTTATGGACAGCCGACTTGCATGCTTCTGACCTTATTTCGAACTCACGTTAAATATACTGTAACGCCACCTCATTATGCCAATTATTTCCGGGTGTAAATACGGATTGTCATTTTTAATAAAACACTGTTTTTAAAATGAACGTTTATTTTTTCTTTTTTAATACCATTATCTCATTGCCATTTTCATAGAAAGCCAAATCGCCATTTCCCAATTTTCCACACGTCTTTACGGCTTTTAATGCGTTAATGATTTTATTTTCGGTATCTACAGACGGACATGTCATACGTGTTGAGACAACATTTTCAAAAGTTATAGCCTGCCTTCCGGGATCATTTGCATATTGCATTTTTCCATTAATGGTATTACAACCGGCATTACCGTTGAATGTTTGTTTTTCAATATCCAATATTATATAAGGGACCGTTTCTATTGTAGCGGGGATATTTTCATTATATATTTTTATTATTTCCCATTCACCATTCAGTTCTGCTGCTGATACGGCATAGAAACGTTTCTCTAGAACAATGATCGGACACTTGGATTCATTGCATAAAGCAATTTTATCTTTACCCGTCTGTTTGTATTTCTTAACCAGTGCCAGGGCATTCAGTATGCTTCTTTCTATGTCCATATTAGGGCCTGCCATCATAGTACTGGCCATTTGTCCTAATTCTATTTCTCCGGCTTTTTCATTCAGCGTAAGCGAGCTCATGATACGGTTGCATCCACTATTTCCATATACGCGTCTGTTTGTAGTATCAAATCCGATATACGGATGAGGATATATATTGTTTAGCGCGCTGCCGTTAATCTCTACAACTTTCCATTCACCGTCAATGTTTGTTGTGACTCTTGTGTTTTGTGATGATTTACAAGAATTAAATGAAATAAGTGTCACAGCCGCAAAAGAAATGATAAATAGTCTTTTCATAATCTCTTTTTTCTTAAGTTTAGAATACTACTGTTTTTTTGTTTTATATAATAGAGAATACAAAGTTTGTACAAATACTGCATTTTTCGGTGTTAATAAATCAAAAAAACATATAACGGCTCATCTTAACCTGCCGGATGAATTAAAAGCGTATTTTATTTGAGCTGCTAAATTTTCATTAAACAATACAAAAGATTATGTGCAATTAAAAATTTCGTATATTTGTGACTTTATGAAACATTATACTTTGACATATATTCTATTGCTCTTTTTGTTGGCTACCATAAGTCCGTGTTCTTTACAAAAGAAAGAACCGGCATTCGTCTTCATGCATCAGAATATAGAAAATGTGCAATTGCAACGGACTTCTCTACAGATAAAAAACAGCAATGGCATTCTTTTTTCGCATTCATCATCTTTCAAAAGAAAGCAATACGAAAATGTACGCATGTACCCATTCAGACAGCCCAACACCTTTCTGCATAAGACAGACCGATATGCCGGAATCTACAATGCAATACTTTCCAACCATTTGGAAAAACATGTCATTTCTCCAATGTTCTTTTATCGGATTTAGGCAATCTGCCTATTCATAAAGGGAATTATACGGGATACTTGCATTCGTATATGCTATCAGTTATCTTCAATTTTCATTTAACAATAAAACACCGTTTTCTTACATTCACTCACATATGAACGAAATAGTCATAATTATTTTACTTATATTGTTAAACGGTTTATTCTCCCTGTCGGAAATCGCCGTAATTTCGGCACGCAAATCAAGTTTGAATGCCGATATAAAGAAAGGCAGCAAAAGTGCCCGGACCGCACTGAAACTGGCCAACAACCCCGATAAGTTCTTATCAACCGTACAAATAGGAATCACACTTATCGGAATCCTCACCGGTATTTACTCCGGTGCCAAATTGTCGGATGATTTTGCCGATATGATCTCCAGCTGGGGCGTTCACCCATCTTATGCGGCTTTGGCAGCCCAGTCCGTCATTGTCATTCTGGTAACCTACCTTACTATCATTTTCGGAGAACTCGTTCCCAAGAGAATCGGATTGAGTGTGGCCGAAAAGGCAGCCAAGGCTGTATCCCGTCCCATGAACTGCCTGTCGGCAATAGCCGCGCCCTTTGTATGGGTTCTGGCGAAAAGCACAGAAAGCATCGTAAACCTTTTGGGCATCAAGGAAGCAGAGGCAAAAGTTACCGAAGAAGAAATCAAATCAATAGTACAGGAAGGAATGGAAGACGGAGAAGTGCAGGAAGTGGAACAGGACATTGTGGAAAGAGTCTTCCTATTGGGCGACCTGAAAGTCAGCTCGCTGATGAAATACCGATCAGACATTATTTCCCTTGATATCAATATGACCAAAAATGAAATCAAGGCTACTCTGCAAGAAAATCTCTATGACATGTATCCGGTCATAAACCGTTCGTTTGATGATGTAGAAGGAATTGTCACCTTGAAAGACCTTATATTTCAGCTTGACAAAGAAGATTTCAGTTTGGAAAATGCAATGCATGACGCCACATTCTTCCATGAAAACATGAGCGTATACAAAGCACTGGAGCAAATGAAGGAAAAGAAAATCAGTCACGCGCTTATCTGTGACGAATTTGGAAGCTGCCAGGGAATCATCACCCTGAAAAACATTCTCGAAGGACTGGTAGGTACCATTGAAGAAATACATCACGAGCCCGACATCATCAAACGGAGTGACAACAACAGCTGGCTTGTAGACGGACAATGTCCCATCTACAGCTTCCTGTCACATTTCGAGAAAGAAGATTTGTACGACAATAACAACAATTACAATACCATCGGAGGTCTTATACTGGAATTACTTGGGCACATCCCCAGTTCCGGAGAAAAAGTATCGTGGGAAGGATTCAACTTTGAAATCATGGACATGGACGGTGTCCGTATTGACAAAATTCTCGTGATACAGGAATCGGGCACCCAACACGCTCCATGAATATAGGAATCAGCGGTCTGTTGACGGTTATACCCGGTTTCGGAGACAGAAAACAATCTTCCGAAAAGCCGAAGAATCTGATACTTTAATGCACAGACTCACGCTATGTAATGTCAAAAGAACGGAGACACGGCTTTTCCTCCATGAAACAGGGAATCTTCTACCGCATGTTTCCATGCGGGCAGTTCAAAAGCTACATCACAAGACTTCAGGAAGCCCGCTGCCGGTATGGTCAACCTCGAAACGCTTCAATTTCAGGAAACTCCAAAGGAATGCCCTTGCAGCTCTCTGAATGTCTTTTCCCAAAAAACTCATAAGAGACCGGACACGTTTTCCAACGGGAAATACAAGAATACTCAGAAAAGAATCTTGGTCTGTCGACTCACGTTGACACTAAAGGCCTGAATTCCACCCGACACTCATGTGTGCCAAACGGTATTTCAATCGGGAATCACAGACAAGCCATAGCTCTCACTCCATGAAGCCCGGAAAAATTGCCAGGCACTGTGCGGACTTCTTCCCCCGATGACCTGTACAAGGGCTGTTCGGATGGGAAAAACAGAAAACGAGGATAGTAAAAAGATAACATTATAAAGTAACTAATTGACAGAAAAATAGTATTTTTGCAAACAACTAACACCTTAGAACTATTATAACAAATAAAAAAACAAGAAATATGGAAGCAGTATTCAGCTACATTATCGGTCTTGGAGCAGCCGTCATGATGCCAATCATCTTTACGATACTCGGTGTGTGCATAGGAATTAAATTCGGGAAAGCACTGAAAAGCGGTCTTCTGGTAGGAGTCGGTTTTGTGGGACTTTCTGTCATCACTGCATTGCTAACCGACAGCTTGGGTGATCCTTTGAAAAAAGTAACGGAAATTTATGGCCTCAGTCTTGGAATATTTGATATGGGATGGCCGGCGGCAGCCTCTGTCGCCTACAATACTTCTGTAGGAGCATTCATCATCCCCGTCTGTCTGGCAGTCAACATTGTCATGCTGCTGACAAAGACAACCAAAACGGTCAATATCGATTTATGGAACTACTGGCATTTCGCATTCATCGGAGCCGTAGTATATTTTGCTTCTGATAATATCTGGTGGGGATTTTTCGCAGCCATCCTCTGTTACATCATCACCCTTGTCATGGCTGACCTTACAGCCGACAAATTCCAGACTTATTATGATAAAATGGAAGGCATTTCTATTCCCCAGCCTTTCTGTCAAGGATTTGTTCCGTTTGCAGTAGTCATCAACAAACTACTCGAAAAAATTCCCGGTTTCGACAAACTGAATATTGATGCCGAAGGAATGAAAAAGAAATTCGGAATCATGGGTGATCCTCTTTTTTTAGGAGTCATTGTTGGATGTGCTATCGGTGCCCTTGCCTGTAAAGACGGTAATGAACTGGTAAAGAATATCCCTTCAATTCTTGGTCTCGGTATCAAGATGGGAGCTGTAATGGAACTTATTCCACGTATCACCGGGCTGTTCATTGAAGGATTGAAGCCTGTCTCTGACGCAACCCGTGAACTCATTGCCCGCAAGTTCAAAAACAGTGCCGGTTTAAACATCGGTATGAGTCCCGCACTGGTAATCGGACATTCCACCACACTGGTAGTTTCACTGCTTCTTATCCCAGTGGTATTGTTCCTCTCGGTCATCCTTCCAGGCAACCAGTTTCTTCCGTTGGCGTCATTGGCCGGAATGTTCTACCTGTTCCCAGCCGTGCTTCCCATCACTAAAGGAAACGTACTGAAGACCTTTATCATCGGACTCGCGGCTCTTATCGTAGGCCTTTATTTCGTAACCAACCTTGCTCCTCACTTTACAGAGGCCGCAACTGATGTATATATGAGAACGCAAGATACCGCCGTACGCATTCCGAAAGGATTCCAAGGAGGAGCTCTCGACTTTGCTTCAAGCCTGTTCTCATGGGTAATCTTCCATCTGACTTACAGCTTCAAATACGTAGGTTCAGCCATACTGGTCATTATCACTATGGGATTGATGTATTACAACCGTGTGTGCATTATCAAGGCCTCAAAGCGTAAACATATAAATTAACCTCTATAAATTGTAGATTATGAAAAAGTTAACACTTGCTGCCATGACGGGTCTCACCGCATTGACAGCCTCAGCCCAAGTAAATTACACCATGCAGACAGCCTGCAGCCCGCTGGATGTGAAAAACTATGACACTCAACGCCTACGCAGCGCATTTGTCATGGAAAAAGTAATGTCTCCCGACCAGATTAATGTGACTTATTCACTGTATGACCGCTTCATTTTCGGTGGTGCGGTACCTGTAAACAAAGAACTTTCACTCGATACTATCGACCCTCTGAAAGCACCCTACTTCCTTTTCGCACGTGAATTGGGCATTATCAACATTGGTGGCGATGGCATTGTGACAGTCGACGGGGAAAAATACGAACTGAAATTCAAAGAAGCCCTGTATGTAGGACGTGGCAACCAAAAAGTGACTTTCAAGAGCAAAGATGCTTCAAATCCTGCCAAATTCTATCTGAATTCAGCTACTGCCCACAAGGAATACAAAACTCAATGGATCACCATTGACGGCCGTAAAGGCTCACTGAAAGCCAACTCTATGGCCGCAGGGAAGATGGAAGAAAGCAATGACCGTGTTATCAACCAGCTTATCGTAAAGAACGTATTGGAAGAAGGCCCTTGCCAGCTTCAGATGGGACTTACCGAACTTAAGCCGGGAAGTGTATGGAACACCATGCCTCCACACGTACATAGTCGCCGCATTGAGGCTTACTTCTACTTCAATGTACCCGAAGGTAACGCTATCTGCCACCTGATGGGCGAGCCACAAGAAGAACGTCTGGTATGGCTTCACAACGAACAGGCCGTCATGTCACCGGAATGGTCAATCCACGCAGCTGCCGGAACCAGTAACTATATGTTCATCTGGGGTATGGCCGGCGAAAACCTCGATTACGGGGATATGGATAAAATCAACTACCTGGAGATGAAATAACATCCTCTCAAATAACCTGTCCGGCCCTGAATGTCTACGTAGATATTTCAGGGCCGTTTTTTTGATAACCGTCACAAAGAACTTTTTACTCTCCTTTTTTTTTCCCCCCCCCCAAAAAATATAATACTAAAGATAAATCAAAAACGATTGCCCTTCTAATTCCGTCTCTATACCCTGATAATATAATTTTTGAATACCCTCGAATTCTTATTTTCATTTTATCAGTTCCGGCTATAATCCTTCTGCATTCTAACCGTTTCCTGTATTTTCCAAGACCATACGGACCCTGTTTGATTCTGTAAATACCGTTGGTTTGCTGAACAATACGTCTGCATCACCACCTAACCGCTTCATTGCATTCATATTTGATTGTAGAGCAAAAACAGGATTTATCAATATGCTATGTGTCTGCTATTTGTTTTATTCTGCGATGAAGAATGCCACATACAAAGATTCCTTTTTTAGGAATCGGCAAAATCCACGTCCGCCTTCACAAAACTGGAGATCAAGTTTTTTCACCATTATACGCTATAAATCAGAAATTTATATCCACTTCTACAGGACAGTGATCCGAACCGGTTATTCCGGTATGAATGGAAGCTTTGGAAAGTTTCTCGCACAGACGGTCAGACACTATGAAGTAGTCAATACGCCATCCCGCATTCTTCTCACGTGCCTTGAAACGGTATGACCACCACGAATAGATGCCTTCCCGGTCGGGATAGAAATAACGGAAAGTATCGGTAAATCCGGCATTGAGCAGCATCTGAAACTTCTCGCGCTCCTGATCGGTGAAACCGGCATTCATACGATTGCTCTTCGGGTTCTTCAAGTCAATTTCCTTATGTGCCACATTCAGGTCACCACACACAATCACGGGCTTCTCCTTGTCAATCTTCCGTATGTAAGTCCTGAAAGAATCTTCCCATGTCATGCGATAGTCAAGACGTTTAAGGCCGTCCTGCGAGTTGGGCGTATAGACCGTAATCAAATAAAACTCAGGCATTTCAAGCGTAATGACACGTCCCTCGTGATCGTGCTCCTCAATACCCAGACCGTATGTTACCGACAGCGGGGTGTGACGGGTGAATATAGCCGTACCGGAATATCCTTTCTTCTCGGCATAGTTCCAGTAAGAAGTGTATCCCTCAAACTTCATCTCAATCTGTCCACCCTGCAATTTGGTCTCCTGCAGGCAAAAGAAATCGGCGTTGAAGCAGCGGAACACCTCCCGGAATCCCTTTGTTTTGCAGGCTCTCAAGCCATTCACATTCCATGATATAAACTTCATATCCACTATGTATTACAAGTTATTCGTTATGCCTGTTTCAAATAAACGTTTCCGGCTCCCGGCGTACACTGAGCTTGGTATGAGACATGACCGTATAAGGAGTATCAAGCACCAATGCACTGGCCGGACAGACTTTCACGCAGGCACAGCACTTGATGCAGGTCGTAGGCGCGGTATATACCACACCGTCTTCATCCATTACGATAGAGACTGTAAGTCAAACAACATCAGTACAAGTTCCACGCGCGATGCAGAAATTCTTCGTTCCATACAGATGTCTGTAGAATGGAAAGACCTGCCACGCGGTAAGGTACATTGCATTTTATACAAAAAACGGATCTATCTTACCGGGCATCAGCCAATGCCACATATTTTCCGCACGACTTGCATCAAAAACACACAACTTATGCATCACTTCCCTTTTCATATTCCGCAATAAGTCCGTTAGATAGTCTGTACAAAGATATACTTTTTCCGGTACATCACGACAGTATTTTTTCCAAATTTTCCTATCTTTGCTTTTAAAAGAAGAACTTTAAAAACACATGAAGGTTATTGATTTAATAAAGGAAAACAATAAAACAGCTTTCTCTTTTGAGATTCTCCCGCCCCTGAAAGGGACAGGCATCGAGAAACTCTATCAGACGATCGATACCTTGCGCGAGTTTGACCCCAAATATATAAACATTACCACTCACCGGAGCGAGTATGTGTATAAAGACCTGGGTAACGGACTGTTCCAGCGCAGCCGTCTACGCCGGAGACCGGGAACGGTAGCTGTTGCAGCCGCCATACAAAACAAATACAACATAACGACAGTTCCGCATATCTTATGCAGTGGCTTTACGAGAGAAGAAACGGAGTACGTACTTCTTGACTTGCAATTCCTGAACATAACCGACCTTCTTGTGCTACGGGGCGACAAAGCCATGCATGAGAGCATGTTCGTTCCCGAAGCGGACGGATACGCACACGCTGTGGAGCTGCAACAACAGATTAATGACTTCAACAAAGGACTCTTTGT
The DNA here is from genome assembly GCA_964444735.1 of uncultured Bacteroides sp. GTDB lineage: Bacteria > Bacteroidota > Bacteroidia > Bacteroidales > Bacteroidaceae > Phocaeicola_A. Next base: position 16,154 of record CAYUIJ010000029.1, on the reverse strand, counting down.
TGACGGATCGCCTATCAAGGCAACAGGAACGCCTTTTCATTACGGAGTGGCATGTTATCCGGAAAAACATGAAGAAGCCCCAGACATGGAGCAGGATATATACTGGCTGAAAAAGAAAGTGGAGACAGGGGCGGAATACGCTGTAACACAACTGTTTTACGACAACAAAAAATATTTTGACTTTGTGAGGAAAGTGCGCGGTGAAGGCGTCAATGTGCCCGTTATTCCAGGCATTAAGCCATTTGCCAGACTGTCACAACTGAACATGATCCCCAAAACATTCAAAGTAGACTTGCCCGAAGCACTGGTCAAAGAGGCCATCAAGTGCAAAAGCGATGAAGAAGCTGCCGCACTGGGTGTAGAATGGTGCGTGGCACAGTGTAAGGAACTGATTGCAGCCGGTGTTCCAAGTATACATTTTTATACCGTATCGGCCGTAAACAGCATACGGGAGGTAGCCAGACAGATATTTTAAACCGATTAATACCGAGTGAGCATTGCTTTTTAAAGATATAATAGGACAAAAGGAAGTAAAGCGGCATCTGTTGCTTGAAGTCAGAGAGAACCGCATTCCACACGCACAACTTTTCTGCGGACCGGAGGGCAGCGGCAAACTGGCTCTTGCCATAGCTTATGCCCGTTACATCAACTGCCGGCGCCCCGATGAAAACGATGCATGCGGCACATGCCCGTCATGCGTGAAGTTCAACAAGCTGGCGCATCCTGACCTGCATTTCGTATTCCCGGTTATCAAGAAAGATCCAAGGACCGATACCGTATCAGACGATTTCATCAGCGAATGGCGACAAATGCTGGAACAGACACCGTATTTCAATTTGGGTGACTGGATGACTGTTATCAGTGCAGAAAGAAGGCTGCAACCGCAGATTTCCGTGAAAGAAAGCAACGATCCGCTGCGGAAAAAAAGAAGGCTGCAACCGCAGATTTTCGTGAAAGAAAGCAACGAGCTGCTGCGGAAACTCAGTCTGAAATCAAGCGAAGGAGGATATAAAACGGTTATCATGTGGCTACCCGAAAAGCTGAACACAGAGTGTGCCAACAAGTTACTGAAACTGCTTGAGGAACCGCCGGCACAAACGGTATTCATACTCGTATCAGACAATCCGGAACAGATTCTGCCCACTATCCTGAGCCGTACACAGCGCATTCAGATACCACGCCTGACCAGCGAGAATATCATTGCCGGACTGACAGGACGATTCGGCATACAAAAAGAAGATGCCGCAGACATTGCAAGGGCTTCAAACGGGAACTATATTCTGGCCATGCAAACCATCCGGCTGAATGAAGAGAAACGTCTGTTTCTGGAATATTTCATAAGACTGATGCGGCTCGCCTACATGAAAAATGTCAAAGATTTAAAGAAATGGAGTGAAAACATTGCGGCGATGGAACTTGAACAGCAAAAAAGATTTCTGGAATACAGCCAGCACATGATCCGCGAAAACTTCATACTCAACTTTCATCGGGATGAACTGAATTACATGAACCGTGAAGAACGGGATTTCTCGGTGAGATTCTCACCGTTTATCAACGAACGAAACGTGATTAAACTGATGAACGAGCTTACCGAAGCACAGGTGCACATTGAACAGAACGTCAATGCCGGCATGGTGTTTTTTGACCTCACCCTTAAGACAATCATGATCCTTAAACAATAACAGACGCTGATTATGAACGACTTCAAATTAAAAAACGGATATGGAACGCTGTCGGCAAAAGGATGCGGACTGCAAGACAATAAACTGAACACTTATGACTGGATGGCCGGCATCACTGAATGTGAAGAGGCTTTCGATATGGTAGAGGTGCAGTTCAAGAATACAAGAAAAGGGTATTACAAGAACAGTAACCATATAAAGCTCGAAAAAGGAGATATTGTGGCTGTAGAAGCCAGTCCGGGACACGATATCGGAACCGTGACGCTTACTGGAAGACTCGTCCCCCTGCAAATGAAAAAGGCAAACCTGAAACCGGATGCCGAAATACGGCGTATTTACCGCAAGGCAAAACCGGCAGACATGGAAAAATATGAGGAAGCAAAGGCACGTGAACACAACACGATGATACGTTCAAGGCAGATTGCCGCCAACCTGAACCTGAACATGAAAATTGGCGATGTGGAATATCAGGGTGACGGGAACAAGGCTATATTCTACTACATTGCCGATGAACGCGTAGACTTCCGCCAACTAATCAGAGTTCTGGCAGAAACGTTCAGGGTAAGGATTGAAATGAAACAGATCGGTGCGCGGCAGGAAGCCGGACGCATAGGAGGCATAGGTCCCTGCGGACGAGAATTGTGCTGTGCCACATGGATGACCAATTTCATATCGGTTTCAACCAATGCCGCCCGTATCCAGGACATATCGCTCAACCCGCAGAAACTGGCCGGACAATGTGCCAAACTGAAATGCTGCCTCAACTACGAAATTGACGCATACGTAGAATGCAACAAACGGATGCCTTCACGGGAAATAGAGCTGGAAACCAAAGACGGAACATTTTATTATTTCAAATCGGATATACTGAAAGGCCTCGTCACCTATTCTACCGACAAGAACTTTGCAGTCAACACCGTGACCATTACCGGGCGCAGGGCGTTTGAGATTATCAGCATGAACCGCGCAGGTATCAAGCCCGACAGTCTGGAAGAAAGTGCCAACGAGGCAAAACATCCGGTAGACTTGCTGGAACAGGAAAGTGTAACCCGCTTTGACAAGAGCAGAAAGAAGAAGAAAAAAGACACTCCAGCCAACAACAGCCATCCGGCCCGGCCTGTGACTGAAAATAACAAGTCCGAAAGCGACAAAGCAGGAAACGGAGAAAAAAAACAACCTCCAAGAGATAAACGGAACAACGGACAGGAAAAAAATCAGCGCGAAAGAAACAATCGTCCTGAAAACAATGATAAAAACAAGCAGAACGTCCCGCAGGAACAGCCTCAACAACCCAGTAAGGGCAATGGTGTGAACCGCTCTAAAGGACGCGACAACAAAGAAACCGGAAATAACCGGAACCAGCAAGAAAAGAGCCACAGTCAGGAACAGGGAGCAAATAACCATCTGACCGAACAGAAACCGGTGAACAACGTGCCCGCACGGACAGAAAACAAAAAAGGAGACGGACAGCAATGAATTTCTTTAAAATAAGCCCTTACACATGCATGCTGCTGACAGGAATGTCGGCAGTGTCTTGTTTGCCGGCCGACAACTATCATTCGTTCTGTTCCGTACAGCCGGCCGGATGGAACAAGAATGACACTCTGTATCTGCAACTTCAGGAACAGAAAGAGGAATCACAATGCCATGCTTATATTGAAATCAGACACACACAAGACTATCCTTATCAGTCGGTATGGCTGCTCATATCACACAATGAGACCGGCCAAGACGTATTCCGTATTGATACCGTAGAATGCAAGCTGACCGACAATAAAGGCAAATTCAACGGTAACGGACTTAGCGGATCATATCAGAAAAGTTTTCCTTTTAAGCCCATTCACCTGAAAAAGAATACGCATCCGGTCTTCAAGATAAGCCACTTTATGAAAGAAAAGGAAATAAAAGGCATTACCAATATAGGCATCAGGCTCTCTTACGGGCAGAATCAATCCGAATAAAAATAAACAGCAATATGGTAAATCCCCAAAGCGAGGAGCCTCCGTAACTGAAAAACGGCAAAGGGATACCGATAACGGGCGTAATACCCAATACCATTCCTATGTTGATAAACAAATGAAAGAGAAATATTCCGGCCAGAGAATATCCGTACACCCGGCCGAAAGTATCAGGCTGGCGTTCGGCCAAGACCAAAATACGCAGAATAAGGGTCATAAACAACAGAAGTACCACAGAAGCTCCCACAAAGCCTTGTTCCTCACCTACCGTACAGAATATAAAGTCGGTATCCTGTTCGGGTACGTATTTCAGTTTGGTCTGCGTCCCGTTCAAAAAACCCTTTCCGGCAAAGCCACCCGAACCGATTGCAATCTTCGACTGATTTACGTTATAGCCGGCTCCGGAAAGATCTTCTTTCATACCGAGCACGACCTCTATACGCATTCTCTGGTGCGGACGAAGCACTTCATTGAAAACATAACCGCTGGAATAAAAGAAAGCGGCTGAGCCCAGAACGAATGCCGCAATATATGCATAGTTGCTGATACGATCACGCAACCACATGTATAACAGATAAAAGAAAAGAAGAACGCACAATCCCAGCTGCACCCATGTCACATCAAAAGGAATTACGTACAAAGAAAACAATAAGGCCATTCCGGTAACTCCCATGATAATACCCCCTGTCCAATTCATCAGGGCCTTGCGGCGGATATAAATTCCCAGCATGCCGGCCGTACACATCTGAATGAGAAACAGCACTGCAAATTTGCCAGCCGAGACAGGCATCCCCCACAAAGAAACATCGTAAAAACGGATTCCCACTATGAAATATACAACCGCGCAAATGCCTGAGAACAAAAACACGCCTGACATGCCTTCACGATAAAGCATCAGGAAAAAAGAGAGAAAAACCAATGCGGATCCGGTCTCTTCCTGCATAATGATAATCAGCATGGGCAATAGAATCAGCCCGGCCGCCCTGAGTAAATCACGCAATTTACGAATGGAAAAATCATAAGAGCTCATGTAACGTGCCAATGCCAATGCCGTAGCAGACTTGGCAAACTCTGCAGGCTGGAGGCTGATTTCCCCTCCCAACCGTATCCAAGAATGCGATCCCTTGATATCACTGCCTACAAACAAGGTGACTATAAGCAGCAGTATGACCAGTGCATAAAATACATAAGCCAGCATCTCATACAGCTTTTTCTCAAGCAGGAGCGAAACAAAACCGATTGCCAGCGAACAGCCAATCCATATCAGCTGCTTTCCGGCACGCGTGTCAAAGTTCAAGAAATCAGGTTCGCCATACGCATAACTGGCACCGCAAATGCTAAGCCATCCACAACCAACCAGAACCAGATACAAGGCAATAATTACCCAATCAACGGACTTTATAAAACTAACGTTCCTGGTCACCATACGCAATGCGTTTTTCCTGAATGACTTTTGCCTGCTCCTCGCTCTCGGATGACAGCCTGCCTTTCAGATACTTTTCAATCATCAGCTTACCAATCGGCACGCCATATACGGCACCGAATCCTCCGTTCTCTACATATACGGCTATGGCAATCCGGGGATTGTTCATCGGAGCAAATCCCATAAAAGCCGAGTGGTCATGCCCGCGGTTTTCTGCCGTACCGGTTTTCCCGCAGACTTCTATATCCGGAATATCCGCGCCCCTGCACGTTCCGGCAAGAACGGCCTGACGCATACCCCGCACAACTTCTTCATAATAGCGTGGCTCGACTTTAGTATAGCGGCGCTCGTAATAAATGCTGTCAAGCCGCCCGCCTTCAATGGAATGTACCACATGGGGGGTAATGAAATATCCGCGATTGGCTATCGTAGCCCCCAGATTGGCTATTTGAAGAGGCGTAAGCGTAACCTCGCCTTGCCCAATGGCGATACTGATAACAGTAAGGCCGTTCCATGATCCATGATAAGCCTTATCGTAAAAAGCCGCATTGGGAATCATTCCGCGCCGTTCACCCGGAATATCCACTCCTAACCGGTAACCGAATCCCATTGAGACCATATAATCTTTCCACGTAGTCATGGCCTGCTGCACGGTTTTATATCTGACACGGTTACCGAGCATATGATACAGCCCCCAGCAGAAATACCCGTTGCATGAGGTAGCCAATGCCGGGATCAATGACAAGGGAGATCCGTGAGCATGACAGCCTACACGGAGACTGCCGTACACAAATCCGTGATAACAGGGATAAAATGTCCGGTCAGACGATATGATACCTTCCTGCATGAAAGTAAGAGCCTGTGATGTCTTGAATGTGGATCCCGGAGGATATGTCCCCGAAACCGCACGGTTAAGCAGCGGCTTCCAACTGTCCCGGGAAAGCTCCGAATGATGTTTGCCTCTGTCACGCCCTGCCAGCAGATGAGGATCATAAGAAGGAGCCGATACCATGCAAAGAATATCACCGGTAGAGGGCTCAATGGCAACAATACTTCCTATTTTTCCCTCAAGCAGCCGTTCGCCAAGCTCCTGCAATTCCACATCCAGTCCCAAAGTCAGATTTTTCCCGCGTACAGGACGCTTGTCATAAGCTCCGTCCTGATATCTCCCCTGAATACGCCCATGCGCGTCGCGAAGCAATATCTCAACTCCTTTCTCACCCCGCAGCACTTTTTCATAATAACGTTCTACTCCTTGAATCCCAATAAAGTCACCGCTCCGATAGTAATCATCTTTTTCAATGTCGCGGGGAGAGACCTCGGCTATATCGCCCAATACATGGGCAGCCACGCTATAAGCATATTGTCTGGTAGTCCGGCGCTGGATATAAAAGCCCGGAAAGCGGAAAAGCTTTTCCTGAAATACGGCAAACTCCTCGGCAGGCAGCTGGCTAATAAACAACTGCTCCGTATATCGTGAATATCCCGGATTTAAAGCACGGTTTTTGATATCGGCCATCCGCTTTATAAAAAACTCCTTGGTAATACCCAGCGTCTCACAAAAATCAAGGGTATCAAGGCTGTTTATCTCACGCATAACCACCATAAGGTCGTATGCCGGCTGATTGTAAACCATCAGGCATCCGTTCCTGTCATAAATGACACCTCTGGCAGGAAACTGCACCTTTTTAAGGAAAGCATTGCTATCGGCATTTTTCTTGTAATCGTCATTCAATATCTGTAAGGCGAACAAACGCAATATATATACCAGCACGATAAAGACTGCCGCGCCGCCAATGACAAACTTTCTTTTTTCCAGATTATAATTATGCATAGCCTGACTCCCTGAGCTATCTGCCCTTACATACACACTCCATAAACAGTATACACAGCGTTGTAAGCAGTGCGCATGAAAATATCTTTATAAAAAGCATGTCCCAGTAAAACAGGGAAAACGCGTCAAGACACAACAATGCCGTGTGATGCAGCAGAACGCCCGTCATGACATAGCCCGCAAAACGCCCTCTCTCCATTGCCCGGACTCCAGGAAAGAAATCGTCCTGGCTTTCATACGAGACAAACAGAGATAATATAAAAGGCCTGATATAAGCCAGCAAGGTTGTTGCAGCGGCATGCATCCCCAATGTATCGGAAAAGACATCAACAAGCAGGCCTATACAGAATCCGCACAGAAGCAGGACATTGCGGCCAATATTCTTATTCAATGCCAGAATAAGCCATACATAAACAAAAGGAGTGGCATATCCTCCAATATATATGTGATTAAAAAATACAGCCTGCATTAAAACCAGGCCAGCTGCCCCCAATATATGTTGCAAAGAAAATGACATGGCTTATTGTATATCCTTTTCCAGTTGCTGCTGCTCTTCCATTCCTTTGCGGAATATGATTCTGACATTGCCCAAACGTCCGAAATCAACTGACAATCTCACTTTCACCAAATAGGAAAGGCCATCGCTGGAATCTAATTTCCCGTCAACGGTTCCAACCATTATACCCTCGGGGAAAATGGCCGAATAGCCGCTCGTCACAATCGTATCTCCTTTATGGCACACGGCATGACTGGGCAAGTCATGCAGCCAGCTGAAGCGCGAATCTTTTCCATCCCACCGTAAATAACCGAAATACTCACGCCCCTTTATTTTACAACTGACATTGGACTTGCTGCTCAGCAAGGAGATAACCAAGGCATAATGTGAAGCGGTTCTGTCTACGATGCCTACAACTCCCAATCCGTTGACAACCCCCGTTCCGGGCAGCAATCCGTCAGTACTCCCACAATCCACGGTAAGATAATTGTCGGTCCGGTTCAAAGAATTATTCACAACATGCGCTTTCAGCATACTGAAGCCTTGCAATGCGGTTTCAGTCAGGCCGCCAAGACTCACGGTATCGCCGGAAAGCTCCCTTACTTGCCTGCGCAATGCCGCAAGTTCCCGCTCTGCAGTGATATTACGCTCAGTCAACGAATCGTTAATCGCTTCCAGATGAAAATACCTTGTAATCTGACTCGTCATTTCGTATACAAAGCCGCAAAAACGGTTAGCCGACGTGAAACAGACGCTGCCCAGATAGTTATTGGACCGAAGCAGCAAAACCGCGCACAGCACCTCTAACAGAATGAAGAGAAAGCTGTGGCTGTTTTTTATAAAAAAATCGAGCAGATTACGCACAACATCCTATCCGTTTTTGTATCCGGCTCCTTCTTTTAACGCATAAGGAACGGAAAATGATCAATATTCTTCAAAGCGACACCCGTTCCTTTGGCTACGCTGTGCAGAGGGTCCTCAGCCACATGGAAAGGAATGTTTATCTTATCGATCAGACGTTTGTCCAAGCCACGAAGCAGAGCGCCGCCGCCGGCAAGATAAATGCCGTTATGCACAATATCGGCATACAGTTCGGGGGGAGTGTTTTCCAGAGCGCTGAGCACCGCCGTCTCTATCTTTGAGATGGATTTCTCCAAGCAATGCGCGATTTCCTGATAACATACCGGAACTTCCATAGGAAGAGCCGTTATCCGGTTAGGGCCGTATACGGTATAATTATCCGGAGCATCATCGCCCAAATCGGTCAATGCCGCTCCCACCGCAATCTTAATGCGTTCGGCCATGCGCTCGCTCACCTTCACATTGTGCTGGCGGCTCATATACTCCTGAATATCGGCGGTAAAGTCATCACCCGCTATACGTATCGAGCTGTTGGTGACAATACCGCCCAGCGAAATAACGGCTATCTCCGTAGAGCCTCCGCCTATATCCACAATCATGTTCCCCTCAGGAGCCAGCACGTCCAATCCTACACCAATGGCCGCCGCCATAGGCTCAAATATCAGATACACATCACGCCCTCCGGCATGCTCTGCAGAATCGCGTACAGCACGCAATTCCACTTCCGTGCTTCCCGAAGGAACCCCGATGACCATACGCAAAGAAGGAGAGAAAAGCCGGTGCCCGGTACTAACCTTCTTAATCAGCCCTCTCATCATTTGCTCGCAGGCATTAAAATCGGCAATCACTCCGTCACGAAGCGGGCGCACCGTACGTATATGAGGATTTTCCTTCTCATACATCATCTTGGCTTTCTCACCTACAGCAATCATCTTCTCTGTTCTGCGGTCCAAAGCCACGACAGAAGGCTCATCTACCACCACCTTACCATTGCTGGTAATAATGGTGTTGGCTGTGCCTAAATCCATCGCTATTTCTTGTGTGAACGAAAACAGTCCCATATCCTATCCGTATTCTTTCTTTTTTCAGATTAATGTTTAAAATGACGGACTCCTGTCATAACCATTGCAATACCATGCTCATTGCAACAGGTTACCGACTCCTCGTCCCTTATGGAGCCGCCCGGCTGTATAACCGCCGTAATGCCTTCCTTACCCGCAATCTCCACACAATCGCCAAAAGGGAAAAACGCATCACTGGCCATTACCGCTCCGTGCAAGTCAAAGCCAAAGCCATGCGCCTTTTCTATTGCCTGTCTTAACGCGTCAACGCGTGATGTCTGCCCCACCCCGCCGGCTACAAGCTGCTTGTCTTTAGCCAGCACAATAGAATTACTCTTACTGTTCTTTACAATTTTATTGGCAAACAGCATGTCCTCAATCTCACAAGGAGTGGCTGCTCTCCCGGTAACAAGCCTCAAATCCTCTCTGGTCTCAATATTCAAATCCTTATCCTGTACCAAAACACCGTTCAAGACAGAACGGAATTGTCTCTTAGGCAGTTCCGTATCCTTACGGACCAATATTATGCGGTTTTTCTTCTGCTGAAGAATCCTGAGGGCGTCCATGTCATAATCAGGAGCGATGATTACCTCAAAGAAGATTCTGTCTATCTCCTCTGCCGTAGCGCAGTCTACAGACTCATTCGTAATCAGTACGCCGCCGAACGCCGACACCGGATCGCCTGCCAAGGCATCCTTCCACGCCTGCAGCAGCGTAGGCCGCGAAGCCAGCCCGCATGCGTTATTGTGTTTCAGAACGGCGAATGTTATCTCATCGAACTCATCAATCAAATCAACCGCCGCATTAATGTCGAGCAGGTTGTTATATGAGATTTCCTTACCATGTATCTGATCAAACATCGCGTCAAAGTCGCCATAGAAATAACCTTTCTGATGAGGATTCTCGCCATAGCGAAGCTGACGCGCGTCATCTTCCGCATAGCGGAACGCGGAGCCTTCGCCTCCGTCAAAATAAGCGAAGACTGCGGAGTCATAGCGTGACGACACAGCAAAAGCCTCTTTGGCAAACCAGCGGCGTTCTTCCAGTGTCGTACATGCGCCTTTTTCCATCAGGATATCACGCAAGGGCTTATACTGCGCCTTGCCCGCTACAATCACAACGTCCTTGAAGTTTTTGGCCCCCGCGCGAATCAACGAGATCCCGCCTATGTCTATTTTTTCAATAACGGCCTGCTCTCCGGCTCCCGAAGCGACAGTGTCTTCAAAAGGATACAAATCGACTATCACCAAGTCTATCTCCGGGATTTCATATTCAGCCATCTGTTCACGGTCTTCTTCCATGAAGCGGCGTCCCAATATGCCTCCGAATACTTTCGGATGGAGGGTCTTTACTCTTCCCCCAAGAATAGAAGGATAAGAGGTCAAATCCTCCACGGCCGTGCAGGGATATCCCAAAGACTCTATAAACCGGCGGGTCCCGCCGGTTGACAAGAACCGTACGCCCTCTTCGTGAAGCCTGGCTATGATTTCATCCAGACCCTCTTTGTGGTAAACCGATATCAAAGCGGTTTTTATCTTCTTCGTCTCAGACATTCCAATACAGATTTATCAGTTTTCCATACAAAGGTATAAATTTTCAAAAGACATTAATCATAAAACGCCGTTATTTTCTACTAAAAAATAACGGCGTCATTCACTCCCGCCTTAAATATGAGCCTTACAGCCGGGCCCTGAGATTGCCGCGCATCAGCGGGTCTTTCCTTCCGGGGCCGTGCGACACGCTCTCTCCGCCCTCACGAAGGCAAGAGGAGCATCCGTCTTCGACAGGCTGTCCAGAAGCGTTCACTACAGTTACAGGCCGGCGGGATCCGGGCATCGCAAACATAACGAATCCCGTCCCAACGGAGGGGAAGACTGTAAAAAGAAAGCCTTTCTCTCCGATACAGCCATCGGAAAGAAAGGCAAGCCTGACACGGACAAAGCCGTTATCTGGGATTTTGAACCATATTCGGATTAGCGTCAATCTCAGCTTGCGGAACAGGAAGCGCCACACGGGGATCTGAAGGCGCGATGACACGGGCATCTTCAGGCATAGTCAGATGCCACCCTCCCGAACGGTTCACTGACTTTCCATTACGCATATAATCAAAGAAAGCATGGCCTTCGCCTACCAGTTCCTTACGTCTTTCTCTCAGGATACGCTCCAGAGTGAGATCGGCCGATGCTACGGATTTTGCCGGATTGGCACGGCTGACTATCGCATTCAGATACTTCAGCGACTTTTCCGTCTCGCCGGCCTTAAAAGCGGCTTCGGCGGCATTCAAGTAGACCTCTGACAAACGGAGAATGCAAAGATCATTATCCTGCGGATTGCCTGTAGAAACGGCATCGGTCACACTGCCCGACTTTCCCGGATACTTGATCAGATATTTCGGCCGGCCCTTGGCAGCCGCCGGCAATGTGTCCGCATCCGCGTTTTCCGGCAGATGAGGAAATACATGACGCACATCCTCAGGATCCTCATCCAGCAAATCCAGATAAGCCTCCGTCAGAATCAGGTTATTCCAGTCTTTCACATTGTCGGCATACACCATTGGCGCGCCCTCTCCTCCCGAACCGCCTGAAGGCTCGGACATCGTAAAATAGAACTCAAACAATGACTCCGAGTTAAAGTCCTTCCCCCATACGGAAGGATATTCGTCATGAGTAAAGAGCCGGTAAATTCCTCCATTCTCGTTGATTACCTCTTCCGCGCACTCCAGTGCGTGCTCATTGTCTTCCATATACAGATAAACCCGCGAGAGCAAGGCCTTCACGCTCCAGTAATTCATATAGCCGTCATGCCTTTCTTTCGTCAGTCCTCCCAGCGCGCTGTTCAGGTCTTCCAGCACCTGCTCATAGCATTGCGCCACCGTGTTGCGCACGGGAACATGATCCTCCAGCGTGGTTTGAATCTCAATAGGGACTCCTAAAGAAGCTCCCTTATCCAGGGTATAAGGCATACCGAACAAACGGGTCAAGTCAAACAAGGCCAGCCCTCTCATTGCCAGCGCCTCCGACCTGATCCGCGCCACTTCCGGCCCGGTGTCTCCGGCATCTCCGGCATCCAGCTTCTCTATCAGACTGTTAGCCTGATGAATCACATTATACGGCTGGTTCCAGACAGGGGTGATATTAAAATTATCATCAGCCGTCACATCAAAGAAATAATAAGGAGATACCCTGCGGCCGGCTCCCTTGTTGATACGCGCCTGCACGTCCTCGCCGCGGCAGTCGGCGTAGTAAAGATAATTATCACCATAATAGCTGTGCGCCGATGCCATCCGGTATATGCCGTTCAACGCCACCTGCGCGTCGTCCGTATTCTTAATGGCACCATCACTAGGCACTGCCGTAGAAGGATCCATATCCAGCCAGCTATCGGCACACGAGGCGGACATCAATAATGTTACGGCCGCAACAATCGATAAATATATTTTTTTCATTCCGTTCTGATTTTAAGGGAAACTCATTAAAATGAAACTTCTATTCCAAAACTATAAGTACGCATCAGGGGCGTTTCACAAAACACCTCCCCGGAAACGGGCACTTCCGGATCATACTGATCCCACTTTGCCCATGTCAGCAGGTTGCTTCCTGAGAAATACAACCGCGCCTTGCTGACACCCAGTCTGGCCAGCCACTGATCAGGCAATGTAAAGCCAAGGGTAAGGTTCTTCACACGTAAATGATCGGTGCTGTGCACATAACGGGATGAATTCTGCGGCCCTGTCGCCTGGCCAAGCACAAACCGGGGGACATCGGTCACATCACCCGGCTTTTGCCAGCGATCCAGCTCATAAACGGGCAGGTTGTAATATTGCTCCCTCGCGCCGTCAGTCTCATTATAGGTCCCGGTCTTGTCAAAAGAGTATCCTCCTAAGGACCATGTCATAGTCAATGCCAGATCAAACCATTTGTAATTCAGAATATTGGTAAGGCCTCCCGATATATCAGGATCGGCAGACTTATAAGGAACAGCCTGCGCGGCAGAAGCGTCAGCGGTAACCGTCCTGTCATAATTGCCGTCAGCATCCGGCGTATTCATATAGTAGAGGGCCTTTCCTGTCTGAGAATCAACCCCCGCATATTCTTTCACATAAAAGGTGGAATACGGCAGCCCCACCTTATGGATGAACCAGCTCCCCTCGACAGACTGCTCCAGCTTGCCGTCCAATGACACAATCTTATTCTTATTGTGAGTCATGTTCAAGACGGAAGTCCAGTTAAGACCGTTGCCGGCAAGGTTTATGGTACGCAGTTCCAGTTCCCAGCCTTTGTTATTCAGCTGCCCCAGGTTTCCCAAATAGTTCTGGAAACCGGTGGTGCTGCTGATAGGACGATTGTAAAGCAAATCTTTCGTATCACGATTATAATATTCAAGGCTGACAAAAATACGGTTAATAAATGTCAGGTCAAGTCCTAAATTCAGGTTATAGTTCTTTTCCCACTTAAGGTTCGGATTCGGCAGCGCCGACTCATAAGATCCGCCGCCCCCCATATAATTCAGCCCGTAGGAATAGAGCCCCATATATCCGTAAAAGGCGCCCGGCTGATTGCCATTCACGCCATACGATGCACGTATCTTCAAATCACTCAGCACACTCTTTACAGGCTGCATGAATTTCTCGGCACCCGCGTCCCACATACCGGATACCGACCAGAAATTTCCCCAGCGGTTATCGGGCGACAGGCGTGAGCTGCCGTCACGGCGGAAGCTGCCCGCAATGTAGTAACGGTCATCATAGTCATAGTTGACACGCGATACATAGGAAATCATTCTCGAATCCTGGCTGGAAGACACAAAGCCGTTCAGTAAGGCCGCGTTGTCCGGTTCCACCAGATAGTCTGAGGGGAGCCTTGACTTATCCCCCATTGCCTTATCAGTCTGATAATTATCGGTCTCATAGGCCACCAGCGCGTCTATATGATGCAACCGCGCTATGGAGGTATTATATCCCAGCGAGGTGGAAGAGACCAGCTTGCCGTATTCTATGAATCCTTTTGCCGTCTGCGCGTCAGAACCGCTTTTGGGGCCGGCTCCGCTCAGCGGGTTCCAGTAACGGGAATCTTTCTGGATATTATAATCATAGCTAAGCGTTTCCTTCAGTCGCAGCCCCTTGACAATGTCTACCGAGGCATAGCCCGTAGAAAATATCCTTGTCATGTTGGTACGGTTATAGTCAGTACGGATATCGCGCGAAGGATTCACATTGCTGCCGGGATATGACCCTACATAATTCCCTTCGGCATCGCGTACAGGAAAAGACGGAGTGGTATACACGGCCACGCAGAAGAAAGGATTAATGAATGACGTGCGCTCCTCGTTCATTTCCTGACTCAGCCGGGAGAACATCACATTGGCACCCGCCTCACCGCGGGAACCTATCTTCTGGGTCATATTCAGACGGAGCGTATACCTGTCAAGGCTGGAATTTTTCGCCAGACCCTCCTGACGGCTATAGCCAATGGAGGAATAGAAAGTCGACTTGTCATTGCCTCCCGACACGGATGCCTCATAGCTCTGATGATGCGCCGTACGCATCAGTTCCTTCCGCCAGTCAGTATATCCCAGTTCCGGGATGGAGGCGTAGTCATCGACATGCCCGTCGGCATACTCCGCGGGCGATGGCAGTCCGGCATCCGGATTCTTCGCTATCTCATCCTGCTGAAAGTTCATCAGGCCTTCATAAATCAGCTCCCTGCGCTGTTCTCCATTCAAAACGGGGCGAAACTTCACGGCGGCGTCAGAAAAGCCTCCGTCAATTTTCAATGTAGCCCTGGCACGCCCCCGGGTACCCTTTTTAGTGGTAATCAGAATCACGCCGTTCGCCGCGCGCGAGCCATACAGGGAAGCCGCCGCCGCGTCTTTTATGACCGTGATATTCTCGATATCCGAAGTGTTCAGCGTACTCATTATATTCGTCTTGGAATTGTTCATGTAAGCGGCAGCGGCCGATCCGCCGCTCAGACTTCCGGAAGTCACCGGCACTCCGTCAATGACAAACAGGGGCTCTTTTGATGCGTTGAATGACCCCATACCGCGGATACGTATACTCTGGTTGGCACCCGGCTGGCCGGAATTACCCGATACAGACACGCCCGGAATCATTCCCTGCAGCTTCTGCTCTACCGATACAACCGGGACATCTTTCAGCAAGTCTCCCCGCAACGTATTCGCCGAGCCGGTAAACGAGGACTTGGAAAAGTTGCCGTAGCCCGTCACCACCACCTCATCCAGCCGCTGCGCCACCGGACGCAAGGACACGTTCAGCACCCCGTTGGCGGGTATCTTCGCGGTTAAGGTATTCATACCTATGAACTCTATTACCAATGTATTGTTTTCATCGGGGACTTCCAATGAGAAATTGCCTTCTATATCCGTTGCCACGCCTACAGACGTGCCGGGTATCCTCACAGTGGCTCCGATTAGCGGTTCCCTGTCTTCTGCAGAGAGAACACGCCCTTTCACTGTTCTGCTCTGAGCCTGCGCATACAAACCGGATACGCAAGCCAGAATGAAAAAAACAAACCTGAATTTACTCATGATTCATATTTATTATTAAAATTACTCATCAAATAACGCGCTGGCGGAATTTAATTCATCAAGTTCGTATCAAAAGACGTGCCATCGGCAAAAATACCTGCCAAATAACTGTATATCAGGTAAACAGATAAAACAGGCAATCTGCATGACTGTGGAATAAGTCCACACGTATGCGGACAAATTCCGCATACGGAAGAAAAAGCAAGGATCCGCACCCTCTTTATTGTCCGTTCCATAAAGGGAGTTTTTTCCGGGCTCCGTTCTTGCGGTTATGCGGTGTTTTTGATAACTTT